>CAZRRU010000027.1:0-22405 GCA_964602635.1 uncultured Gemmatimonadota bacterium | reverse complement strand
GCGGGCGGTCGTTTTCACTGTGAGACGGCGCTTTCTTTCGGAACGTGGAAAGTCCGGATCGAGTACACGATCGGATTGTCGCGGGGCGCGTCACGAGGCACAAGAGTCGGCAAGCTCGACCGGCCGCGGCGCTCCGGGGTCGCCGCACCGGACATTCGGGGTACGTCAGCCGATCAGGAGGTCGACGGTCTCGCGCTGCGGATTGCTGGGAGCGGACGGCATGGCCAGCACGGTCGCCGGCGCCCGGTCGTCCTCGGGGACGTGGAGAACCATGGCACCGGCGCCCGGAGTCGAACCCGGGTCGAATGGACGTGCCCTGCCGGACGCATCGATCTCCAGCGGGCGGCCGGAGGCAAACCGGCCGGCGAGCCACGTCCCGTAGTCGAGCCACGCGGCGATCGCGTCAGCCTCACCCGCGGCGATCGCCGGCTCGAGGTGTTCGCGGTACCGGCGGCTCGCCTCCTCGAACGCCATCGGGTCCGCCTGCTTCAGGCGGACGAGGAGCCTTCGGTAGGCCGGTCGCATGTCGGCGAGTCCGGCCCGTTCCAGGGCCTCGTCCGTCCGGTCCCGCGCCCGATCTTCACTCACCGGCAGCCATCGAGTTGAGGAACTCGGTGTTGTCGGCGGTCCTCTTCAAGCGCTCGATGAGGAACTGGATCGCCTCGGCCGGCGGCATGTCCGCCAGGAAGTTCCGAAGCAGGTAGATGCGGTTCAGCTCGACTTCGTCGAGAAGCAACTCCTCGCGCCTCGTGCTGGACCGATTGACGTCGATCGCCGGGTAGATCCTCTTGTCCGCGATCTGGCGGTCCAGGAGCACTTCGCTGTTCCCCGTCCCCTTGAATTCTTCGAAGATGACCTCGTCCATGCGGCTTCCCGTTTCCACCAGGGCGGTGGCGATAATGGTCAGACTGCCGCCTTCCTCGATGTTACGAGCGGCTCCGAAGAAGCGCTTGGGCTTGTGCAGAGCGTTCGCGTCAACCCCGCCGGACAGGATCTTCCCGGAGTGGGGGACGGTCGTGTTGTAGGCTCGCGCCAGCCGGGTGATCGAGTCCAGGAGGATGACGACGTCCTTCTTGTACTCCACCAGGCGCTTGGCCTTATCCAGGACCATCTCGGCGACCTGCGTGTGACGATCCGCCGGCTCGTCGAAAGTGGACGAGATGATCTCGGCGTCGACGTGCTCCTCCATGTCCGTGACTTCCTCGGGTCGCTCGTCGATGAGCAGCACGATGAGGTACACGTCCGGGTCATTCTCGAGGATCGCGTTGGCTATCTTCTGGAGGATGATCGTCTTTCCGGCCTTGGGAGGCGAGACGATCAGCATCCGCTGTCCCTTGCCCACCGGCGCCATCAGGTCCAGGACCCGCATCGAGATGTCGCCGTCCTCCTTCTCCAGGCGCAGGCGCTCTTCAGGGTAGCGCGGACGGAGGTTGTCGAAGGCGATGCGGTGCTTGGCGGCCTCGGGGTCGCCCGTGTTGACTTCCTCGACCTTGAGGAGGGCCAGGTATCGCTCTCCCTCTTTCGGGGGTCGGACCCGGCCCATGACCGTGTCACCGGTGCGCAGGTCGAACCGCTTGATCTGTGACGGCGACACGTAAATGTCGTCCGGACCGTAGAGGTAGTTCCAGTCCTGGCTACGCAGAAAACCGTAGCCTTCAGGCAGGATTTCGAGCACTCCCTCGCCCCGCAGCACGACGTCTGAGTCGAGCAGGTTCTGCTCGATTCGGAAGATCAGATCCTGCTTTCGAAGGCCGGAGAAGTTGGCGAGGCTCAACTCCTCGGCCATCTCGTGCAGTTCCTCGATCGACTTGGATTTCAGTTCGGCGATGTCCACGGGGTGCTCCGGTCGGTTGGTATACGTCGTGTCCTCACACGGCCTGATCGAACAGGGAGGCAATCTGTCAAACAGAGGTCAGTTCCGAAAAATGCTCGTTCAGCGGTCCGAAAATATGGGGATTCGGTGAGAATCGGGTGGTTGACTCTCATATAACCGGATCCGACTTCGCGGTCAAGATCGCGGCACGGACGGAGAGCATATACGTTCGACGGCGAGTTCGGTTCCAGAGCAGGAGGGCCCGGGCATCGAGTCACGAATCGATGGAGGGCGAAGTCATGGCACGACACAACCGAGAGGCCCGGGGCGTAGACCAGCTGGGCACTTTGTGGCGTATCAGCTACCAGCCCGACTGGCTGAGTCGGGTCAAGATCTCGCGCCGGCTTCCGGGCGACCGGCGACGTTCGATGGTGACGCTCTTTCGGAATCCGGCCCGCAGGGCAGAGGCCCCTCCGGGTCGCATGGTTCGCACCGGCGTATCCGCGGTAGACGGCTCGGCGGACTTTCGAATCTCGGTCGAGGACCCGGAGGGAGTGGTCGAGTCAGTGATCGTGGTGACCCGCAGGAAGCGAGGAAGAAGAAGAGAAGTCGTGAAGTACGTACTCGAGGCACGCCTTCCGCCCCCTCGCGGATGAGAACGCAGTGCGGCGGACTGCTGCGCCGATCTTCTAGAAGAGCTTGACCCGGAGCCAGCGCCAGGGGTCGCGCCGCAGTTCGGATCGGAGGCTGTCCAGCCGGGCGTGAAATGCGGCCTGCTGCCGTGCGATCTCGTCATCGTACAGGGCTCTTCCGGCGGTTCCCCTTCCGGCGCGTAGGTCCCGGTCCATCCGGTCCAGGTTGGCAGAAACTCGCTCCAGTCGTTCGGCCAGGTCGACCACCGCGTCGGCCGTCTCCGCAGCGCGTTCCTCACCCCGCAGGCTGCGGAGAGCGTCCGCCATCGCGGCCACGGCTGCGCCCAGGGAATCCGCGGCCAGCCGGCTCGGGAGTGCGTCATCTGCCCCCAAAGCAACCGAGAAGGCCTTCGCGTTCGCGGAAATCGCGGCCATTCGGTCCACCAGCGCCCCGTCACGCCTCAAGCGGGCGGCCGTTCCGGGACCCTCCGAGAGCCTGACGGCAAGCTCGCGTGACAGGGAAGACAGGGTGTCCACCGTCGCGCGCGCCTCGCGCGCCAGCGACAGCAGCTGATCGGTATAGCGTACAGGGGGTGCGGTGAGGGTGTCGGCGAAATCGAACGGCTCGCTGCCGGGCGCTCCCGGGTCCAGCTTGAGCACGACGGGAGCCAGGAGTGACGAGCTGCCGATCGTCACTTCAGCGTCCGACCGAACGAACGGTACGGCCGTCCAGTGGAGCGTGGCGTGGATAACGACCCGCCTTTCCGCCGGACCCTCGGGATCATCGAACAGCACTCGCGTGACCCGGCCGGACGGAAAGCCGGCGACCCAGACATCAGCCCCCGGCGTCAGGCCCTTGGCCTCGGGGGCGAGGACCACGATCCGGGGGCCTTCCACCAGGGCGCGGCGGATCGTGTCGAGGAAGAACACGAACGTTGAGATGGCCGCGAGACCCGCGAGGATCAGGAAGCCGGGCAGGTAACCCCGCCACCGACCGGTGGTGCGCGAGGGCCTCAAAGTCTTGCGCCGCCGGCCGACGGGCGCGATCCATCACCGATCGCAGAATCGAACATGCGGGGAATGATGCTTCGTCTAGGGAACATTGATTACAGCAACTGTTATCCGATCCACGGGCCGGTGCTCGAAGGGTCGCGTCCGGGGTGGCTCGAGGTCGTGGACGGAACGCCTTCCGATCTCAATCGCCGCCTGGCGAAAGGGGAGCTCGACGTCGCCCCCGGATCCAGCATAGAGCTTGCGCGCCATTCACGCGAGTACCGCGCTCTCAGGGGGTTGTGCATCGGCAGCGCCGGCCCGGTCGAGAGCATTATTCTCGCGACCCGGTCACCGCTCGAGGAGCTCGATGGCAAGACCGTGGCTCTGCCCACGGCCTCGGCGACGTCGCGATGTCTCCTCCGGATTCTGCTCGAGACGCGTCTCGGCGTGCGGCCTGTGTGGGTCGACTATGACCAGCGAGAGGTGGATCCGCTGGTTCCTCGCCCATCATCGACCGCCCCCGGTTCCGACTCGAGCGAAGCGGATGCGGCCCTGTTCATCGGTGATGTGGCCCTGCGCAGGACGCGACAGCCCGGCGAGGCGCATGTCGATCTGGGCGCCGAGTGGAGCAGCTGGACCGGTCTGCCGTTTGTATACGCGCTATGGCTGGTTACGGACGGCGCCGCCCTGCGGACGGAAACCGGGGAGCTGCACCGGCTGCTCCTGGAGCGCCGCGATGCGATCGAAACGGACATCTCGACGCTGACCCGCCTCGCCGGAGCACGATACGGCTTCCCGTCGTCTCGATTGCGTTCCTACTGGTCGAGGATTCGATACGACCTCGACGACGGGATGCTCGCCGGCCTCAGGCGATTCCTCGACCTCGCAGCGGAGATCGGTGAAGCGCCTCCGGTGGAAGACATCCGCCTGGTGCCCTGAGCATCCGACCTCGGGAAACTGTCACAATCGATCTTCCCTCCACTCCGGGTTCCGCCGAATCTCCTTGAGACTGCTGGCGCGAGTCGCGCCCTGGAATGTCGAGTGCGAACAAGGAGGCGTACATGAGCCGTTCGGTGAACCGGGTCATTCTCGTCGGGAATGCGGGTTCGGACCCTGACGTACGGGAGACCCCATCCGGGAGCACGGTCGCCCACCTCTCCCTGGCTACCAACCGCGTGTTCCAGCAAAACGGTCAGGACCAGCGCAAGACTGAATGGCACCGTCTGACCTTCTGGGCCGGGGCCGCACAGACCGTCGAGAAGTGGGTGCGCAAGGGGACACGCATGTACGTGGAGGGGAGGATCGAATACGGCTCCTACGACCGGGATGGGGTGACGATTCCAACGGCCGACGTGATCGTGCAGGAGTTCGTATTCCTCGATCAGAGGCCGACCGCAGAGGTGGCAGCGGGCGACCTGGCCCTTGAAGAGTCGTCGATCCTCGACTGAAAAGCGTTGCGCGTATCCCACGGCAATCGCCAAACTAGTGCGGGTTCCAAGCAGCGATGGAGTGGCGATGCCGTCAGGCTCAGGGCAGGCCGATCCCGGTGCCGGCGATCCGGCAGGGGGGGTGGCGGCCTGCGAACAACTGGATCCGATCGACGCAGCGGTGACGCCTTCGCGTCGGGTGCTGGTCACCGGCGCATCGGGGTTCATCGCCGGGCACCTGCTTCCCCGTCTCGCGTCTCGCGGCCACCGGGTGCGAGCCATGTGGAGGGGTCGAGAGGGCCCTGGCCGCATCAGCGCGCCGGGGGTCGAATGGGTCGAGGGGGACGTCACCAGTCCTGAGACTCTCGGATCTGCGGCCTTCGAGTGCGACGCGATCGTCCACCTCGCAGGGTGCAGCGCGTCGGCCCCGGGATCCACGCTCGAGCAGGTGAACGTGACGGGGACCCGCAGCCTGCTCGTCGCCGGTCTCGATGCCGGAGTCCAACGTTTCGTCTACGTGAGCGCACTCGGTGCCAGCCCGGCCGCCGGCCCTTATTATCGCAGTCGCTTCCAGGCCGAGGATGCCGTCATGTCCTCCGGAGTGGAACACGTGATCCTGAGACCGGCCGTGGTCTATGGCCCCTCCGATCATTTCGTGACGGCGATCCTGGCACTTCTTCGCAGATTTCCGGTCTTCCCAATGCTCGGGGATGGGACGTTTCGGCTCCAGCCGGTCGCGGTGGAAGATGTGGTCGATGCCCTGACTCAATCGGTCGAGCGCCCCGACGTCGAGGGGGGCCTGTACGAAGTAGCCGGGCCGGATCGCCTCAGCTTCACCAGCATCGTGCGCACCGTCGGCGAGGTGGCGGGCCTCCGACGCCCGATTCTCGCCCTCCCGGATCGGGTAGCTTCTCCGGTTACCCGTTTCGTGCGCGGTGCGGGACTCGCGACTCCGTTTACCAGGGAACAGCTGGACGTACTGCGGTGCGGGAGCGTTCTGAGCGGAGCGGACAATCCGCTCCGCTCAGTATTTCGGGTCAAACCGCTGCCATTCCGGGATGCGCTCGAAGACTACCTGTCATCCGGTCCGGCCGGCGGTATACAGTCCGGAGGTGCGGCGTGACTCCAGTCGGAGATCAGTCGACCCACGGGGCACCATATTCGCCGGCGGACGACCATCACGGGGCCGGCTTCCTGACCGTCGGCAACTTCCTGTCTCTGCTCCGGATTCCCCTCGGGTTCATGTTCCTGGTCGTCAGCGAACCCAGATGGCTGGCCGCTATTGTGGTCGCCGGTGCCACGACGGATCTGCTGGACGGCTTCATCGCACGGGTCACGCATACCGAGTCCGCGATCGGCGCTCTGCTGGATCCGTTTTGCGACCGGATCTTCGTGTTCCTGGCCCTCGTCTCGTTCCTTCCGACGGGCCGTATCGACTGGGCGGAGTTTCTGATCCTGATTCTCAGGGACATCTTCACGGGCGGCGTCTTCCTGGTGGGGCGGCTGGCCGGCAAGGAGATGCCTTTCCACTCCAGGATGGGAGGCAAGGTCACGACGACTCTCCAGGTGGCGGCCCTGTTGACCCTGATCTTCTATCCCGACTATGTAAAGGTACCGGTGTACATGGCCGGTGTAGCGGCCGTTTACGCGATCATCGACTACGGGATGGCCGGTATCCGGCGAATGTCCGCCGCCGTGTCCGAGACAGCCGAGAGCGTTTGACCGACCGGCGGGTCGCGGGTCAGCGCTCCAGGACGTTGGGCATGAGAGGGGCGCCCGGCGACATGCGCTCGATTCCGCCGACGACCACCTGGGTTCCGACGTCCACACCGCTCAGGACCTCGACCCATCCCGGAGTCCGGACACCGAGGACTACCTCTACCCGTTCCGCCATTCCCTCAGCGTTCACCGTCCACACGTAGGTGGCTCCCTGGAGCGGCAGGATGGCGTCCTCCGGCACGACCACGGCCTGCGGCCGCACCTCGGTGGCCAGCCGGGCCTCCAGGAACATGCCCGGCTTCAGGGCACGGTCGGCGTTGGAGACCTGTGCCTTGACGGTGATCGTGCGGCCCGGCAACTGTACTCGCGGGTCGACGAAGTCCACCGTTCCCTCAAACACCCGATTCGTGACCGAAGCGACCTGGAAAGTGATCCGCTGGCCTTCGGCGAGTCTCTGCGAGAACCTCTCCGGCACCTGGAAGCTTGCGCGTTGCGGGTCTACGGTCTGGAGGGTGGTGAGGGCGTCGCTGGACGTGACGTAGTCACCCAGACTTACGTATCTCTCTCCGACCACGCCGCCGAAGGGCGCCCGCACGACCGTTCGATCCAGCCGGGTCTGCTGCAGCTGGAGCTGTGCCTCCGCGCTGCGGAAGCTCGCTTCCGCGAGCTCGAGGTCGGCCTGCGACGAGGCGTTGCGCTCGATCAGCTCTCGGGTACGGGCCAGCGCTTGCTCGGCCAGGTCCCGCTCCGCTTCGAGGCGCGCCACCTGGCTCAGCAGTTCCGCGTCGTCGATCTTGAACAGGGCCGTGCCGGCCCTGACCTCGGTTCCCTCACGGGCCAGGATACGAACCAGGCGGCCCGAAATCTCCGGGCGCAGGTCGATGGCCTGGACGGCTTCAATCTGGCCCGTGGAACTTATCGCATCCACGACCGTGTCCAGCCTCGCCGCAACCACGTCCACCGGCATGCCTCGCGGGGCACCACCAGGCCCGCCTTGGCCCGCACCACCCGGCGGGCCGGCCTCCGCGTCGTCACTGCCCGAACACGCCCCGACGGTCAGGCCGACGGTGATCAGCACCGCCGCTGCCCTGCCTACGATTCGTACCGTATCTTTAGGCTTCACAGATTCCAAACCCCTCATTTGTCGAACAATCGGCGGCCCAGGATCGCCTCGACCCCGGCCAGCGCCAGCCGCGTGGTGAATCGTGCCTGCACGAGGCCAGCTTCCGCTTCGGTAAGGTCCACCTGCGCGACCAGCAGGTCGAGGATCGTGGTGGCACCCGCCTGGTAGCGCTCCTGCTGGACTCTCAGGTTCTCGCGTGCAACGACGACGGCCCGCGCCGCAAGTTCCGCACTGGCGCGCGCCGCATCGTAGGCCTGGTAGGCCGCGACAATATTGCGCCCGACTTCCCGTTCAGTATCCAGACGCGCCGCCTCTGCTACCTGGCGCAGCGTGTTGGCCCGGTAGACCCGGATCTCCCGATTCGCTCCGTCCCACAGCGGGAAATTGAGCGAAACGCCGTAGGTGGTCCTGGTGGTTGCATCCGGGATGATCTGATCGTCCCACCCGGCCCATTGGCCGAACAAGCTGATCGTGGGAAGGTAGCTGGCCCTTTCCGACTTGAAGAACGCGTCCGCGACAAGGGCCTCTGCCTGAACGACTCCCACGCGCGGACTCTCCGTAAGGGCCTCCCGGTACGCGTCGGTCTCGGTGATCGGAAGCTGCTTGGCCGGAAGCGTATCCAGCGGAACCGCGTCCGCCGGACCGGAATGGCCGACCCGGCGTCCCAATTGGAGTCGAGACACCTTGACCGACGCATCCTGCTGCAGCTCTTCCACTTGCGCACGCGTGAGTTCCAGAAGCAGCTGTAGTGAGTCCGTCTGAACGGCCGCGCCGGACAGCACACGAGCCCGCGCGATCTCAAGCTGCTGTTCGGCGCGCGCCGTCCGTTCCTGGGCGACGCGCAGCAACTCGGTCTGAGCGATGACCTCGTAGTAGTCGGCCTCAGTCCCGAGGGCCGTTTCGAAGCGAGCCTGGAGCTCACCGGCCCGAGCGCCGTCGACCCTCGCCGCCGAGCCCTTCATGTCGTAGATCCTGGCCCCGCCTGTGAACAGATCATAGCGGGCGCCGAGACTGGCCGTCGTGAGCTCGTCCGCCAGATCGCCGGTTCCAAGGTTGAACTGCGGCGAAGAGAATCGATTCCACGACCAGCGGAAGTCGGCGCTCGGAATGACGAACGCCATCCATGCCTGGCGGCGCACCCAGTCAGCGTCTCCCACCTGTCGCAAGGCCGCCACGTAGTTGGGATCGACATTCGCCGCCAATCGCAGGGCCTGGGCGAGCGTGACCCTCAGCACCGAGTCGGGAGCCGCCTGCTCCAGCGGCGCCTCTCCCAGCGATGACAGACCTCCGTCGAGTAGATCTGCGGTCGCCGTCGGGCCTGGCAGCGCCGTGGCCAGCTGTGCCTCCACGACGGTTGGCAGGGAGAGAGCCACGATGGCTGTCATGACAACCGCCAGCCGCAAACGTCTCATAACGAAGCCTCCGCTGCCTCAACTACCGCGGGAGCGGCCCTCCGCCCTCTCGCCAGGGCGCCCAGAGAATCGAGCAGAACGTACACGACCGGGACCAGATACAGGGTCAGTATCGTCGAGAAGAACAACCCGCCGACGATGGCGTAGCCCAGGGGCCGACGACTGGCAGCGCCCGCTCCCAGCCCCAGGGCGATCGGCATGAGGGCGATGATTGTCGCCACGGAAGTCATGAGGATCGGCCGAAGTCGAATGCGTCCGGATTCCAGCATGGCCTCCACGGCATCCAGTCCGCGCGCCCTTGCCCGGTTGGCGTACTCGACCAGGAGAATCGAGTTCTTCGTGACGATTCCGATCAACAGTATCATCCCGATCTGGCTGAACAGGTTAAGGGTCGACCCGGTCAACCAGAGCGTCAACAAGGCGCCGGTAACGGCGAGCGGCACCGACAGGAGGACCGTGAACGGGTGTACCAGCGACTCGAACTGGGCAGCCAGTACCATGTAGACCACGATGAGTGCCAGGACGAACGCGAAGTACAGGGCGTTCCCGCTCTCCTCGAATTCACGGGACTCGCCGGACAGAACCGTGCTGCTGCCGGGTGGCAACAGTTCAGCGGAGGCGGCACGCAGCGAGTCGATCGCTGCCCCCAGGGCCAACTCAGGCATGAGTGCCGCGGAGAGCGTAAACGAGGGCACCCGATCGTAATGGTTGATCTGGCGAGCCGAAACGGTCTCCTCGACACGCGTCAGCGCCGAAAGGCTGACCAGGGTCTCGTCCCGTCCCCGAACGTATATGCCCGAGAGGTCACCCGGCGTGGCACGCTGCGACGGCTCCAACCTGACGATCACGTCGTATTGTTTGTTGTTGAGGGTGAACCGGCTGATCCGCTTCCCTCCCAGCAGCGCCTGCAGCGCACCACCGATATCTCCCACCGGCACGCCCAGGTCCTCGGCCCGCTCTCTGTCGTAGTGAATCTCGAGCTCCGGCTTGTTCACCTTCAGATCCGTATCGACGTTGACCATGCCTGGGATCTGCCTTGCCCGGGCGACCAGGCGATCCATACTGGCGGTGAGCGAGTCGAAACTCGGGTTGCGCACGACGAACTGGACGGGACTTCCCCAGCCGATGGCCGGCGGCTGAAACACGAAGGCGAAAATGCCCGGAATGCCGAACAACTGCGGTTGGATCTCGGCCAGGATCTCCTCAACGCCCTTGTCCCGCTCATCCCAGTCCTCGAGATCGGCGAACAGGAAACCCCCGTTCACTGAGGCCTGAAAGCTGTTGCTCCCCACGACGCTGAACAGGGCCTCGACCCCGTCGGCTTGGCGGATAATCTGTTCCACCTGCCTCTGGTAGCCATCCATGTACTCGAGCGAGGCTCCCTCTGGTCCCTGTGTAGCCCCAAAGATGAAACCCCTGTCCTCGGGGGGGAGGAACTCCCGCGAGAGACCATTGAACAGGATCACCGCCACGGCTGCCACGGCGCCCGCGCCGAGCACGACGAATGCCCGGTGCCTTACGGCGAAGCCCAGAGTGCGGGCATAGAGCGACGCGATCCCTTCGAACGTTCGCTCGAAGGCGTTAAAAATCCGGCCATGGCTCGCGGGTACACGCAGGATCCTCGCGCTCAGCATCGGAGTCAGCGTAAGCGCCACGAAGCTCGATACCACCACGGCTCCCGCCAGCGCGATACCGAACTCATTGAACAACCGACCGGTCGTGCCTTGCAGGAAGGCAAGCGGAGCGAAGACTGCGACCAGGGCAACTGTCGTGGCGATGACCGCGAAAGCGATCTCGCTGGTGCCCTTCGTTGCGGCCACCACGGGTTCCTCTCCGAGGTCTTCCTGGTGTCGATACGCGTTCTCCATGACGATGATCGCGTCATCGACGACAATGCCCATGGCTAGAATCAGGGCCAGCAGCGTGAAGTTGTTGATCGAAAACCCGAGAACGTAAAGGATAGCGAACGCCGCCGTGATGGACGTGGGAATCGCCAGGCCGGGTATGATCGTCGCTCGGAAGTTGCGAAGGAATACGAAGATAATCAGCACGACGAGGATTCCGGCCAGGACTAACGCGTCCTCCGCTTCACGAATGGAGCGCCGGACGAACGTGGCCTCATCGAAGCCGATCGAGAGTTCCACACCTGGGGGCAAGGCGGCCTCCAGCTCCGGAACAGCCTCCCGCACCAGGTCCGAGACCTCGACGATATTGGCCTTGGATTGTCGAATTACCCCTATGGCGAGAGCTCTCTCGCCGTTAAACCGGAGGTGTCCACGCTCCGCTTCCGGACCGAGTTCCACTCGAGCCAGATCTGCGAGCCGCACGACCTGGCCGTCGCGGTTGGCCACCACCAGTCGGGCGAATTCGTCCGCGGTCTTGAGCTCGCCAAGCGAGCGGACCGTGAACTCGCGCCGCTCCGATTCGATCCGACCAGCCGGGATCTCCACGTTGCGACTGCCGATCGCGTTCTCGACGTCCTGGACCGTGAGACCGCGCGCCGCCAGCTCCGTGGACGAGAGCCAGATCCGCATGGAGAAGCGTCGTTCGCCGAATATCTGGGCCCGGCCCACGCCCGGAATGGACTGAAGCCGGCGCTTCACGATCCGGTCGGCCAGGTCGGAAAGCTGCATCATGTCGTAGTCGCCGGCCGTCATCGACATCCAGATGAACGGCTGCGCGTCCGCGTCCTGCTTCTGAACTACCGGCTCATCGATCTGCTGAGGAAGTCGTCCCCGCACCCGGGAGACCTTGTCTCTCACGTCCTGTGCGGCGGTCTCCAGGTCCCGGTCGAGCGTGAATTCGAGCGAGATGTTGGTGACCTGTTCCGCGCTCGAGCTGCTCATCGTTCGGACGCCAGGGATGGTGCTCAGCTCTTCCTCGAGAATGTCCGTGACGGTCGTTTCCATCACACCGGCGTTGGCGCCACGCAAGAACACCGACACGGAGACGATCGGGGGGTCCACGTCCGGGAGCTCGCGGACCGAGAGCCGCGTAAAACTCAGAGCCCCGAACAGAATGAGAGCCGCTGACACCATGCTCGTGAGCACGGGCCTGCGAATGGCTGTGTCCGATAGTATCAACTAGACCTCGCTACAGATGGATCGGTTCGACTTTCAGGCCATTCTACAACACGCCGCCGCTTGGTTCCGTTGCGGAAGCCCGACGAGGGAGCACAACGATCGCTCAGGGGGCGGCAAAAAGGAAGAACAGGCTTCGCGTCCCACTCGTTCCAGCTCAGCCCAGTTCGAGCTGTGCCTGTGCGGGCTCGGGCGAAGGCGGGGCGGACGGAGCGGTGGGGGGGCGGTCGTTTGGATCGGGAATCTCCTGATCCTGATCGCGGGATTCGGTTACCGGTTCGGGCTCCACGGGCCGTTCCACCGCAGCCAGGTCGAGGTCCGGCCGGATTCCGAGATGGTCGAGCACGAGCCGATCCTGCGTCGTTACGATCACCTGCCGATCCGTCGCGAGCCTGTGCAGCAGGTCCCACACCTCTCGTGATCGCACCTCGTCGAGGTGCGTGAAAGGTTCGTCGACCAGCAGCGGATGCCGGGTGCCGTCGCCCGCGAGGAAGTCGGCGGCGCCCAGGCGGATCGCCAGCAGGACCACATGCTTCTCCCCGAAGCTGAGAGGCGGAGAGTCCAGCGTCACCTCGCGGCCGGCCGTGCCCACGCGGGCTGTCGCCAGGTCACCAACCGCCGTCACCGGACCGAGCTCGCCCGCGGACAGCTCGTCGAGTCTCCGGTTGACCGCTGCCAGGAGCCGATCCTGGTCCGTCGCCCGGAACTCTTCGTAGGAATCGCGGACGAGCTCCCACGCGAAGCGCCGGGCCGCCACCTCCGATTCGGCCTCGAGAACACGGCCGCGCAACCCCGCCAGCTGCTCCTCCAGCGCGAACACGTCCTCCGAAGCCCGGTCCAGGTCCCGGATCTCGAGATCAAGACGTGTACGCTCCTCGCTGAGAGCATCTCTCCGGGCTCGTCTATCGTCGCGAGCCGACTCCACCGCGGGCACGGTCGGATCGACGCCGTCGGGAAGCAGGGGCGTCGAGGGTTGTTCCTCGAGGCGCAGCTGGACTCTGGCCACGGCCGTCCGGGCCGCTTCCCGGGCAGCCTCCAGCCGGCGACGGACGTCCTCGCCACCTGGATCGCCGGCCGTCGCCGGGTCGAGAAGCCCGGCGGCGCGCTCCGCCGCTTCGCTCGCCCGCTCCCGCGCACGGCCCGCGGCCGATTGGGCTTCCTCCTGGCGGCGGAAGCGGGTCCGGTGCACCGCCACGTTTGCCGGCAGGAACTCGGGCGCGGGAACTCCGATGGCGATGGAGCTCAGTTTCGCGCGGGCCCCGGCGAGATCCTGTTCCAAACGCCGGACCTGCTCCCGGGCGTGCGCTTCCGAGCCACCCCCCGACCTGGTTTGCCACACGGCGGCCCCGGCGAGGAACAGGCCGGCGACGGCCATCACCGCGCCCACCGCGGTGGAAAGGGTCACGGCTACCGCTCCACCCAGTATCAGCAGCGCGATGCCCGTGATACCGATGGTGGATCGCCACGGGGAGGGTGAACTGGACTCGTATGAGGACACGCCCGCCAGCTGCCCCTCCAGGGCCGCGACCCTCTCCCACAGTAACTCGGCCTGCCCGAGCCGAGCTTCGAAGTCGTCCGGGCACCGCCCTCCAACCTCCGCGCTGACCTGTTCCGCCTCCGCCCGCCCGAGTTCGCCGGTCGTCTCTTCCAGCCAGCGAAGCGCTTCCGTCAGCGTTGCGAGATGCGTCTCCGCTTCCTTCTGCTCGGCCAGCAGGGTCCGGCGCTCGGTGATCGGCCGATAGGCGGCTTCGAGAAGTCTGATCTCCGCCTCGACCTCGCCGAGGTCCGACTGGATCTCACCGGTCCGCTCGAGGACCGGTCGCTTCCGCCTCCGGGCGTCCCGGGCCGCTTCAAGGCGTTCTACGCTCAGTGAAGCGGCCTCCTGCAACTCTTCGAGTTCGCGCGCCAGCCGCTTTGCTCGCCCGCCGGGCTCGATTGGTTCCCGGGTGAGGGCCTCGAAAGCGTCGCGAAGCTCTTTCAGGGCGGTTTCGACCTTGCGGTGCGTGCCTGCCGCGGCCCGCAGGAGCTCGTCGTCCAGCTTCGTGTCCACGAGCTCACCCTGTGCGATCCAGGCGGTTCCCCGGTACGGCTCGAGAGTCCCGAATCCGATCCAGTCGCGGACAAGGTCCTGGTACCGCCGGCTCTCGCTGCGCACACCCACAGGATTCCCGTCGCCGCGGAACACCTCCAGGCCCGCGGAATCATCGCGTGCGACGACCTGGTCGCTCGCGAAGTTCCGGTGCACCGCGAAGCGGCTTCCGTCGGCAGCGCGGAGCCATACCTCCGCCTCGGCCGGTCTTCCCGACCAGGGCTGACGAAGCTCCAGGAGTCTCCGTTCTTCGGGCTTTCGGCGAGTGAAGCCGTACAGCGTTCGCAGAAAAGCCTCGAGGAGAGTGGTCTTGCCTGACCCGTTGCGACCCGCGATCACCACCGGGCGTGCCTCGTCCGGAAGGTCGAAGCGCCCGGAGTGGCATCCGTACTCGAGCTCGATCGCCTCGAGACGCGGCTCGCTCACGTGACGCCCATGGCTCGAAGTGCCTTGCGGAGAGCCCGCTCCCTGAGTCCCATTTCGACCTCGTCGGATGCGGCACGGATTCTGTCGAGGCCCAGGCGCGCCAAGTGGCCCACGACATCGTCGCGAGTGGCCAGTTCCGCCAGCCGCCGCGAGTCGTAGTGCCTCGTCCGATCCCGGACCCGCGCGAACGGGAAGCGGGCCGCGAGTCCTGCTTCCACACGCTCCGGATCGACCGCGAACTCCGTTTGCCCGCAGAGCGTCACGACAGGGAGCGAGCTCGCTTCCACGAGGCCGGCGACCAGTTCGACCACCTCCAGGTCGTCCGAGCACGTGCTGACATCCAGGTCCGGCAGCGCCTGCAGTGGGGGCACGCCAGAGGGTGTGAGCCGGACGACAGGAGCCGAACCGGGAGTCACCTCCGCCAGCACGACGCCCCGAGGTCCCGTCTCCGTGTGGTCGAGCGCAGCGAAAGAACCGGAATAGCACGCGGGCACCGAGCCGTCCGCCGCGAACTCCGAGGGAGGGCGGAATCTGTGGTAGTCACCGAGCGCGATGTAGTCGACGCCGAGTGCTCCGAGCTCATCCCGTGAAAGGCGCAGGGAGTCACCGCCGGACCAGTGAGGCGCGTCGCGGACAGCCCCGTGCAGCAAGGCCACGTGCACTCCCTCGCCCTCCGTTCGCCGGAATCGGGAGAGCGGGTCCGGTTCGTGTGCGAAGTCGTAGGCAAAGCCGTAAACGTGGAGCGGGCCTGCCTCTGTATCGACGCTGGCAGGCTGGCTCGGATTGGGAGAGCTGAACACGTGCGCGGCCTCGGGGAGGTCGGCGTACGGACCTGGTATTACCAGCGGATCGTGGTTTCCGGGGACCAGGAAGACGGCCGGGACGATTTCGAGCAACTGCCGGATGACTTCCCTGGCCTCCGCCGCGCTCCGGTCGTCCGGTCGCGGACTGTCAAACAGGTCACCGGCTAGCAGAACCGCGTGCGCTTCGTGATCGCGTGCCACTTCGGGAAGCTGGCGGAAAGCCCCGAGTACTGCCTCCGCCCTCTCTCCGGCATGCCGTCCGAAGGAGGCGTACGAGGCGCCAAGGTGTACGTCCGCAAGGTGCAGGATACGCATCATGCAGCGTATCATAACGGTTAGCGCTGACAGGGCCAGACTTCACCGCGCAGGTGTCGAGAACTACAGGAGCAGACCGGATGAGCGGCCAGATTACACACCCATCGGAAACCCCGTACGACCGGTTCCTGGTGACCGGGTCCAGCGGCCTGGTCGGCACCGCACTGACGTCCCTGCTGTCGTCCAGTGGTCAATCCGTATCGAGGCTGGTTCGCGGGCGGAGCGAGCTTTCTCCGGCGCCTGGCGAGACAGAGCCATCATGGGATCCAGCTGAGGGGCTGCTCGATCCGGAATCGGTGTCGGGCTACGATGTGGTCGTGCACCTGGCAGGAGCCAACATCGCTGTGGGACGGTGGACGGCGGAACGCAAGCGGAAGATCCGCGACAGCAGGGTAGATGGAACCGGGTTGCTGGCTCGTGCCCTGGCGTCAGCCCCGTCGCCACCGCGGGTGCTCGTGTGCGCGTCGGCGATCGGCTACTACGGCGACCGCGGCGACATGTTGCTCGACGAAGGCACCGCGGCCGGGTCCGGCTTCCTGGCCGACGTCGGGCGGGCGTGGGAGGAAGCGGCCCGCCCGGCGGCCGAGGCGGGTATCCGTGTCGTGATCTTGAGGATCGGCATCGTGCTGACCCCTTCTGGAGGAGCTCTTCAACGGATGTTGGTCCCCTTCCGGATGGGAATGGGTGGCCCCCTGGGGGACGGCCGGCAGTACTGGAGCTGGATCACGTTACGCGATCTCCTGGGCTCGATCCTCCACGCTGCCGCCACCGAGGAACTCGTGGGTCCGGTCAACGCCGTCGCGCCGGCAGCGGTTAGAAACTGGGAATTCTCCAAGGTTCTGGGGCGAGTGCTGCGCAGGCCGGCGTTCGTGCGGGTCCCGGCTTTCGCCATTCGGCTTCTGCTGGGCGAGATGGGCCAGGAGCTTCTCCTGGCGAGCGCCCGCGTCCAGCCCGCGCGGCTCGTCGCGTCGGGGTACGAATACCGCGATCCGGATCTCGAGGAGGCTCTGCGGCACCTCCTGGGTGACGGACAGCTGGTGCGCAATTGAGCGCCCGCGGCAGGGACTTCGAGCGACGGCGGTCAGCGGCGGATGATGTCCGGATCGGGATCTCGTCCTGTCTCCTCGGTCAGAAGGTCCGTTACGACGGAGGGCATAAGCGGGACCGTTTCGCCATGGACGTGCTCGACCCATTCGTCGAGTGGGTGCCCATGTGTCCGGAAGTGGAGATCGGACTTGGAATTCCACGTCCGACGATCCGGCTGGAGCGGTCGGAGGACGGCACCGCGCGCCTGCTGATGCCCTCGACCGGCGAGGATCTTACCGTCCGCATGAGGAGCTGGGCCGAGGAGCGGTTCCCGGGCATCGCCGACCTGGACCTGTGCGGCTTCATCCTGAAGAAGGACTCACCGAGCTGTGGCATGGAGCGGGTGAAGGTCTACGATGTCAACGGTGTGCCGGCCCGGGATGGCACCGGCGTATTTGCCGACGTGTTGCTGCGGCGGGCGCCTCACCTTCCGGTCGAAGAAGAGGGCCGACTCAACGACGCGAGGCTGCGGGAGAACTTTATCGCCCGCGTCTTTGCCCTGCGGCGCTGGAAGGACATGGAAATGCAGGGGGTCACCCGCTCCCGGCTGATGCAGTATCACGCCTCCCACAAGTACCTGTGCATGGCCCGCAACCAGGCTGGAATGAGACGCCTGGGAAAGTTGCTCGGTTCAGCGGGAAAAGCCGACTCCGTACCGAAGCTGGCTCAGGCCTACCTCGACGAACTCACCACAGTGATGAAGCGTCCGCCTTCGATGAAGGGACACACGAACGTCCTGCAGCACATGGCGGGCTACGTGTCCGACAAACTCGATGCCTCCGACAGGGCCGAGCTTACGACGGCGATTCACGACTACCGGCAGGGCCTTCTGCCGTTGATCGTGCCGCTGACTCTCCTGCGTCACCACGCCCGCAGGCAGGAGCGTACCTACCTGCTGGAGCAGGTGTACCTGTTCCCCCACCCGCACGAGCTCATGCTCCTGAACCACGTCTAGGTGGCCGGGACGCCCGGGGTCACGGGCCGTCCGGCGCGCATCCCTCCATGAAGCGGCTGATTCGGGCGCGGTTCACCTCCGCGTCCCGCTCACCCAGTTCGATGAGATCCGAAAGAAATTCAGGCACGAAAAGTAGGTAGGACAGCAGGTCCGAGCCCGAGCCTCGCCGCGTACCGAGCCCCCGGACCAGGTGTCGAAGCGCCCGCGGCAACTTGCGCTCGTACAGCGCCGCCATGCGGCCGATGTCCCTTGACGGCCGCAGCACGAGGAGCTCGACCTCGCGCTCGGGAAGGCGCCAACGGTGCTTATCATCGACCCGCCGCAAGAGTTCGTTCACCCGTTCGAGTTGCTCCGCATCCGCGTCCAGCTGGTCGAGGAAGATCGAGTTCAGCATGAGCCCGAGGATTCTCGCCGTGCTCGGGTAGGTTCCGGGCTCCGAATCGTCCGCCTGCGCCGTGCTTTCGAATCGCGAAGAGACGGCGAGCACACGATCGGCCCCCAGGTGTACGGCGGGCGCCAGAGGATAGGGCTGCCGCAGGCTCCCGTCTCCGAAGTACTCCCCCTCCACCTGCCACGCCGGAAAGAAGAGCGGAATGGCCGCCGACGCCAGGACGTGGTCGACGCCGATACGGTCTGCCCGGGACCGACGTCGGAACCGGCTCCACATTGCGGTTTCGGGTGACCCCTGCACGAACGTGATGCTGTCCCCGGACCGGTACGAGGTGGCCGATACGGCAAGGGCCTGCAAGCGTCCGTTCCTGATATTCGCCTCTATGGCCTCTGGTTTGACCAGCGTCTCGAGAAACCTGCGCAGGGGCTTCGTATCTACAAGGCCCCTGGTCGTGGGGGCGATGCGCGCGCCCCCGGTTGCGACGGTAACGGCGACTCGCAGAGCGTTGCCGAGCAGGGAAGGGACGTCCGTCCGCATGACGGTCGACGTCGTCAGCGTGGACCAGCGCTGTGCAAGCTGTTCCGTCGCCTCCGCAAAGTCCTCGCTGTGGCTGGCGATGAAGGCCGCGTTGATGGCGCCGGCCGAGACGCCGGTGATGATGGGGAAGCTGAACTCGGGATGCTGCCGGGCGATCTGTCGCAGCACGCCGACCTGGTAGGCCCCCCGCGCGCCGCCACCGGACAACACCAGGGCTGGCGTGTGTGAGGCCACCATCAATCCGTGGTCAGAAGACTGCGCTGCCAGGCGCTACCGGCTGCCGTCTCAAGGCTTCCGGCCCGAGCGTCACCGAGTCGTGTCAGCGTAAGGTCGAACACCGGAGTATTCGCTGAAACCTCACCCAGTGCCGCCAGGTCGCTGAACTCCGCGCGCGAGACCATACGGATGTCGCCGGCAGGAGCCCGGTACCAAACGGGCATCGAATCGAGCAGGTCGAGGTCGAGCCCCGCTCCGAGCCGCCTGAGGTGTCCCGTCAGAGCGTCGATCGAACATCCCGACGCCCCGGCCCGGGACTCGTCGACTGCGATGAGCAGGAACCGCTCGTGTAGCCAGTCGAAGCCCGCCTCGAGATCGCGGCGATGCGCCGTCCACTCGGCGACGAAGGCCCGCATGGAGTCGACAAGGAACTCGGTCGCGCACGCATCGGGTGCCCGGGAGGCTCCGAAGCACCACACACGAGCGTCGTCCGGTAGCGTGTCGAAAGGTATGAGGCTCATGTGGCTACGCTGGACCTGACGGGCCCCGGGCGCAAGTCCCGGGGCCGCCGGAAGGCGTCACTCGTATCGCAGGGCTTCGATGGGGTCCAGGCTCGCGGCGCGGCGGGCCGGCCACGCACCGAAGAACAGGCCGACCAGCGCGGAGAAGGCAACCGCCATGCCTACCGACTGGGGTGAGACTGAGGTACTCCAGTTAGCCAGATCGGCGAGGGTCTTCGAGGCGCCGAATCCGAGCGCGATGCCGACGAATCCTCCCACCAGGCACAGGACCAGCGCCTCGAGCAAGAACTGCGTGAGGACCTGCCGACGGGTGGCTCCCATGGCCATGCGGATGCCGATCTCGCGCGTCCGCTCGGTGACCGAGACGAGCATGATGTTCATGATCCCGATGCCGCCGACCAGAAGGCTCACCGCCGCGATCCCGGCAAGCAGGAACGTGAAGGTCTGCGTCGCCTCCTGCATCGTGCCCATCAACTCCGCACGGTCCTGCACGTAGAAGTCGTTCTCGGCCCCCACGCGCAGCTTGTGCTCGCGGCGCATGACCTGCTCGATCTGCGCCATGGCCGCGGTCTGGGAGTAGCCTTCAGCCACCTTGACGGCGAACGACCCGATTCGATCCGTGCCCATGATGCGGAACTGTGCCGTCTGCACCGGGATGAAGATCCGCTCGTCCTGGTTGAACCAGCCGGATCCGCCCTTCGCCTCCAGAACGCCCACGACCTCGAATGTGACGTTGCGTATCGAGATCGTCTGTCCGAGCATGTCAATCGGTGTGCTCTGGAAGGTCTCGGCGACGGCTCCGCCGAGGACCGCCACGCGACGCCGTCCGGCGTCTTCTTCAGGGGTGAAGAAGCGCCCGTACTCGACGCTGTAGTTGTGGAGTTCAGCGAAGTTCGCCGTGGTGCCCGTAACCCTCATGTTGGCGTTGGAGCGGCCGAATTCGATCTGTGCGTTCGACACCATCTCGGGGGCGGCAAGAGTGATGGCCTCCGTGCCACTCTCCACGGCGTACGCGTCGGTAAGGTACATGCGGGCGCTCGAGGATCGGACGCCGCGGTGCCAGCCCTGGCCCGGGCGAACGGTGAGCACGTCCGTCCCCAGCGCCTGCAGCTGGCTCTCGACGGACTGCTGAGCCCCGGTGCCGAGGGCCACCATGGTGATAACGGCTGCGACACCGATCACGATGCCCAGCATCGTGAGGAGGCTCCGCATCTTGTTGGCGCCGATCGCCTGCAGGGCCACCCGGATGATCTCGAAGACAAGCATCGGGTGCTCCTAGCGGCCCATACCAGGCATGGAGGTGCGACGACGCATGAACTCTAGCATCTCGCTCTGCTGCACGAGTCCCTGCGGCACCTGGAACACCACGTCCCCCTCCTCGAGTCCCGCCATGACCTCGGTATAGTCCCAGTCAGACAGCCCGATCGTGATCGGACTGAGAGTGAGCTGACCCTCGGGGGTCTCCACGAAGACGAACGCCGGCTTCGGACTGGCCGGGTTGGCTCGCTCCGCCCGCTGCCTGGCCTCGCGTGCCTCCTGAAGCATGGCGAACATGCGCTGGCGATCGCCGGCGCTGAGGTTCTGCATGAACTCGCGGCGCTCGTCCCGCGACATGGTCTGGATCTGCTCCATGCTCGGAAGTTCCGAGGCGTCCGCCTGCCGTTCTTCTCCCGCGTCCGCGGCCTCTTCGGAACCCGATGCGGCGCCGCTCTCTACCGGGACCTCCACTCGCTGCTGCAGCAGCTCGGAGTCGAGTCCCAGGGCGTCCACCAGGGCACGCGCTTCGTCCACCGTCTTGATGCCGCCATTGGCGAGGGCGAGCACCCCGTCGCGAGCGCCGATCACGATCTCTACGTCCGCGTTCATGCCCGGCTTGAGTAGACCTTCCCGGTTCTGGATCCGCGTGAGTACGGCGAACAGGGTGACGTTCTGCTCCACTACGGCCTGGGGCTCGACCTGCAGGACGGTCCCCGTGAACTCCCGGTCAGGATAGGCCTCGACCTTGATCGTGGCCTCGAGTCCAGGCTCGATGACGCCGATGTCGGTCTCGTCCACCAGCGTGCGGACCTGGACCTCGTTGAGGTCGGCCATGCGGAGCAGGATGGTCCCACCCGTCATTTCCTTGGCGGACGTGATGATCTGCCCCTCCTCGACCGTCTTTTCGACCACTGTTCCCGCGATGGGGGCACCCACCGCGACGTCGTTCAGACGATCCTCGGCAAGTTCGAGGTTCGTCTCCGCCTTCACGAGCGCCGCCTTCGCGTTCGCGTTTTCGAGGAGAGCATTCTCGTACTCTTCCTCGGTGACCACCTGGGAATCTCTCAGGTTACCCGTGCGCTCCAGCTTGCGCTGGGCCACCGTGTACCGGGCATTCGCGACATCGTTTTCCGCCACCGCCTGGTCATACGCGTTGCGGACGTCCCGCGGGTCGATTCGCACCAGCAGTGCGCCCCGTTCCACATTGTCGCCCAGCTCTACGCCCACTTCCCGCACCTCACCGGACGCCTGGGATTTCACGTCGATGACCCGGATCGGCTCGATCGTCCCGGTCGCGGCAACGGCCGATGTGATGTCCTTCACTTCCGCCGTGATCGTAGTCAGGCCCATCGCCGGTTCATCCGCCGCGCTCATCCCGCACGCGCCCGCGGCCACACCACCGACCATGATCGCGGTGAGCACCGCGCCTAGTCTCGTATTCCTTGCCATGTCTCTCAACTATCTCCGTCGGTCTGGATTATCTCAGGTTGGTGCCGAGCAGGGCTTCGAGGCGTGCGAGGCCGAGCTGATAGTCGAAGCGTCGGCGGATGAGGTCGACTTCGGCCTGGAGCAGGGTAATCTGGGCGGCCTGCAGGTCCAGGATGGTGGCC
>CAZRRU010000026.1:0-26073 GCA_964602635.1 uncultured Gemmatimonadota bacterium | reverse complement strand
ACCTGCGCCTGAACCTGTTCCGGCCCACCGGAATCGGGATGCTGATCGGCGGCGCCCTGATGGGCATCGTGCTCGCGCTACCCCTGGTGGTGAGCGCCATCCGCAGCATGCGGGACGCTGCCAAGTCGCGATCCGAGATCTCGCAGGACGAGCTCCCGATCCAGATGCTCTACATGGGCGTGGCGGCGGCCTTCGTGGTCCTGGCGATCATCGCGTGGACTGCGGTGGCCGAGGTCGGGCTGGTGCGGGGGCTCACCATGGCGCTGCTCGGCACACTGTGGATCTGGGTCGCGGGGGTAGTCCTATCCGAGTGCATCGGGCGCACCAACTGGTCACCGCTGTCGGGAATGACCCTGATCGGGGTGACCCTGATGATCCTGGTCACCAGTGGAATCGGAGACCGGGGGTCGATCATCGCGTCCGTGACCGTCGGCGCCGCCATGTGCGTCGCGATGGCGCAGGCCACGGACCTGATGCTGGACCTGAAGACGGGTTACCTCGTCGGCGCGATACCCAAGCAGCAGCAGAAGGCCCAGTTCCTCGGTACGTGGATCGGACCGATCATCATCATGGCCCTGATCGTCGTCCTGCATCAGGCGTACACTTTGGGGAGCGATCAGCTGCCCGCTCCGCAGGGGCAGGCCCTGGCCAGCGTGATCGAGGGGATCCTCGGCGGTGACGTGCCGCGCGACAAGTACCTGAGCGGGGCGGGACTCGGGGCGCTCCTGAGCGCGAGTGGTATCGGAGGCCTGGGGGTCCTGGTCGGCCTCGGCTTCTACCTGCCGTTCAACATCGTCCTCACCTATACGATAGGAACCCTGCTCCGCGTGTTCTCCGACTGGAAGCTCGGGAAGCTGTGGAGCGAGGACGTGGGCATTCCGATCGCCGCGGGCCTGATCGTGGGAGAAGCGTTGATAGGGGTGGTCTACTCGCTGTTCATCGTGTTCGGGTGAGGAGGGCGACATGAGTCTCAGATACTTCGGCTACCTGCTCATCACGGTCAGCTTCCTCGGCGGCTCTTTCGAGGTCGTCAAACAGGTGGAAGGTGTGAACACCTCGATCTTCCTCGTGTGGCTCGCCATCGGGATCGTGGGAGTGATCGTGGCGCAGCGGGCCCGCAAGGCGGAGGCGACGGACGTCGAGGTCATCACCACCAACGTCCGCGCCATCGAGTCGAGCCTGGAGAGCCTCTCGGCGAAAGCGCAGAGACTGAACGAGGAGAAGACCGAGATCAGTGTCTACGACCTGCGCCACTTAATCGATGAGCGATTCATGGCCGACCTTGTCCGCTTCGTGGATGCCCGTGAGAGCATCGCGCACAGTTACGGCCTGAAGGCCTACGCGGAGGTGATGAACCGCTTCGCGGCCGCGGAGCGGTCTCTGAATCGAGTGTGGTCGGCTTCGACGGACGGGTACATCGACGAGACGTCCACCTATCTCGAGAAGGCCGCGACCCACTTCGAGGATGCGCTCGAGACCTTCAAGGTCATCAAGGCGACGGGCGGGATGATGATGCAGGAGACCCGGGCGAAAGTCTGACCGCCCGGGTCCGGCCGCTACGCCCCGAGCCGGTCGGGGTTCAGTCCTTCCAGCTCCGGAAGCGTGAACATCCCGTCCTTCCGGATCAGCACGTCGTCGAACCAGATCTCGCCCCCGCCGTACTCCGGTCGCTGAATCAGGACCAGGTCCCAGTGGATCTGGCTCTTGTTCCCGTTGAATGCCGTGTCGTAGGCGTTTCCCGGAGTGAGGTGCATGCTGCCGGCGATCTTTTCGTCGAACAGGATGTCCTTCATCGGCTCCAGGATGTGCGGATGGAAGCCGAGCGAGAACTCACCGATGTAGCGTGAGCCTCCATCCGAATCGAGGACTTCGTTCAGGTGCTGCGTATCGGTACTGCGCGCCTCGACGATCTTTCCCCGTTCGAAGCGGAAGAACACGTCCTCGTGCGTCACGCCCTGGTAGATCGTCGGCGTGTTGTACTGGATCGTGCCCTCGATGCTGTCGCGCACCGGAGCGGTGAAGACCTCGCCGTCCGGGATATTCCGCTTGCCGTCGCACGGCATGGCGGGGATGCCCGCGATACTGAACCGCAGCTCCGTTCCGGGCCCTCTGACGTGAACTCGATCCGTGGCCTGCATCAGCTCGAGCAGGGGCTGGAGGGCCTCCGACATGCGCTCGTAGTCCATGGTGCATACGCGGAAGTAGAAGTCCTCGAAGTCCTCGGTCGAGCGCTCGGCCAGCTGGCCCATGGACGGGCTCGGCCACCGCAGCACGACCCACCGCGTATCCGCCACCCTGATGTCCATGTGCACGCGCTTCCAGATGTGGCGCTCGTACATCTTCTGGCGGTCCTGGGGCACGTCGGACAGCTCACTCACGTTGGGCGCCCCGCGCACTCCGATGTATGCATCGACGCCCTTCATGTAGGTCTCCTCGGAGGCGGCCATCAGGTCCAGCTGTTCGTCGGTGGCCCCGAGCAGGAGTCGACGCAGTACCTCGTTGCTCTTGAGCAGAACGTTGGGGACGACCCCCGCCTCGTGCGCCACGCGGACCAGTTCTCTGGTGAACGCGGAAGGCGTGTCGATCGCCTCGATGAGCAACTTCTCTCCGGCCTTCAGCTCGCAGGAATAGTGGATCAGGGTGTGGGCGAGCCTGGTGTAGCGGGGGTCGGTCATCGTTCGTCACTCGGTTGGATGCGATTGCCTCGGCCGCCGGCGGGAAAGGACGACGCTCGAGAGTCGAGAAAGTGTGAGGGTCCGGGGCCTCGAGTGCAATGGCCACTTCGTTCCGTCGCCCGTCTCCCTTTCGGCGTCCCGGACTACCACTGCCGGACGACGAACTCCGTCACGATTTCCGTCGCGTCGATCAGGCTCGGGTTGGTGTCGGGTCGCGGCCAGATGTGCCCCAGTCCTACCATGACCGCCGACTGGACTTCGGTACCAGCCGCGCAGGCGGCAGAGATCTCGGTCCTCACGTGCGGATCGGCTCCCTCCGCTGGCTGGAATACCACGGTGGGGGATCCCGAACATTCGTCGATCGCGCGCCACATGGCTGCCGACTCCGCCAGCGACAGGGCGTCATCCCGGCCCTCCAGCGGCACGGACGTGTCGTGATCCCCGAGCATGACGAGCGCCGATACCGGGCTCGCTGTGCGGCCGAATCCGGAAGGATCGCACACGTCGTGTGTCGTCGTGCGTACGGTGGCGCCCACCGTGGCTACGGCCCTTACCGGAAAGCCGGGCTCGCATCCCAGGCGATTGCTCAGGAACCCGCCCGCCGAGAAGCCGGTGAGTGCCACGCGGGCCGGATCGACCGCCCACAGTTCCGTCAGATGTTCCACCAGCGCCGGTACGAACTCGACGTCGTTATCACCCCACCCTCCGAATGCGCCGGGGTACACCACGACGAAGTCCCCTGCGTCGGCGAACGCATCGAAGCCCGTCCAATCCCTCATCTGGCGGAAGGAAGTACCGGACCCGTGAAATACGAGGAGCAGCGGGAGCCGATTCTCGTGGTCGTAAGCTCTCGGAAGATGGACGTGCGTGAACCGATCGCGGCCCTCGAAGACCAGGGTATCCACGAAGTCACGCGACAGACCGAAAAAGCCGGTAGGTGGGGGCAGTTCCTCGGGGCCGGCCGGGTCGCTATCCGTTCCGCATCCCGCCAGGCCGACGAGCGCTGCGCAGGCGCTCCCGACCGCTATCCATGCACCAGCTTTCATCGCGACTCCGGTGTTCGTGAGATGGACCCTCGCCAGCTTCGTCGGGTTCGCTAGTATACACCGGTACGGCCCGTGTGTCCCTCAGCCGGAGCGAGTCGAAACCATGAAGATCCTCCCTGTCTTTCTGCCCTTGCTACTGTGCGTCGCGGTTGCCTCCAAGGCGGCGGGCCAGGAGCCCGTGAAGAAGGTTCTCCTCATCGGTCTGGACGGCGTACGGGTCGATATCATGGCTGCGGTGAATACACCCGTGATCGATTCGCTGGCTGCGGCCGGGTTCTTTTCGGACGAGGCGAAGACGCGCGTACGTACGATCAGCGGCCCCGGCTGGTCGAGCATGACCATCGGCGCTCGCACGGACAAGCATCGGGTGGACAGCAACGACTTCGCGGGCAACGACTACGCGACCTACCCCGAGTTCTTGACCCGGATCGAGCGTGAGAGACCGGAGTTGAACACGTTCGCGGTGTCGGACTGGCCGCCGCTCGGTACGACCGACTCTGGCGGACCGCTGTTCAGCGACGAGATCGACGTGAAGATCACCTTCGACGGGGAGGCGGACGGGTACCGGTACGCTGACTCGCTCAGTGTCGAGGCGGCGGTCCGCGAGCTGCGTGATACGGACGTGGACGCGGCGTTCGTCTACCTGGGCGACATCGACGTGGTGGCTCACGAGACGAATTCCCGGTCACCGCAGTACAAGGCTGCGATCGAGTGGGCGGATACGCGGGTCGGGCTGCTGCTGCAGGCCGTGCGGGAGCGACCGACCTACGAGCAGGAGGACTGGCTCATCTTGATGAGCACGGACCACGGTCGAAACGACGCGGGCGGCCACGGCGGGAACTCGCCCTCCGAGACCACGATCTTCTTCCTCGCCAGCGGGCCCTCGGTAGAGCAGGGGTCCACCGAGTGTCCGCCCGAGATCGTGGACGTGGCCGTGACGGCCCTGGCCCACATGGGTCTGGGGCCCGACCCGGCCTGGGGCCTGGACGGGCAGGTGCGCGGCCTGAAGATGCAGGGTTCCGAGCGGTGACGAGGCTTCGCAGCGGCCTGGCCGTTCTCGCGCTGGCGACTCTGGGCGCGCTCGCTCTGACGCTGACTCTGCGGGCCGACTCCGTCCCGCCCGGGTCGGAGCGTCTGGGGATCGCGATCATCCTCCTGCTCCTGCCGCTCGCGTGGGCGGCCATCGGGCTGTTGATGCGTCGAGCTTCGGGACGCTGGCTCGGCCTGGCGATCGGGATCGCGGTACTTCCGTGGGCGGTGGCCTTCGTACTCGGCCCGAGCTACGGGGCACCGAGGTGGCCGCAGTGGGTGGCCCTGGCCGCCTCGGTAGCCCTGCTCCTGACGCTGACCGGTCGGCGGATGTTCGAAGCCCACGAGGGACGACTCGACGTGGACTGGAGCGGGCCGCGCATGGGCCTGCTGCGGTGGACGATCATCTTCAACGCCGCCTCGGCGTTCGCTCTGTACCTGTTCGTGATGGCTTACGACGCGGACACCGGCGGGTTCATGCTCGTCGGGGCCTGGCTGTTACTGGGGCTCGTGCTGGGCGTGTGGCTTCTCGCTCATCAGAAGACCTTCGGCCTCGTGATCCTGGCACTGGCCTGCGTCGCCTTCATCCCGTTGGGCGCCCTGTTCCTGGAGCGGGAAGCTCACTCGCCGGAAGAGGCCTGGCTGCTCGTCGCCCTCTTCCTGCCCGGCGTGCTGCTGGGGTGGGCCAGCCTGATCGCGTTCGGCCGGCCCATGCTTGGCTACCTGCGCTCGGGAGACTGAAGGCCGGTCCGCGGCGCCCTTGCGCGCCCCCCGATCACGCCCCATTTCCCAGCCAACGAACTCGTTCACCGCCACTATCGAGGCCCATGCAGCACGACGCCATCGCCGTCATCGACTTCGGCGGTCAGTACGCCCACCTGATCGCGACGAAGGTGCGGCGCCACGGAGTTCTCGCCGAGATACGCCAGCCCGAGGATCCCATCGTCGCCTTCGCGCCCTACAAGGGCATCATCATTTCGGGCAGCCCGGCCCTGGCTTCGCACGGCGAGGACTCGGAGTACAACAAGGGCATATACGACCTGGATGTTCCGATTCTCGGCTTCTGCTTCGGGCATCAGGAAATCGCCCAGCACTACGGCGGACACGTGGTGCACGGAGGCCGCCAGTGGGGACGCACCGACCTTCATCTGACAGGCGAGCACCCGCTGTTCGAGGGCCTGGATCCGGTTCAGCCGGTGTGGATGAGCCACTACGACTCGGTGGCCGAAATCGGGCCAGAATTCACGGAGCTCGGTTGGAGCGCTACCACGGCGGACGGTCCTGGCCACCGGTATGCGGCGATCGGCTCGGACACGCTTCAGAGATACGGGCTCCAGTTCCATCCCGAGGTGGACGACACCGTTCACGGGGACGAAATGATCGCCAACTTCGTCCTCGGTATCTGCGGGTGCGAGCCCTCGTGGACGATCGAGGCCTTCATGGCCGAGGAGATGGAGAAGATCCGGGAGCAGGTGGGCGACCGCTCCGTCTTTCTCCTCGCGTCCGGTGGGGTCGATTCCACGGTCGCGGCGACCCTGCTCACGCAAGCGCTAGGTCCCGAAAGAGTGGACCTTCTGCACGTGGACAACGGATTGATGAGGAAGGATGAGAGTGCCCGGGTGCTCGACTTCTTCGCCGGCCTCGGGCTCGGATCGCACGTACACTTCGTGGACGCAAGCGATCAGTTCCTCGAGGCTCTCGAGGGTCTCATCGATCCGGAGAGGAAGCGCTGGGCTATCGGTAACACGTTCATCGAGGTGTTCCGGGACCAGGCGAGTCACCTGGGGATCGAGGGGCATTTGCTCGGCCAGGGCACGATCTATCCGGACACGATCGAGACCGGAGGCACGAAGCGCGCCCACACCATCAAAACCCACCACAACCGGGTGCCGATCATCGAGGAGATGATCGAACAGGGTGGGGTGATCGAGCCCCTCAAGGAGCTGTACAAGGTCGAGGTGCGTGAGCTGGGAGAGAAGCTGGGGATCCCGCATGACCTGGTGTGGCGGCACCCGTTCCCCGGTCCGGGGCTCGGAGTGCGCTGCCTGTGCGGAGACGGCGAAGGCGATCGGGTGGGGTTCGAGACGATCGGGCCGGTAGTAGAAGAAGTCGCACGTGACTTCGGGCTGGAGGCCCTGCCCCTTCCGATTCGTTCGGTCGGCGTCAAGGCCGACCTGAGGGCCTACGAGCACCCCGTGCTGGTCAGCGGCCCCGCGGACTGGAACCGGTTGATCGAGGCGGCGTCCGCGCTCACGGCCGACGTGCCGGGAATCAACCGATGCGTCTGGAACCTGGACCACGAGATTCCGCGCACGGCCGAGCCGCTGCGCGCGACGATGACCCGTGACCGCCTCGACCTGTTGAGAGAAGCCGACCACATCGTCATGGAAGGCCTCCGCACCCACGGACTGTACGACGAGATCTGGCAGTGCCCCACCGTCCTGATCCCTCTGGACCTGAAGGGTGACGGTGGAGAGCTCGTGGTGATCCGTCCCGTGTACTCCAAGCGCGCCATGACCGCCGCCCCGGCCGAGCTCCCCACGGCCCTGCTGGACGAATTCAGGGCCGGGATTCTGGGACTCGAGGGAGTATCGGGGCTCGCGCTCGACATCACGTCCAAGCCGCCGGGCACGATCGAATGGGAATGAGGTCGGTCCACGAGCCGAGAGTGGAATGAGACAGAAGTCCCTCCCCCAGCGCATCGCCACACTGGTGCTGGTCGCGATCGTCGCTGCCACCCTGCTCCGGACGTACGATCGCCTGCGGTCGCCACCCGAGCCGGTCGTGCCGGAGGCGGTCGAGCGCCCGGACCTGGTGAAGTGGGAGATGCCAGGGTGTTACGCCCTTCGCGTGGACCCCTGGGAGTGGGCTCCCCCGATTCCGGATACGTCGGGCGTGGAACCGCCGGCGTTCCTCACGCCACCCACCCGGGTTCGGTTGACCGCGGACTCGACCGACCAGTGGCGCCGAGAGAGGGTCACGTACCGGGCAGTTCCCCTGACGGGCGATCACGACCCACGCGCAGGCGATTACATGCGCTGGGTAGTGCGGGCCGACACGCTATGGCTGATCTGGTCCGACGGGCGGGCCGGGGGAGGCGTGGCGTTGCGGTCGGTGGGCGACAGCCTGCTCGGACAGGCCCGGGTGTTCGATCGCATTCTGGATCTCGACGGCAGTTCCGCCGCCGCGGCCTGGAAGCTCGACTGCCTGACTCTCGAACGCCAGTCGACGGAACATCGACCGCGCCGCTAAGCCTGAGGCAGAGGTGTCCCGGTCCCCCCGGGGATTCGCATGGTCCTCAGCCACTCCTCGGACTGGTCGCACACCGTACAGACCCTGTTGAAAGCCGTGAAGCCGTGCAGAGCGATGTGAGGTGAGAGATTGTCCGGCTTCGGTGGCTCATCGTGCATGAGGTCCGTGGACAGGTACTTCTTGTTGCTGTCGGGGAACAAGGTCACGACCGTGGCGTCCTCGCCCAGGCGGTCCTGCAGCATCACCGCTCCTACGAAGTTGGCGCCTGAGCTGATCCCCACTCCCAGGCCCACCTCGATGGCCAGCTTCTGTGCCATGAGGATCGCGTCTCCGTCATCCACGTCGACGATCTCGTGCAACTCGGACAGGTCCACGATGGACGGAATGAACTCGTCGGACACTCCCTGGATGCGATGGTGTCCGGTCCGGCACCCCATCCGCAGCGTGGGCGAGTTCGAGGGTTCGAGCGGGTGGATCGCCACGTCGGGGAAATGGGCGCGCAGGTATCGCCCGACCCCCATGACGGTTCCCCCTGTACCTACGCCCGCGACGAAGGCATCGGGTCTCAGCCCATGCGAATCCAGCTGATAGTGGATTTCCGGGCCGGTCATCGACTCGTGGGCCTCGCAGTTGTCCTCGTTGGCGAACTGGCGGGGAAGGAACGCACCGGGCGTCCGGTTCGCCAGCTCCTCCGCCTTCTCGATGCTGCCCAGAAATCCGCCCTCCTCCCGGGTCACGGGATGGATGGATGCGCCGAACGACCGGATGAGATTCACTCGCTCCGCGCTCATCCAGTCGGGCATGAAGATGGCGACCGGATGTCCCAGGGCCCGTCCCACGGCGGCGAACGAAATGCCGGTGTTGCCGCTGGTAGCCTCGATGATGAGGGCTCCCGGCTGAATCGTTCCACGCTCGTACGCGCACCGAAGGAGGTGGAGGGCCATGCGATCCTTCACGCTCCCGGTCATGTTCAGGTTCTCGCTCTTGGCGAAGATGCGGCGCTTCTTTCCACGAAACGTGTAGTCGACCGCGAGGAGAGGTGTATTACCGATGAGGCGGCGCAGGCCGTGAAAGCGGGCCGCGAGCTCCGATCGATGCGCGGTCATCGGGAGCGTCCGCGGTCCTCCGGCTCCGGCCGGTAGAGAACAACGGTTCGGCCGATCACCTGAACGAGGTGGGTATCCTCGATGCTCGACGCCAGGGCTTCTCCGGTGGTCCGGGCATCCGTCGGCGCCGAGTCGAGTACCTTCACCTTCAGGATCTCACGTGTGTTGAAGGCCTCGCGCACCGCTTCGATAGCTCGCTCCGTCACTCCCTCCTTCCCGACCTGGAAGATCGGCTTGAGCGGATGAGCGAGGGACCTGAGCTCGGCGCGGCGATCCGGTGTCAGAGAGTCTATGGCGGTTCTTCCGGTTCGAGGACATGAAAGTGTCCAGGAAACATAGACCGGGAGCGGCTGACACTCCAGCCGCCGTCCGGTCGTAGGGGCAGTTGGCCATCCTGCTTGTGAGGAGCGACCCATGAGCCCATCCGATCGGGCCACCTACGGGATCACCACGCGCGAGTCCCTCGCGGCGCTCGCCTACTTCGCTCTCTACCTGGCCTTCAGCTTCTGGAGTCCCGGCTCGGAGATGCGCAACTACCTGACCCTGGTGGCGGGACCCCTGGGCCTGGTCGTTCTCCTGCGCGCGCAGGACCCGCTCACGCGCCGCTTCGCTCCGGTCCTCGCCTCATTCGGACTGCGGCGCGGGAACCTGCGCACCGGTCTCGTGTGGGCCCTCGTCATCGGAGTCCTTCTCGGCCTGTTCCAGCTGACACAGAGGAGCGCCGGTCCCGAGTTGTGGGAGCTGTTCCGACCGGGAAAGGCGCTGTATCTGTTTCCACTCGCCGCGGCATTCGGTCTCCTGACCGCCGGTTTCACCGAGGAGTTCTTCTTCCGTGGCTTTCTGCAGACGCGAATGGAGAGGCTCACCGGGTCGCCGTGGATCGCGGTTCTCCTGGTGACCGTGGCTTTCGGCCTGTATCACGTACCGTTCGCCTACCTCAACCCCAATTGGCCAACGGCCGGTGATTTCCCGGCGGCCCTGCAACTCGGCATGGTGGAAGGGGGGCTCGGCGGCATCATCCTGGGCGCCGCTTACGTGTTATGGAAGAAAAACCTCCTCGCGTGCATCGTGCTCCACGGGATGATCGACGCCGTCCCCATCATGACGATGATCAAGTTCGGGGGCTCGGGAGGAGCCTGAACCGAAGGGGACTGGAGGCCCGGGCAGCGCCACTGCACCGCTAGCCGTCGTCGGTCCGCGCCGCCCAGGACTCGGACACCCAATCGGAAACGCCCTCGAGCCCCGCCAGCAGCTGATCTCCGATCCACTCGAAGCCGTTGCCCACCACGGTCTGGTCCAGTATCCCGACCCAAACCGCGACGATCGCCAGCCCGATGATCAGCAGGGCCGGCTTGAGGATCACCTTCACCGTCTCCTTGACCACTACGAAGGCGATGATGCCGAGCAGCAAGAAGAACGTGATCGCGCCGATCAGTGACGACGGTATGGTCGGGTCTTCCATCCTGCAGGCTTCCGTCCAGAGTAGTCCGGCTCCGGTGTTTCCTACGTCATCACGGAGCGTCTAGATTCAGCGTACGCGATCCGACGCAGACCCGCACCTCCTCAGCCGGAGCCGTGATTCATGTTCCATCGTCACAGACTCGTGATCCTGGCCCTCGTCTCCGTTCTCGCGTCGCCGGGGCAGGTCGCCTGGTCCCAGGAGACGCAGGAAGACATACCCGGCCTCGACGCCTGGGTAGAGCGCACGCGTGAAACCTTCGAGGTGCCGGGCATCGCCGTTGCGATCGTGAAGGACGGCGAGGTCGTGGTAGCCCGGGGCTACGGAACGCGCCGTCTCGCCGATACCATTCCGGTGGACGGGCGGACCCGGTTCGGCATCGCCTCGAACACGAAGGCGTTCACCGCCACGGCACTTGGCCTGCTCGTTGAGGACGGGGCTCTCGAGTGGGACGGCCGGGTGATCGACTACCTGCCCTGGTTTCGCATGTGGGACGCGTGGGTGACTCGCGAGATCACCGTGCGTGACCTTCTCGTCCACCGCAGCGGTCTCGGCCTCGGGCAAGGCGACCTGCTGTACTGGCCGGAGTCGAACGTCACCCGCCGGGAGATCGTGGAAGCCGTCCGTCACCTCGAGCCCGTGACCAGTTTCAGGAGCGCCTACGCGTACGACAACATCCTGTACCACGTGGCGGCGCTGGTGATCGAGGAGGTCAGCGGGCTCACGTGGGAGGAGTTCGTGGAGACGCGGATCATAAGGCCGCTCGGCATGACGGACACGCGGGTCACACGGGCCGCCACGCTCGAGGAGGGCAACGTCGCGACACCGCACGCACGGGTCGAGGGAGCGGTGCGGATCGTGAAACCACTCGCCGCGACCGCCACCAACGCTGCCGGGGGGATCAACTCGACGGCCGCCGACATGGCGAAGTGGATGATCGTTCAGCTCGATTCCGGCCGGGTGGCGGGAACGGAGCGCCTGTTCGGCGAGCGCACGGCCCGCGAGCTGTGGAGCCCCGTGACCCCGATGCCGATCGGGACGTGGCCCGGCGTCCTGGCGGACCTGCAGCCGCAGTTCAGGGGCTATGCCCTCGGTTTTCGCGTGCAGGACTATCGCGGCCACAAGCTGGTGACCCATACCGGAGGGCTTCCAGGCTACGTGTCCCGCCTGGCCATGATCCCGGACATGAAGCTGGGCGTGGTCGTGCTGACGAACCAGGAAATCGGCGCGGCCTATCAGTCGATCGTCACGTACGTGCTGGACCATTACCTGGGGGCTGAGCCGCATGACTGGATCGGCACATGGCGCGATCTCATGGCCCTGCGGGACTCCACCGTGGCGGCCCGCGACCGGTCGGAAGCGGCGGCCCGCGACACCTCGTCACGCCCCTCGCTGCCGCTAGCAGGTTACGCGGGCACGTACCGCGACGCGTGGTACGGGGACGTGGAGATCAGGGAAGAAGCCGGCGGCCTCACGATCCAGTTCGGCCGCACGTCGTCCTTGCTCGGTGACCTCGAGCACTGGCAGTTCGATACGTTCTACGTGCGCTGGCGGGACCGGGAGCTCAGGGCCGACGCGTTCATCAGCTTCGAGCTGGCGGCGGATGGCAGCGTGGCAGCGGCTCCGATGAAGGCCGCCTCACCTTCCGTGGACTTCAGCTACGACTTCCACGACCTCGACCTGAGGCGCGTGAAATGACCATTCTCGTCGTGGCCCTCGGAGTGATCTTCATCGGGATCGGGCTCACGATCCTGGTGTGGCCGCAGTCCGCGCGCTGGTCCCTGGAGAACATGATCACCAGGCGCATGATGCCCCTGTACTCGATCGTCCGGATCGGGTTCGGAATCGCGCTGGTGCTGGCGGCGCCGTCCACGCGGCTGCCCGGGTTCGTGTGGGCGTTAGGCCTCCTGCTGATCTTCTCCGGTGTGGCGCTCCCGGTCGTGGGGTTCGAGCGGATCAAGAAGTGGTCCGCCTGGTGGCTGGAAAAACCGGGCGGCGCGATCCGGGGATGGTCTCTGCTGGCGATCCTGCTCGGCGCTCTCCTGGTGTGGGCCGGGACCTGACGGCCTAAGCGCCTTCGCACCACTCCCGCGCGTTCTGGAACATGCGCAGCCACGGCGAGGGAAAGGGTTGACCCTGCTCCGCCGCCGCCCGGATCCGGTCCCGCCACTCCGGCGGGTTCCAGCCGCACTGCCAGCTGAGGAATCCACGCTCGGGGTGCGGCATGATGGCAAGGTGCCTGCCGTCCGGCGAGCAGAGGGCCGCGATCCCGTTCGCCGATCCGTTCGGGTTGAACGGATAACGCTCGGTCACCGAGCCCGCATCGTCCACGAAGCGTACCGGCGCCAGCCCTTCGGCTTCGACGCGTTCCAGGATCTCCCGGTCGGGGAAGAACGCCCGGCCCTCTCCGTGCGCGAGCCACACGCCGAGGGTCGCGCCCTCCATGCCCTTCAGCATCACGGCGGGACTCTCCAGGATGCGCACGGAGGTGTAGCGACACTCGAATCGGTCCGAGGCGTTGTGAATGAACCGGGGCTGCAGCTCGCCGGCGATCCCGCGCCACGGGACCCAGCCGAGCAGCGCCTCCAGCTGGCAGCCGTTGCACACGCCCAGCGTGAACGTGTCCGGCCGCGCCGCGAAGATGTCGAACTGCTTAGCGAGCTCCGGATGGAAACGGATCACTCCGGCCCAGCCCTTCGCCGAATCCAGGACGTCGGCATAGCTGAAGCCACCGACGAACGCGATGCCGTGGAAGCTCTCCAGGGAGATGCGGTTGGCGAGGAGGTCCGACATCGCCACGTCCCACGGCTCGAATCCGGACAGGAAGAAGGCCGAGGTCATCTCCCGGTCCGAGTTGGAGCCTTCCTCCCTGATGATCGCCACCCTGGGCTTGGCGGCCCGAACCAGAATCTCGGGTGCCGTGGCCGCCATCTCCCACGGAACGTGATAGGCTGGAGCGATCCGGTCACGAAGGCCGTCCCGCTCCGCGGCCACACAGGCCGGATTGGCCTGCAAGGCGTCGAGCTGGAAGCTGGTGGCCTCCCACGTGTCGCGGAGGTCTCGCATGTCCGCCTCCAGAACCACCTCCCCGCCCACGCTTACGCGGACTTCCGGGCCGACGATCGCTCTGCCGACGTCGTAGCACGGGACGTTCGAGGCCTCGAACATGGCGACGGCACGATCCGCCCGGTGCGCCGGCACTTCCAGGACGAGCCCCAGTTCCTCGTTGAACAGGATGGGGAGGGCGTCGCGCGGGTGGCCGGGGAGATCGATCTCCACGCCGCAGTTCCCGGCGAACGCCATCTCCAGGAGGGTCGTGATCAGGCCCCCATCGCTCCGGTCATGACCCGCGGTCACCTGGCCCTCGCCGATCAGGCGCTGCATTACCTCGAAAGCCCGCTTGAACTGCAGCGGGTCACTCATGTCGGGCACGTCGTCTCCGAGCTGGCCGTGAACGTGGGCCAGGGAGGATCCTCCGAGCCGCGTGAGCCCGTGCGCGAGATCCACGTACAGGATGCGCCCCGACTCGCCGAGCTCGAGGTCGGGGGTGACGATTTTCGTGACGTCGGGGCACGTCACATAAGCCGAGACGACCAGTGATCCCGGAGCCTTCACGGTTTCGTCTTCGCCATCCGGTCCCGGGGCCAGCGCGGCCATCGACAGGCTGTCCTTGCCTCCGTCGATCGCGATGCCGAGCTCCAGCAGGCACGCGCTGAGTGAGGCCGCGGCGATCGCCAGGCTCGCCCCTTCACCCGGGAGCTTCGCGGCCCACATCCAGTTGCCGGAGCACTTCACGTCCTCCAGCGCGCTGACCGGGGCCCATACCAGGTTCGTGAGCGCCTCGCCGACGCACATGCGGGCCATGGCGACCGGGTTCAGCAGACCCTTGATCGGCTGCTCCCCGATCGCCGTGGCTCCACCGGTCACTCCGAAGTGGCTCTGCCCGATCACCGCCACGTCGGCCACCGTGAGCTGCAGCGGGCCGGCCGTAGGCTGACGGGCCACCAGTCCGGTCACGCAGCGGTCCACCTTGGTGGTGAGAAAGCGCTTGGATCCGACGGACAGCAGCCGCAGGACCCGGTCCAGGGCTTCGGTCACGGTCAGATCCACCGGAAGGTCCAGCGGCTGCAACTCCGGCTCTATGCGTTCGAGCTCGAACGTCTTCCGTGGCATGTCCCCGAGCACCGCATCGAGGTCCAGGTTCACGGGGGTGGACCCGTCGATCTCGTCGTGCAGTACCACGCGCCCGTCTCCGGTCACCCGGCCTACGAATGCGACCGGCACCTTCTCGCGTGCGGCGAGCGACCGGAACAGGTCCTCGTGTTCCGGCCTGAGCAACAGGGCGTCGTTCTCCTGGTACTCGGCGCCCCAGATCTCGAGCACCGACAACGATTCGTCACCTACGGGGATATCGCGCACCTCGATGCGGGCCCCGGCCGGCTCCACGATCTCCTTGAGCACATTGCAGTTGCCGCCGGCCCCCTGGTCGTGGATGCTGACGATCGGGTTCTCGTCTCCCAGCTCGACGCAGGCTCGCAATACGCGGTTGACCTTCTGCTCCATCTCGGCGTCGCCGCGCTGCACCGCGTTGAAGTCCAGCTCGGCCACGTTCTCGCCCTGCACCATGCTGGACGCGGCGCCACCCCCCATGCCGATGCGGTAGGCCGGCCCGCCTATCTTCACCACCCACATGCCGGGCTCGGGCGGATCCTTTTCCGTGTGTCGGGCATCGATCTGTCCGATGCCGCCGCTGAACATGATCGGCTTGATCCACTCGCGGCGCTCGCCTCCCGGAAGCCGCATCCCGAAAGAGCGCGTGTAGCCCTGGATCAGCGGCTCACCGAACTTGTTTCCGTAGTCGGATGCCCCGTTCGAGGCCTCGATCTCGATCTCGAGCGGCGTAGCCAGGTTCGATGGGTAAGCGAACGCAGGGTCCTCCCACGGAAGCTCGTAACCCGGGATGAACAGGTTGCCGACGCAATAGGCCGCAGTGCCGGCCACCACCAGCGAGCCCTTGCCGGCCGCGTGGACGTCGCGAATGCGTCCCCCGGTTCCGGTCTCCGCTCCCGGGAACGGCGCCACTCCCGAAGGGAAGTTGTGGGTCTCAGCGGTGAAGATGATGTGATAATCGGCCTCCGCCGGGACCATCCGCCCCGGTTGACCGGGCTGCTCGGGCATCAGGGTCCGGATCCGATATCCCCGGATGCCGCTCGAGTTGTCCTTGAACGCGATGACGCTGTTGCCGGGATTCGCGTCGAGGGGCGCCTGGAGCAGCTCCATCAGGTTACGCGGAGCCTCCATCCCGTCGATGACCAGGCGGCCCTTGAAGAACCAGTGACGGGAGTGCTCGCTGTTGGACTGCGCGATGTCGAACAGCTCGACGTCCGTCGGATCCCGGCCCACGTCCTCGCGAAACAGGCGCGTGTAGTAGTCGAGGTCCCAGTCGTCGAACGCCAGGCCCATGCTTCGGTTCTCGTGCTCGAGGGCCAGGCGACCCCTCTCGACGACCGGTATCGCACGCACCGGCTCCGGCTTGATGCCGTGTTCGAACGTCTCCAGCGCCGCCGGATACGGACACTCGGTCATCCGGTCGTGCACGAGGCGAAGGAACGCGTCTACCTGCTCATCATCCAGTGCGCCGTCGGCCCGGATCAAGTAGCGCCGGGACCGTTCGATCCTCCGAATGGAGGGCACCCCGCACGCGTGGCACACGGACACTGCGTTGGTGGACCACGCGGTGGTGAAGCTCATCCTGGGGCCGAGTTCCACCAGCCGCGCGCCGTACGCTCCGGCGCGCAGAGCCTCCTCTTCGATTCCGTCGAGGAGAAAACTGCTCCTCCCGAAGCCCTGGGGCTCGAAAGTCTCGCTCAGCAGCCAGGTGAGGATCCGCATTTCGGGATCGCCGAGCGGTCCGACCGTCTCGACGTTGAAGCAGAACTCGGACGTGATGTCCGCGATATCAGGCGAAACGTGTGTTCGCGCTCGATTGAGCAGGGCCAGGCGAGCCGACTCCGACAGGCTCGGTGTGCGGTAGAAATGGAGCAGGCTCATCAGCAGGTGCTTGTCCGTCCGGGATCGAGTATGAGCTCGCGACGGCTTTGGCCGCGCGCAGTGCTGGGGTGATAGGTCAGGGGACCGGACGCGTCAAGACGCCCGACTCTTCATCCCGGGAATCCGAGTTTCCGAGCCACCACTTCCTGCTGCTCACCCAGCGTGACGAACGGCAGGTCACGCGGATTGCCCGCCAGGTATAGAGCGCAAGCCAGGTGCCACAGGTCGGCGCCCCGCAGGTAGCCGGCGTTCAGGACGATGCCGAGTTCCGGCCCCAGCGAGCGGTCGGGAAGAACCCACGTGAGGTTGCCGGGCAAAGGGTGATCTGCCGGTATGCTCTCCCGCATGAAGGTCGCCCTGATCTCGGCTTCGAGAAGATTCGAGGCGAACAGCCGGTCCATTTCAACGAGACGGCGAGCCAGGACCTCGCCTTCGGGCTCCCCGAAGGCGATCGCGACCAGACAGGACGTGTCGACGTACGCGGCGGTCATTCTTCCCGTTCGGACAGGAACCGAGCCAACGCCCCGGGCCGGCGGGATATTCGCTCCAACGGTGCGGACGGCCCCCCTTCGCCTAGTAGCACTCCCGCGTCCTCGAAGCGCCTCAGGCGATCCTCGATCTCGGACGATTCGTCCCGAAACGGCTGGACCTGGGCCACAGGCTTCCCTCGATAGGTAATCGTTACTGTCCGACCCCTTCGGACCAGCCGGATGACCTCGCTGAAACGGGCCTTCGCCTCGTAAAGAGAGTAGGTGACCATGAACGAATATTGAACAAGCTAGTCAGACTAGTCAAGTATGTTTGGTCGCTGGTCGACGGGAGATCTCGTATCTTGAAACATGCAGGGTACGTGACACCACCACGGAGGCACGCATGGACGGATGGAAGAAACGGCTGATCGTCGTCGGCGACCGGGTCCTGCTGTCCCCGGAAGAGGGTGAGGAGCGTACCAAGGTCGGGCTGTATCTTCCGCCGACGGCGGTGGACAAGAGGGAGGTCCAGGGCGGCACCGTCGTCGCCACCGGCCCGGGCACGCCCGTGTCGGCCCCCACGGAGCTGGACGACGAGCCGTGGAAGATAGGCCAGGGTGAGGCCCGCTTCATGCCGGTACAGGCCCAGCCGGGCGACTACGCCCTGTTCTTTCGCAAAGCCGCGGTGGAGATCACGTTCGAGGGCAAGAACTACCTGGTCATTCCTCAGGCCGCGATACTGACGCTGGTCAGGGAGGAACTCCCCTGATCGCGCGATGGATGGCCGGCTCGGTCTTCCTTCTTCTGTCGGTCGGGCTGGCCTGTCCGATCGCCGGTCAGGAGCCCGAGACCTTCAAGCCGGGTTTCAAATGGGAGCCCGGCCTGCGCATCGAAGCGACCGAGAGCCGGGTGGGCGTGCTGTACGAGGGTGCCACCTCCGATTCCGGCCGGGTGTCCACCGCTACCTACTCGATCGTGGTCAGCGAACACCCCGACGGCCTCCTGATCAGCCACGAAGACGTTCGTGTCGAGCGCACCCAGGACTTCCCCGAAGACCTCCCGCCGATCGCCCGGGTGAACGAGGTCGTGACGGACAACCTGAAGTACTGGATGCGGCTCCCGAACCTGGTGGTCACCAAGGACGGCGAGTTCGTTCGCGTCGACGACCTCGCGGGCTTCCAGTTCCGCGTGGAAACCTCGATTCGGCCGGTCGCCTCTGCCCTGGCGGGGGGTGATCCAGAGATCGTCGGTCTTCTGGAAGACATGCTGGCCGTGGTGGTCAACGAGCAGGTGATCGAGTCACTGGCAGCGGATCGCTGGTCTTCGCTGGTGGACAAGTGGGCCGATACGGAGTGGGAGATCGGCCAGGTATTCGGGGCGGACATCGAGTACCCGAACCCACTGGTGCCGGGCCCTCCGATTCTGTACACGATCAACGCCGGCGTGACGCAGAAGCTGCAGTGCCAGGCGCCCAGCGGCGGGCTCACGTGTGCCGTGTTCGTGATGGTGTCTCGACCCGCCGATGAAGCGCTCGGGCAGGCGGCTCAGGTCCTCGCGGACTCGCTGGGCCTGCAGCTCCTGGCTGCCGCCGGTCAGGAGGTGCCGGCCGAGTACGTCGATGGGGCGGCGGATGCCCTGACGTTCGAGGAGCTGAGACTGGAGACCCGCGTCGAGCTGATGACCGATCCCGAATCGCTCCTCCCGGTGTGGCTGGAGGAGCGACAGACCCGGGCCGGCCGGGGAATAGGGCTGGGCGAGCCGTTCAGCTTCTTCACCGAGGAGATCCTCACGACCGAGTTCTCGTATCCGCAACGTCGTTGATCGCCCTCCTGCGCCCCGTACCGCCAGCCCCGATTTCGTGGTAACCTCTCCGTACCCCCGACCCTGGATTCGGAGTCCGCTCATGCAGCACGCATACAGGGGCGTGATCCTGATCGGCATCGCCCTGGCCGTCGGTCTTCCGCAGGCGGCAACGGCGCAGAACGCCGTCGGTCACCCCGACCTCGAGAACCCGGGAATGTTCGAGAGGAACAAGGAAGCGGCGCGCACCACGTTCTTCCCATTCGCGGATCGGGCCAAGGCGCTGTCACGCGATCCGACGCGATCGCCATTCGTTCGATCGTTGAACGGCACCTGGAAGTTTCACTGGGTCAGCGATCCGGCCGATCGACCGGCCGACTTCTTCCGGAGAGGCTTCGACGATTCGGCGTGGGACGAGATTCCCGTGCCATCGAACTGGGAGCTGCTGGGCTACGGGATACCGATCTACACCAACATCCCGTATCCGTTCGCGGCCAACCCGCCCTTCGTTCCGGACGACTGGAACCCCGTGGGCTCGTATCGGAAGACTTTCGATGTGCCTGCCGATTGGGCGGGAATGCAGGTGTTCCTGCATTTCGGAAGTGTGAAGTCCGCCATGTACGTGTGGGTGAACGGGCAGGCGGTCGGATACAGCCAGGGAAGCAAGACGCCGGCCGAGTTCAACATCACGCCGTTCCTCGAATCGGGGTCCAACACGCTGTCCGTGCAGGTATATCGCTTCTCGGATGGAGCATACCTGGAAGGGCAGGACTACTGGAAGATCAGCGGGATCGAGCGAGACGTGTTCCTGATGGCCACGCCGACGGTGCACCTGCGCGACGTGTGGGCCCGGGCTGAGCTCGACGCCGAGTACGCGGACGGCCTCCTCACGGTCGAGGCGGAGCTGCGGAGCGTCCTCGCCCGTCCGGTGTCCGCCTACCGACTGACGGCTGAGCTGCTGGATGGTGATGGCGCGCCGGTCTTCCGCACTCCGCTCACCACCACGTTCGGGCTCGAGGCGGCGGGAACGGGCTTCGTCACGCTGCACGGCGCCGTGCCCGCGCCTCTCAAGTGGACGGCCGAGACACCCGGTCTCTATACGGTGCTTCTCACTCTCGCGGACGACGACGGCGAGGTGTTGCAGGTCATTCCCGTCCGGGTGGGCTTCAGGACCGTGGAGATTCGGGACGGACTGCTCCAGGTGAACGGCGTCCCCATCACACTGCGGGGAGTGAACCGGCACGAGCACGATCCGCGCACCGGACGCGTGATGTCGGACGAGCTGATGTTCCGGGACATCGAACTGATGAAACACTACAACGTCAACGCCGTCCGGACTTCGCATTATCCGAGCGATCCGCGGTGGTACGACTACGCCGATAAGTACGGCCTGTACATCGTGGACGAGGCCAACGTCGAATCGCACGGAATGGGATACGATCCGGACGTCACGCTGGGCAACGATCCGACCTGGAAGGCAGCCCACCTGGACCGCACCATCCGCATGGTGAGGCGCGACCGGAACCACCCGTCGGTCATCGTCTGGTCGCTCGGCAACGAGGGGGGAGACGGAGTCAACTTCGAGGCGACGTCGGCCTGGATTCACCGTGCGGACCCGTCGCGACCCGTGCAGTACGAGCGGGCGGTCCAGCGACCGCACGTGGACATCTACGCCCCCATGTACGCCCGCATTCCGCATCTGCTGGACTACGCCTCCGAGCCTCGCGATCGGCCACTGATCATGTGCGAGTACGCGCACGCCATGGGAAACAGCGTGGGCAACCTGCGGGACTATTGGGACGTGATCGAGGCGAACGACCAGCTCCAGGGCGGCTTCGTGTGGGACTGGGCGGACCAGGGACTGTACGCGGAAACCTGGCAGGGCGCGCCTTATTGGGCCTACGGCGGTGACTACGGACCGCCGGGCGTGCCGAGCGACGGCAACTTCCTCATCAACGGGTTGGTGGCGCCGGACCGGACCCCGAACCCCCACTTCGAAGAAGTGCGGAAGGTCTACCAGAACATCCGGGTGCGAGCGGTGGACCTGCCGCAGGGGCGCCTACGGATCGTAAACCGGCACGACTTCACGGATCTCGCGGAGTTTGCGGGTTCGTGGGAGTTGAGCGCCGACACGCGCAGCGTTCTGGCACGAGGCGATCTCGGCGTCCTGGAGCTCGCGCCGCACGATTCGATCGAGCTGACCCTTCCCCTGCCTCCGATCGACGCGACGCCCGGCGTGGAGTACTTCCTTCGCGTCGAATTCCGCGCCCGCGAAGAGAAACCGTTCCTCCCGGCCGGCTGGCTGGCGGCGTGGGAGCAATTCAGGCTGCCGATCTACCTGGCTCCCGCGCCGGTCGACCCGGCCGCCGGCTCCGAGCTGCGGGTCAGCGAGGGCGCGGACGTGCTCCGGATCGAGGGCCCGGACTTCTCGCTCGATATCGACCGGACCTCCGGCTTGATCAGCTCGTACCGCTTCCGGGGCGCGGAACTGATCCTGGCCGGCCCGGCGCCCAACTACTGGCGGGCCCCGACCGACAACGACTACGGAAACCGGATGCCACAGCGTCAGGCGATGTGGCGTGAGGCGAGCCGGTTCCGGATCCTCGAGAACATCGAGGTCGTGCGCGCCAGACCGTCCGAGGTCCGGATCGAGTCCTCGTTCAGGGTGCCGGAGGTGCTGGCGACTCACACCCTGTCGTACACCGTTCTCGGAACGGGGGACATCGGGATCACGAGCCGCTTCGCTCCGGATGCGGACGCACTGACTATGGCTGAGCTACCGGACCTGCCGCGGTTCGGTCTCAGCATGCGGATGAACGGAGACTTCGACCAGGTCGCCTGGTACGGGCGAGGGCCGCACGAGAACTACCGGGACAGATTCACGTCCGCCCCCGTGGGCGTCTACGAGGCGACGGCAGCGGAGCTCTATTACCCGTACGTCCGCCCGCAGGAAAACGGCAACCGGACGGCGGCGCGCTGGGTGGCCCTGACGGACGGGCACGGTCTCGGTCTTCTGGTCGTCGGCGCGCCGACACTGGACTGGAGCGCGCTCCGCTACACGCAGGATGACCTGGACGAGGGTCCGCGGAAGACGGGCAGGCACACATATGACCTGGTGGAGCGCGAGTTCGTGAGCGTGAACCTGGATCTCGCGCAGCTCGGGGTGGGGGGAGACAACAGCTGGGGGGCGCAGCCGCTGGAGGAATACCAGCTGCCGTACGACGAATACGCCTACTCTCTGCACCTTCGTCCCCTGGCATCGGACCTGGCGCCCCCGATGGCGCTGAGCAAGCAGCGACTGATCGGAGATACACATGACGCCACTCGATAGGCGCGACTTCGTGAAGACCGGTGCCGGCACCGCGCTTGGCATGTCCCTGGCGCCCGGCGCCCTGCTTGATCGCGACAGTCGGAGCGCCGCGGACAAGCTGCGCCTGGGCTTCATCGGGATGGGCGGACGCGGATCCTGGCTCCTCGGCCTGGCCCTGCGCCGCGACGACACGGAGATCAAGGCCGTGTGCGACATCGTGCCCGAAAAGGCGCAGCGGGCGGCGGACGCCGTGGCCGAGGCTGGCCGGAAAGAGCCGCGCCAGTTTACGGCAGGCGACGAGGACTTCGTGAACCTGCTGGAGCGGGACGACATCGACGCCGTGATCATCGCCACGCCGTGGCTGTGGCACACGCCGATGGCGATCGCCGCGATGGAGCGCGGCAAGGCGGTGGGAGTCGAAGTGCCGGCGGCCACCACGGTGCAGGAATGCTGGGACCTGGTGGAGACCCAGGAACGCACCGGGATGCCGTTCATGATGATGGAGAACGTGTGCTACCGGCGCGACGTGATGGCCGTACTCCAGATCGTCCGGGAAGGCCTGCTGGGCGAAATGATGCACCTCCACTGCGGCTACCAGCACGACCTGCGCGCCGTGAAGTTCAACCCGGGAGCCGAGTTCGGTCCGGGCTCGAACGGTGAGGCCGTGTGGCGCACCTACCATTCGATCCACCGAAACGGCGAGCTCTATCCGACACACGGGATAGGCCCGGTGGCCAACTGGCTCGACATCAATCGGGGCAACCTGTTCGTGTCCCTCACGTCACACGCCACCAAGACCCGGGGCCTGCACGAGTACATCGTGGCACAGGGCGGCGAGGGTCACCCGAACGCCGACGTGCGCTTCAAGCTGGGGGACATCGTCACCACGATGATCCAGACGCGGAACGGCGAGACCATCATGGTCAACCACGACACCAACCTGCCGCGACCCTATTCGCTGGCCTTTCGCGTCCAGGGCACGCGGGGCCTGTGGATGAACGACAACCGTTCCATCTACATCGAAGGCGTGAGCCCGGAGCCGCACCGGTGGGAACCGTTCGAGGCCTACCAGGAGCGCTACGACCATCCCCTGTGGAAGCGTTACGCGGGCGACGCGGAGGGCGCGGGCCACGGAGGCATGGACTTCTTCGTCATGCACGCCTTCATCGAGGCGTTGAAACGCGGCGAGCCCACGCCGCTGGACGTGTACGACGCGGCCGCGTGGAGCGTGATCGGACCACTGTCCGAGAGGTCCATCGCCATGGGCAGCCACCCCGTGGCCTTCCCGGACTTCACCCGCGGCCAGTGGGCGAAACGGAAGACGATCTTCGCGCTCGGCGACGACTACTGAGCCGGGGCGGGTTTGCGCGCCGGCGTCGCTCCCCCGAGATTCGCGCCTGCAGTATGAGGGATGCGGGCGGCCCACGCGCCCGTCAGATTACCCATCGTAAAGGACGGAAAACATGATCTCGTTCAAGCGACTGAGTGCAGTGCTGGCCGCGTCGGCGGCTCTTACCACGCTCCTGGCTGCGCCCGCGCAGGCACAGGACGACGAACGGGAGCTCGGATGGGCCTTCGAGGTGGATCTCGGAGCCCTGTGGACCGGCGGGAACCAGGAGACGAACACCTTCGCGGGGAATGGCAGGGCAGCGTACCAGTGGCCGCGGAGCGAGTTCATCTTCACCGGCGGTGGGTTCACGTCCGAGTCTTCACTGACCACGTCGACGGCGGTCGGCACGGGGCAGGATGACTTCCAGCTGTTCGAGGAGACCGCAACGGAGAAGACCGCGGAGACGTTCTTCTCCGGGGCGCGGTACAACTACGACGTGAGCGACAAGTTCTATCTCACGGGATCCGGCGATTGGCTGCGCAATCCATTCGCCGGCATCGACGACCGATTCGTGTTCGGCGCGGGCGCAGGCACCCGGTGGGTGGACAACGGTAAGGTGCGGTTCACCACGGACTACCTGGTGACGTACACGACGGAGACCACCGTTATACCCGACCCGGCCGTGAACTCGGACTTCGGCGGTCTCCGCCTCGGCTACGACTTCCTGTGGGACGCGACCGCGAGCACCAACTTCGAGAGCACGCTGGTGGCGGACTTCAACCTCGACAACACGGACGATATCCGGCTCGACTGGTACAACGGACTGCCGATCGACATCAGCTCGGTCCTGGCTTTCAAGCCGAGCCTCACGCTGCTGTGGCGGAACGACCCGGCCCTGCAGGCGGTGCCGCTGTTCGACGCGCCCGGCGGGACGGAGACGGGAGTGGTGCTGGCACCGCTTAACAAGCTGGACACGTACTTCAACCTGTCTCTGCTGTTCAAGTTCTGACGGGTAACGGCGTCGTGATGCCCGAAGATCTCGAGAGCACGTTCAGGAATCGATACGGCACGCCGCCGACACATCTGGCCCGGGCGCCCGGACGGGTGAACCTGATCGGAGAGCACATCGACTACGCCGGTCTGCCCGTGTTCCCGATGGCTCTGCAGCGCGAGGTGCGGATCGCCCTTCGGCCACGGGAGGATTCTCTCGTGCTGGCAGCGACCACCGAACCCTCCTACGCCCCGTGCCACTTCGAGATCGGCTCCGAGATCGAGCCCTACGAGGACGGAGACTGGGGGAACTACCTCAAGGCGGCAGCCCAGGGGATGGTCCGGGACTACGGACTGGAACGGGGGTTCGACGCCGTGATCGAGTCCACGGTGCCGGTGGCGGCCGGGTTAAGCTCGTCCTCGGCGCTCGTGATCGCGTCCGCCCTGGCGCTGGCCGGGTCGAACGACTTCGAGGTGGATTCGATCGAGCTGGCCGAGCTGATGGCCGAGTCGGAGCAGTACGTGGGCATGAGAGGTGGCGGAATGGACCAGGCCATCAGCGCCGGCGCCACTCGAGGGTGTGCGGCGCGGGTGGATTTCGCGCCTCTCAGGCTCGAGACCGTGCCCGTACCCGATGACTGGCGGTTCGTAGTCGCCCACAGCCTGGTCCAGGCGCACAAGTCGGGCGGAGCCCGCGAGGGCTACAATCGGCGGCGCGCCGAGACGGAAGAGGCTCTGGATCGAGTCGTCGGCAAGCTCGAGCTGCCCGGCTCCGAGATCCGCTCGTACCGGGATCTCCTCGAACGCGTCTCGGGCCCTGAAGCAATGGCCGCGGCCGGCGCGTGCCTGGATGGAGATCTGCTTAAGCGCTTCCGTCACGTGATCACGGAGGGCGCGCGCGTCATCCGGGCGGAGGTCGCCATGCGCGGCCGCTCTCTCACCGGCTTCGGGATCCTGATGAACGGTTCGCACGCCAGCCTGGCCGAGGACTACGAGGTGAGCATCCCGGAGCTGGACGATCTCGTCGCTATCGCGCGCGATGCTGGCGCCGTCGGGGCGCGCCTGACCGGGGCCGGGATGGGCGGATGTATAGTCGCCCTGTGTGCGGACGAGACCGTTAGCGAGGTGCTGACGGCCATTCGGGATGACTACTACACTGCCCGCAACCGGATCGACGATCTCGACGACCACCTGTTTGTGGCGAAGCCTTCTCAGGGTGCGTCCGTCACTACGATGTGACCGGAACCGTCCTGAGCGGTCTGATGGACGGGACTCGCGTTGTCTGCGGCGACATGCGCCGCCTAGTTTTCACGTGAGGTTCCGTCCGTCTAACGGTTCTCTATAAGGAGGGGCGCAAGATGTTGAAGGAGTTCAAGGAATTCGCCGCCAAGGGCAATATGCTGGACATGGCGGTAGGTATCGTGATCGGTGCCGCGTTCGCCACGATCATCACATCGCTGGTCAACGACATCGTCATGCCGCCGATCGGCATGGCCCTGGGTGGCGTTGATTTCGCCGAGTTCTACAAGGTCCTGGAGCCGGGCGATCCCGCCGG
>CAZRRU010000025.1:0-7017 GCA_964602635.1 uncultured Gemmatimonadota bacterium | reverse complement strand
CATCGACGCCGGCGTCCCGCTGGCACGTATCGACGATGGCCCGTGGGAAGAGTGGATCGGAGTAGTCGGAGCGGGGCCGTCCGGCCTCTCGTTCGCCTATCAGATGGCCCGGCGCGGATACCGGGTAACCGTGTACGAGGGCAAGGAGCGGGCCGGGGGCATGCTCCGGTACGGCATCCCTGACTACCGGCTTCCCCCGCGGGTCCTCGACGCGGAGATCGGGCGCATTCTCGACCTCGGCGTGGAGCTGCGCCTGAACACGCGGGTCGGAAGTGACGTCACGCTCGAAGAACTGCGGTCCAGGCACGCGACCGTGTACCTGGGCATCGGGGCGCAGATGGGGCGCGGCCTAGGCGTGCCGGGAGAGGAGGGGCCGTCCGTGTGGACGGGCACCGACTACCTGGCCCGCGTGAACTGCGGGGAGGCGGTCGATCCCGGCGCCCGCGTGGTCGTGGTCGGCGGCGGCAATACTGCGGTGGACGCCGCACGAACCGCACGCCGAACGGGCGCGGATGTCACGATCCTCTACCGGCGCTCCCGGGACGAAATGCCGGCCATCGCCGAGGAAATCGATGATGCTCTGGATGAGGGCATCGAGCTCGCCCTGCTCGCGGCGCCCGTCCGGATCGAGAGACTCCCGAACGGAAAGCTCGCGGAGTTGGTGGCCTGCAGAATGGAACTCGGCGAGCCGGACGACTCCGGTCGCAGGCGCCCGATACCGATCCCGGATTCGGACTATTCGATCCCCGCGGACGCCGTAATCGCGGCCGTCTCGCAGGCCCCGATCCTGGAGGGATTCGAAGCGCTCGATCGGGACGGCAACTGGCTCCTGACCGATGCGGGCGGATCAGCCGGCGACGGTGTGCTGGCAGGCGGTGACGCGCTCGGACTGGGGATCGCCGGTGACGCCATCGTGCAGGGCCGCCGGGCGGCCGAGGAGCTCCACGCCCGGCTGCGCGAGCTACGCCCGGACGACGTGAGAGCTGACCGCCGAGTCGACGGGCGGCCCGCCATCGGGCCCGAAAGCGTGATGCTCGATTTCAAGCCCCAGACTCCAGCCGTCCGGGTACCCAAGCTCGCCGGCGCCGAACGGGTCTCTGCGCACCTGGGTGGATCAGAGGTTGCCGGCACGATCACGGAGGAGGAGTTCCTCGCCGAGGCCAGCCGTTGCTTCTCGTGCGGTTCGTGCTTCGGGTGCGAGCAATGCTCGATGTTCTGCACGCCGGGCTGCTTCACCAAGCTCGAGGAGATCGGGCCGGGGGTGTACTTCACGCTCACGCTCGATGAGTGCGAGGAATGCGGGAAGTGCGTGGAGGTGTGCCCCTGCGGCTTCCTGGAAGTGACGTGAGGGGACGAACCTAGTTCGACGGTGGGCCGAACAGCACGGAGTACATGACGCGGTAGACGTCCGTGTTGTCCATCGTCCCATGCACCTGCTCCGCCCCCAGTCCGCAGGCCTTCATGAGGATGCCGCCGCTCACGTCGTGGTACTGCGCCCACGTGATCGTGAAGGGATGCCGGACCCCGTTGGCGTCAGGCTGAGCCAGGAACAGCCTGCCGTTCGTACCTTCCTGGCCGTCCATCGGGGCCCCGTTCGTCGCCCGGGCCGGGGCAGTATCGGCGGGGAACGGCTGGCCGAACACGTGCATGCCCCCGGCATCGCTGTCCGAGGCCATGACCATGAGGGTGTTCGGGTTGTCAGAGATGAATGCCTGTATCACCCCGATCGCCTCGTCCGCCCTCTGCCCCGCCTCGATCTCACCCATCGCGTTGTTGGCGTTGGACATGTTGTCCGTGCCCTCTTCCTCCGAAACCAGGAAGAACCGTCGGCCACTTCGTGAAAGGACGTCCAGAGCGGTCTGAGTCATCTCGCCGATCGTCGGGACGTCCGGCGGCCAGGCCACGAGGCCCTTTGCGGCCAGGCGCTCCTCGGGCTGATCGTTGAACGTGTGGTAGAACGCGAACACGCCGAGGACCTTGCTGACCGTATCGGGAAGCGACAGCAGTTCCGCCCGCGTGCGCACCACCGTGTATCCCAGGCCTCGAGCCTCGGCCAGCAAGTCCCGCCCGTCCTTCCGGGCCCCCGGGCCGTACATGCCCTCGGCTCCTTCGGGCAGGAAGAACTGCTCACCACCGCCCAGGATGACCTGGGCCCCGGACTCGAAGATCTGCAACGCGATCGGCTCGTGCGCGTAGCGATTCGGGTGGCTCGCCGCGAAGGCCCCGGAACCCGGCTCAGTGATCGTCCCGCTGTTCACCATTCCGGTAGCCAGACCGGCCGCCTGCGCCTCCTGGAAAATGCTCCCGTCAAACCCCGACGCCGCCCGGAGCGGTTCCGCTCCGTCCATCCCGTAGCTGTCGGCCAGCACTTTGACCCCGTACGCGTGCGTCGTTGCCCCGCCATGCGACGTCGAGGTAAGGCGATCCTTCATGTGTCCCGTGTAGACCGCCATGTGGGGCAGGCGGTCCCAGTTGAGCCGTCCGTCCGGCCCCACGGTCATCATGCGCACCGCGCCCCACGTATTCACGCCCATTCCGTCGGGGTGGAAGAAGATGACGCTTCCCAGCCCGCTGGCCGACTCCTGGGATCGGAGACGTGGGAGGGCCAGCGCGGCACCTGCTGCGAGAAGCAGAAGAAGCGGAGCGGCCTGGAAGAATCTACGCACTCGCGGCGGTCTTCTTCCCCCCGTAGGTCCGGAAGATGATATCCCACAACGGCGAGCTCACCCCGTAGTCCTCATCCGGATCCAGGAAGTGATGCCGCATGTGCGCCTTCTTGATCAACTTGCCAAGGGCCGTGGGCACTGACTTGTGGTGCAGCACAAAATGGGTGGTGTCGTAGATCAGATAGCCCACGAGCAAGCCGGCGAACGCCGGGATCGCGTACTCTCCGAATATCAGCGAGAAGATCAGCCAGGCCACCAGCCCCATCGGAAGACTCGCGATCGGAGGCATCACGAGCCGCATGGAGTCACTCGGATACTCGTGATGGACGCCGTGGAAGATGAAGTAGGTCACGTGACGAAGCGTCGGGAGCGCTGGAATGACCGGTTCGTCCAGCTCGAGACCGGCCGAGATCTCGTGAGTCTGCCGCATGATCTCGTCCGGCGCGTGGAACGTGAACCGGTGCAGCAGATACTCGATGAAGGTCCAGATCAGCAGACCGAAAGCAACGTACAGGACGGTCGTCCCCACGCTTACCGGACTGATCCAAAGCAGAGCGATCACGATCGGAACGTAAATCAGGTGAGGCACCCACGGGTGCACGTAGGTGGTGCGCTCCAGCAGATCGCTGCGGAACATGCGGACAGATTCATCTCGATTCGATACGAAGAACTCGCCCATCGGACCCTCCCCGAAAGTCGAGTTGATAATGGCTACGATTGAGTCATGAATACTACTCGACGGTAGCCTGAGTTGAAAGGTTTCTCGAGTACGCACCGCTTCAGCCGGAAGCGCACCCTCTCAAACACCTCAGAAGACCGTGTAAATGAAGGGGGCGAGAGCGGATCCCTGTGCGAACACGAGCAGCGACCCCACGAGCAGGAGCATGAGGATGATCGGAAGGAGCCACCACTTCTTCCGATGGCGCATGAACGCCCAGAGCTCGCTCAGAAGACTGTTTCTTGGCATGTCAGATTCTCAAAGGTTGTGTTAGAACTGGCGATCCAGGTCGGTGCGTTGTCCGGGTTCGCGCATGATCCAGTACCCGCTACCGGATCTTTCGTGCCGAAGGGGATTCCGCCCGAGTACCCGCATCAGCAGTCCGGCTGGCGTCAGCACGAGCAGGTACACGATGCTGAGGAACAGCGGCGTCGTGACCTTCGAAATGACGTGCGCCCCTCGCATCCAGGTTCGGTAGACGGGCCCCAGGTGACCGGGAATCGCGGCGCCGGCCAGAACCAGAAGCAGGCCTGGCACGATGAGCGCGACCGGCACGATCACGTGACCCCGCCAGAAGCCGATCGCCGCCAGGACGCCGAAAGCAGCACCGACCGTGAGACCGAACTTCCGGCCCTCGCGGGGCGTCAGTCCAGTTCGAGCATCGACCGCCAATCTTCCTCCTCTTTCCACTCGGGCTGGGCCTTCTTGTCGAGCAGGAACGGCCACAGCACCAGGAAGTCCATGGCCGTGCGCATGAAACACGTATACGCGTCCTTCGGCGAGCATACGATCGGTTCACCGCGCACGTTGAACGACGTGTTGACTAACAGGGGGCACCCGGTCCGCCGCTCGAAGGCTCGCAGTAAATCATAGTAGTTCCGATTCGAGTCCGGACCCACGGTCTGGACCCGAGCGGAGTAGTCGACGTGCGTGATCGCCGGAACATCGGACCGGGTGAGCTTCAGCTGATCCATTCCCCAAAGGTGGTTCTGGCTCTCGGGGATCGGGATCCTGCGCTCTTCCTTCAACGGAGCCACCAGCAGCATGTAGGGCGAGTCGCAGTCGAGATCGAAGAAGTCGCTCGCTCGCTCGGCGAGCACACTCGGCGCGAAGGGTCTGAAGCTCTCGCGAAACTTGATCTTCAGGTTCATCTGCGACTGCATGCGGGAACTCCTGGCGTCCCCCAGGATGCTCCGGGCACCCAGGGCCCGTGGGCCGAACTCCATACGACCGTCGAACCAGCCCACCACGTTCTCGGTGGCCAGAAGTCCCGCCGTCCTGTTCAACAGTTCGTCCCTCTCCAATTCCTCGTACACGGCGTCGGAGGCGTCCAGGAATGACCGGATATCCGCGGCGGAGTAGTCGGGCCCCAGGTAGGCGCCCTGCATGGCGTCCCGGCCGGCGGTGACCTGTCTCGGCTGCCGACAGCGCCGATGCCACGCGAGTTGCGCAGCGCCGAGCGCTCCACCCGCGTCTCCGGCGGCCGGCTGGATCCATATGTTGTCGAACGGACCTTCCCGCAGGATCCGGCCGTTCCCGACGCAATTCAGGGCGACTCCGCCGGCCAGGCACAGGTTCTTCATTCCCGTATCCTGGCGAGCCGTTCGGGCCATCCTCAGCATGACCTCCTCGCACACCTCCTGCACCGAGCGGGCCAGATCCATGTCCTGTTGGGTGATCGAGGTCTCCGACAACCGTGGTCGCCTGCCGAACAGGCGGTCGAATGCCCGGCTCGTCATGGTCAGGCCGGTCGTGTAGTTGAAGTACTCCTGATTCAACCGGAAAGAACCGTCGTCGCGCAGCTCGATCAGATTGTCCAGGATCTTCTTCACGTACCGGGGTTCCCCGTACGGCGCGAGGCCCATCACCTTGTACTCCCCCGAGTTGACCTTGAACCCCGTGTAGAACGTGAAGGCGGAGTACAGGAGACCCAGCGAATCAGGCCAGTGCAGCTCGCGAGTAAGCTCGATTTCGTTACCCTCGCCGACCCCTATCGACGCCGTGGCCCACTCACCCACTCCATCCATGGTCAGGATCGCCGCTTCCTCAAATGGCGAAGGATAGAATGCGCTCGCCGCGTGTGATTCGTGGTGCTCGGAGTACAGGATGTCCCCGTCGTAACCCAGCTCCTCTCGCAGCGAGCGGTCCATGAACAGCTTCTCCTTGATCCACAACGGACCGGCCAGCAGGAACTGCTTGAGACCTCTCGGGGCCACGCCGAGGTAGGTTTCCAGGATGCGCTCGAACTTGAGCAGCGGCTTGTCGTAGAACGCGACAAAAGCGAGGTCACCCGCCTCCGCGCCGGCCCGTTCGAGGCAGAACTCGACCGCGTTCGCCGGAAATGTGGCGTCGCCCTTCCGGCGCGTGAAGCGCTCCTCCTGGGCGGCCGCGACGATCTCACCGTCGCGCAGAATGCAGGCCGCGCTATCGTGATAGTAGGCCGAGATTCCAAGGATGAACGTCGAGCGGCTCATTCGCTTTCCAGCATACGGGTCCGAGTCTCTCGCGGGCGAGATTGAAGTGTCATGATGCTCTCTTCCAGCGCCCGCGCCAACAGCTCATATCCTTCGGCGGTAAAGTGGTTTTCCAGCCGGAACGGATACAGTGACAGGGGATCCGGATGCGCGGCCAGCGGCTCGAACAAGTCGACCGTCGGAATCCCGAGGGCCCGCACCTGCGCCAGGATATCGGCCCGGTGCGGATTCGCCGTCGCCGGGTCCTCGAACCTCTGGCGTGACGGCAGGTATGCGAACAACAGGGTCCCGCCCCAAGTCGCCACGTCGTCTCGCATCCGCGAAGCCACCTGCTCGACCACGGCCGGATCGTAAGGGTGCTCCGGTTTCCGGGATCGCCCCAGGTCCGCGAGTCGGGAACGAAGCTCGGTCAGCCGCATCCAGCCGGCCACGGATTCGCGTCTGCGACGGGCAGATTTCCTCCGTGCCCTGGCCTCTTCCGCTTTCGCTTCTTCTTCGCTGAACAGCCGAAGTACTTGGTCCCGCAGCTTCCTTTCGAGGGGCGATCTGAGCTCCCGCAGGCCCTGTTTGAAGCCGGGAATCAAGTAGCGTGTGAGCAGATCATTCGAGAGTTCGTTGCTGAAGTCACGCAGGTCATTTCCTTCGAAGAACACCCAGACCACGACCGCGGGGCTCAGTGGCATCACGTATTCGACCTCGAGACCGAGCTGCGCCAGCGGGCCGCTTCCCTCGAGACCTAGGCCGAGCACGCTGGAATCCAGACCACGCATCTGCCCCACCAGTGTCTGCTCGAATGGAGCGCACCAGCCGTGGACGAAGGAGTCGCCGATGATCGCGACCTGGACATCGCCCGGCCGATGAGAGCCCGTTGGGTTGTTGAACCCGTATTCGTCGGCCTCGTACGTGACCCAATCTCCTGCTTCGTTGCAGAAGACAGTAGAAACCTCCGGTATCCCGGGAGACAGCGGAACGACGACGCGGCCGTCGATCTCGATCGGGTCTTCCGCATCGATGTAGTGGGACGCGCTAAGGCTGGGCCAGGCTTCGATTCCCAGTGCCCTGAAATCCCGAATTACGTTGAGCGTCGTGCGACGATCGAAGGGTGCGCCCATCGCGGCCGCGGCCAGGCATCCCGGGGCCGAGCTGCGGGCCGTCCTCG
>CAZRRU010000024.1:0-9819 GCA_964602635.1 uncultured Gemmatimonadota bacterium | reverse complement strand
CGCTCGCACGGGGGCGCTTTCGGTGGGAGACGTATTCGCGGCTGCGATCGACAGCGGTCTGGCGGTGCAGGGGGAAATCGTGTCCGACGTCCCGTTCCTCGACATCGGGACGCCGGAAGCCCTCGAAGAGGCGTACCGGAGGCTGCACGACTCCTAGGCGATCAGAAAAGGAAGCCCAGGTCGATCTCGAGGCGCACCGCATCGGCGTCGCTGCCGGCGGTCACCATCAGCCTGGCAAACCCGATGCGGGAGTTGATGCCGACTCCGGCGCCGAACCCGGTGATGAAGTCGTCGGTGTCGAATCCCCACTCCTCGGGAAGCGCCGCGGTGTTCCAGCGCCCGAGCGCGAACAGGTTGGGCACGACCTCCCACTGGAGACCGACGTCAAGCATCTGCAGGTAGCGTCCCCGGCTCTCCATGACCCGCTGGCCCGCGAACGAGAACTGGCGATCCGGATGCAGATAGAACGGGTTCGCCCCGCCGATGAAGAACAGGTAGTGGGAAGGAAGGTCGGCGCCATCGGACGCACCCAGGGTCACGCGCCCGCGAAGCGAAATCGCCCGTGAGACGGGGACGGAGGCGTCCACGTCGAGCACGTGATGCGAAAAACCTCCTCCACCCTCCGCCAGCGCGCCGTCCCCCCACTCCATCTTGCCGAGGACCCGCACGCCCGAGCGCGGGAACGCCAACCGATCTCTCGTGTCCACCTTCACCACACCGGACAGGGTGAAGTACGTCCGTTCCTCACCGTTCCAATCCGGCATCTGGGCGGCTTCGTCCGACTCGACTCCTTCGAACTTGATCACGGCCCCCACCGCGGTGGAGTACCCGATGCCCAGGCCGAGGAATCCTTCGATGTGCCCCACCTTCACCCGTGGCTCGGTTACCCGGCTGCCGTCCACGTACAGGTCGAACGGGCTTCGCTTGTACTCGGCCCTCAGGGCGAACAGGGGCGACACGCCCCAGCCCAGCCGTTTCTGGTACTCGGCCGAGACTCGCGTCTGCTCTCCAAGCCTCAGGTCGGCAAGCAGGGTCGAGCCTCGAAACAGGAGGTTGCGCACCGCGGCCGTCGCCAGGATGGAGGCCTTGTAGCGTCCTTCGTAACGGTAGCTTCCGCCCACCCAGCTGCGGCCCTCGTCCTTGACCCCGACCGTGAGAATTCGCTCGCCGTCGTCGGACGACCCGCCCGGGGCACGATCCAGCCGGTACGACACGCGCTGGAAGAGCCCGGTATCGTAGACGCGCGACACCGCCGCGTTCACGTCCCGCACGTCGAGATCCGCGGGCGCCTCGAGCCCCAGGCTCCTGCGCACGGTCGCCTCCGACGAACGCTCGATTCCCGCGACGCGGATTTCGCGAACGTGCACGAGCTCGAGGAGTGGGCCTTCGTCAATCTCGTGACCGGCCTCGCCCGGTAGCGCGAAACCGAGCTGCCTCAACCGCGCGAGGGCCGACTCCGCGGCAGTCCGACCCCGGGCGATGATCTCCTCCGCGGCGGCGAAATCGGCTGAAGCTATCCCCTGGATGTCGGGACGGATCATCACGTCGCACAGCAAGGCGTCCGCGTCGCGTCGCTCGACCGTCCGGAAGGCGATCGTCTGGCTCAGGATATCGACCAGGCTCTGAAGGCTGTCGGCGGTAGCCAGCGGCTTGGTGACGTCGCTGCAGATGATGACGTCGGCTCCCAGCGCCAGGACCTCGGGCGTCGGCAGGTTGCGGACGATCCCGCCGTCGATCAGGTACCTGCCGTCGATCTCCACCGGGGCGAACACGCTGGGAATCGCGAGGCTGGCGCGGATCGCGTCCGGCAGGAAGCCGTGGTCGAGCACGACGGCCTCACCCGTCTCGGCGTCGGTGGCCACGGCGGCGAACGGGATCGGGAGGTTCCGAAAGTCCCGAACCGGGTGCACGCGCCACGTGAGTCCGGTCAGAAGCTGGGTGATCCGTTGTCCCTGGATGATGCCGCTGGGCAGGCGGGGCTTTCCGTTCACGATCGGCAGGCCGAACACGGTGCGGCCCTGCTCCACCTTGCGTTCGATCGGAAGGTTCCGCCGATCGGGGGCGTCATCGAACACCCGGTTCCAGTCGACGTGGGCCGTCACGTCCCGCAGCTCGTCGGTCGATAGCCCGGCCGCGTACAACCCGCCGACCACGCTCCCCATGCTCGTGCCCGCGACGACGTCCACCGGAATCCCGGCCTCCTCCAGCACCTGGATTACCCCGACGTGGGCGAATCCGCGGGCGGACCCGCCACTCAGGGCGAGGCCGATGCGAGGGCGTCTGGCATCGTCTGAGGTGGCGGACGCGGTATCCGGCTGCTGGGCCTTCACGGGCGCCGCGCCGAGCAGCAGTGCGCCCGCTGCCGCGGCGGCCAGGGTGGCCGGGGTGTGGTTCATGGAGCCCCTACGGGAGATCAGGGTTGCGGGGCCGGCGCCGATCCCGACCTCGAGCCGGCCGGGATCACCCGGGTCGGTGGTGGCAGCGGGCGGATCCCCGGAGGCACGGCCCCCGGAGGCGGGTACGTCGGAGTCGAGGCCGCTCCGTTCGCAGGGACGCCAACCACGGGCGCATCCGGGTCATCCGGATCCACCGGAATGAAAATAGGGACGGCGACCGGATACCAGATCCCCGATCGGTAGCCTCCGTAGTACGGGTTGTCCGTTCCATAGGCGCTCCCGCTGGTGGCGCCCACGGCCACGGTCGTGACCAGGACATCGGGCTTGAGGCCGAGCGCCACGATCGTCTCGTACGACACGCAGCCACACATGTACAGGCCCCGCTCCTCCTGGAGCTCGTTGAGCGCCTTGATCGTGCCGTCGTCCAGGCGGCCCGTCCACCCGACGCCCAGGTAGCCATCCTCGCGAAGCGCCCGCTGCACCGCCTTGATCTCCTTGTGCGTTAGATCGTAGACGGCCTGGCGGTAACGCGCGCCGCTGACCGGATCCACGGTCTCGACGACGCGGATGTCGCCGTCGGAAGAACGCTGGGCGTGCGCGGGTTGGGGGGCCGCGAGCACCACGAGTGCGGCAGCCAGCGCCAGCGTTACGACCCGAACGATGGGGCCAGACGACGTCACGAGTCTACCCGCCTTTCAGCCTCTGAAAGTGTCGTTCCACAGGGTAGTACCATAACAGAGCGGGGTGGTTTCCGCAGAAACCACCCCGCGATCCCAGCCCTCGACCCGCGGCCCCAGCGGTCAGGACTGGGGTTGTCTGCCGGCCGGACTAGCGGCCGAGCAGAATCATGTCAGTGGACTCTGGCCACATAGACGTCAGGATCGTCATAGTCACCCTTGAGCATCCACTTCAGTCGATACGTCTCGCCCATGTAATCGACCGTGCCGTTGAAGTGCCCCTGATATTCGTAGGAACCGTCAACGAGCTTGCCGGTCTCGCGATAGTTCCCTTCCCCGCCTCCAATGGGCGTCGCACGCGTTACGGCGTAGCAGTATGGCTCCTCGCCGAGGTCCTCCCCTTCGTAGTAGTAGCCGGCATGTTCCCACAGGTCGAAGACGGTCACCGGGACCTTGTTCATCTTCCAGACTTCATTCGACTTTTCACCCTGCTGCGCGCCAACCTGATGACTTTCCGCGTTGGCCCTCTTGTCGTCGCCGACGCACCAGCTCGGAACCTCTCCAGGCTCGAGTCCCATCCACAGAATCCAGGGCTCGGCCGGCGTCTCCCAGAACAGGTCGATGATGTAGTACTCCCAATAATCAGACCGGACCACGACGCCTGCCTCAGGCGGGCCGTTGCCGAAGTTGAATGTGGGTGCCGTCGCAACGGGCTGCTCGACGACATCGGTTGGTTGCTGATCGCAGCTCACGGCCACGAACAGCGCGAGGATGAGTACGAGTGGAATTCGCCAACGCATAAGACACCTCCTTCGCCGGGATTGAGCCGTGCAGCCCGACCGACCCCGGTGCTCTCCTCCCGGCGAAGGGAGGACGCCCCAGAGCCGGCCGAACAGCTTCGATTGAGGTACCTCAGGCAGGAGAGTAAAGGGCAGGGCTCACCCAGCTCTCACCCGGCTCTCACCTGCGGCCAGGCGGCGCAGATCGCCCACCAACCGGCGCGCAGAGGCGATCCGGCCCGCTTGTTGCTACATTGTCAGCCTATTCCAGACCGGTCACCTGTCTCTCACAGGGCTCTCACCCGGAGCAGGCCCCCCGGCGTGAGGCGGGAAGACGGCCGTGATTCGATTCCGTGTACTGGGCAGAGTCGCGCTCCGCGACGGTGAGCGGAGTGACCTGGACGCCATCCTGGCGCAGCCGAAAAGGCTGGCGATCCTCACCTATCTATGCCTCGCCGGCCGCGGTGGCTTCGTGCGCCGGGATGAGCTCATCGCGACCTTCTGGCCCGAGTCGGGCACCGAACGCGCCCGCGCCTCCCTCAACCAGTCCGTGTACGTTCTGCGCCGGGCACTTGGCCCGGATGTCATTCCCGGAAGGGGAGTTGAAGAGGTCGGCGTAGACACGGCGAAGATCGCTTGCGACGCCGTCTTGTTCCGTGATCGACTCGAGGCAGGAGATTTCACCGGTGCGCTTGAGTTGTACACCGGTGACCTGCTTTCCGCCCTGCACGTGGATAGTTCGGAAGCGGATCGCTGGCTCGACGAGGAACGGGCCAGTCTGCGCAACGAGGCCCTTCAGGCAGCGAAGCAACTGGCAACGGATGCCGCAGCGGTGGGAGAGCTGGACCTGGCGTGCGAGCGTTACCGCAGGGCCCTCGAGATCGTACCCGAGAGCGAGTCCGCCGCCCGCGGACTCGTCGAGAACCTGTGGCTGGGGGGCCACAGGACGGCGGCCCTGGAGGCGTTCGAGCGGTTCGCGGGACATTTGTCGGCCGAGTACGGAGTGGAGCCCGGTGCCAAGCTGCAGGAGCTGGTCGAGCAGGTGCGTTCAGGCTCACAGGTGCAGGGCGAGGAGCGGGTGCCCGCGGACCCGTATTCCACAGCTGGCAACTACGCCGAGACGCTGGCCAGGGGTGCCGAGACGCGCGACCGGGTCTCGGGACGCCGCCGTCGTGCGCTGGTCGCCGCAGGGCTAGCTGTAGCCGCAGTACTGTCCGTCGCGTACATGCAGGTGGATCGCGCGGGAAGCGACCGAGCAGTTCTTCGGCTGGCGGTGCTGCCGTTCGATGCGAACGGCGCCGAGCTGCCCGACACTCTCTATGCAGAAATCCTGTTCTCCGAAGTGATCGATCGGATGGTCGGCTCGGGAGCGCATCTGATCTCGCCCGTCGCGACCGACCGATACGCCGCGTTCGAGGATCCCGTGGGCAGCCTCCGGGACGAACTCGACGTCGACGTCGTATGGCACACGAACTGGGAAAGGAACGGACCGTCCGCTCGAGCGCGCGCAGAGCTGGTCGACGCGCGCTCCCAGGTGTCGCTTGCCACTACGACCGTGGGCGTTGCGCCCGACCGACTCGATCGGGTCGTACCGAGGCTTGCATCGTGGGCGGCGGAGGAACTCGGCCTGACCCTGGCCGAAGCACCGTACGAGCCGGATCCGGAAGCACGAAAGCTATACTTGAAAGCCCAGATGGCCTGGTGGCGCGAACAGTACGAGGGAATCCTGGAGCTGGTGGAGCAGGCCACCCTGCTCGATCCGGAGTATGCGGAAGCGCTCGCCCTGTATTCCCTGATCCTCCTGCAGCACACGCACTTGCCCGCCGAGCGCACGTGCGACCTGTACGATGCACTGGTCCCCCCTGCCGTGGAGGCCGCCCGCCGAGCTCTGGAGCTCGACTCCACGCTCGTCATTCCGCACGTGACCCTCGGCCACGCCATCTGGGAACACGAGCTTGACGTCGAGGGGGGCAGGCGGGAGTTCGAGATCGCCATGGACATGGACCCGGATGACCCGGACGCAAACATGTACTATGGCTGGTTTCTCATCGTCAACGGACGACCCGAGGAAGGTCTTCGCTACCTGGATAGGGCTTCGGAAGCCTACCAGCTCCAGCCGCGCTACCACCATTTTCGGTTATTGGCATACAGCTACCTGGGTTGGGAAGACCGGGTTGAGCCCTATCTTCGGATGCTGGTGACTCGCTTCGGCATGGATTCCTGGGCCGGAGGCGCGCTGCGAGACTTCCTCGTCCGACAGGGCAAGGTGGATGATGCGGTGCAGCTCATGGTCGAGGTTGGGAACGATACGACGGCACCGCCGCTCAACGACCGCTTCCAGTTCGCTCTCGCACGTGAGGACATGGATGCCGTGGATCGCATCATCGAGCGAGACATTGCGGAGGACGATCTGCGGATGGCCTCACTCCGGGCCTATTGGGCCGGCTACCACGATCAGGCCCTGCACCTGCTGGAGCGCTGGTGGGAAACCTGCCGCACGTGCCGGTCGAGAGGCCAGATGTGGCTCCTGGTGGACTATCCCGAGCTGTTCCGAGAGACTCGCGTCCAGGCCATGGCTGACGAAGTCGGCATCCCGTGGCGGGAATCCGAGGTGTGGGCCGAGATGTCCGACTGACTTCCCTACCTCGGCCCCGACGCCTGGATAGCAAAGAGCCCCGACGCCTAAGCGCCGGGGCTCTTCAAGCTGAGAGGGCGAGGCCACATCCCTATCCCGTCATCGTCATCCCATCAGCCCCACAGCGTCATCCCGCTCGCCGCCCTCAGTAACTTCAAGTCGGATCTCAGTCCGCCGCCAGCGTCAGCGGCGAGCCCAGGCGCACGGCCAGCGCCACGCGTGCCGAGACCGGTCCTGCCGGGGCGCCGTCGATCCGCGCCAGGATCTCGGACTTCTCTTCGGCCGTGATCCATTCCGAATCCGCCAGCTCGCGCGCCTCGTTGACGAACTCGCGCTTCTTGCCGGCGTAGCCCTCCGCGATCGCCACGAAAGCCGCGTCCACGTACGCGTTCGCCGCCGTGTAGTCGTCCCCGGTGGCCTCGGCGACCTGGGCCGCGTCCTCCATGGAACGACGCGCGTCAACGAACTCACCCGCGTGGAAGTACAGGACCGCGGCCCGGCTGTAGCCGAAGAACTGCCCGGCGGCGTTTCGGGGGAGATTGTCCGCTGCCTGCTTGTGCAGATCCCCCGCCAGCTCCCAGAACTGAGGGAACTCGTACAGCGTGATCGCCGTCTGGTGCAGATCCGACTGCAGTGCCGCCACCTCGATCGCCGGCAGCTCGTACGACGGCCGATCCTGCGCCACCGCCGGAGCCGCAATGGCGAGGGTCGCCACTGACGCTGCCACCGCCCTGAGAAGTGTCATCTTCATCATCGTCATCCTCCCATTCCTCTCAACCTCATCCACACTCGCGTCCGGCTCCCTGCCGGCCCTGCCCTTCCGGTGTAGGATGAATGCAACGCGTGTGCCACAACCGTACTTCGCATACAAAATATTCTTCCACAACGTGTTACATGGCTTGTGACGCCCGTGCTTCGGCGGTTCCGCTGTTCCGGCGGCGGGATCGGCTGTATCGATTCCGAACACTTTCGGGCGTCACACGGGTCGTTAGTTTCCTGCCCTGGCGTTCGACCGTTCACCGGGAGCTCGAGGGCATGGAGTTGCACATGAGACGCATCGTCGGACTGGGGGCCGTGCTGGGTGCGCTGGGAACCGCGGCGTGCCTTCAGGCGCAGGACGCCGACTCCGACTGGCAGGACCCGTACGACTCCGGCGGCCCCTTGATCGTGGAGCAGGCGGCGTACGATGTGACGTACTACGACCTGGATCTAGAGGTCGATCCGTCCGACAGCACGATCGCCGGCAGCCTGCGCATGGACGCGCGTATCGTAGCACCGACGGAGGTGGTCGCCCTCGACCTCGACACACTTCTGGCCGTCGAGACGGTGTCGCTCACCGACCTGGAGTCGGCAGCGCCGCTACCTTTCCGACGGTCCGGCAGCCGGGTGTTCGTGGAGCTTCCGTATACGAAGCAGCCGGGAGAAGAGCTCTCTTTAACGGTACGGTACGGTGGCCGGCCGCGCGTGGCGCCAAGGCCTCCGTGGGACGGCGGAGTGCAGTGGGCCGAAACCCCCTCTGGCCAGCCGTGGATCGGCACGTCGAACCAGATGATCGGGGCCGACGTCTGGTGGCCGAACAAGGACCACGTGTCGGACAAGCCGGATTCCATGCGCATCCGCGTCACGGTCCCGGACCCCCTGATCGTGGCTACGAACGGCCGCCTGGAGCGTACGACGGACAACGGGGACGGTACCTGGACGTACGACTGGTTCGTCTCCACACCGATTTCGAACTACAACGTCTCCCTGAACATCGCGCCCTACGAGGTGCTCGAGGAGGAATACCGGAGCGTCACGGGCGAGACTTTTCCCGTGATCTTCTGGGTCCTGCCGGAGAACGTGGAGGACGGCCGGGCGCTCATGCCGGAGATCCTGGCGCACCTGCGCTGGTTCGAGAAGACGCTGGGACCCTATCCCTTCCGGGCCGACAAGTACGGCGTCGCGCAGACCCCGTACCTGGGCATGGAGCACCAGTCGATCATCGCGTACGGAGCCAACTTCGACAACGGGGCCATGACTCTGGGCGTGGACTGGGGATTCGACGCTCTGCATCACCACGAACTCTCGCACGAGTGGTGGGGCAACCTGGTCACCAACGCCGACTGGAAGGACATGTGGGTTCACGAGGGGTTCGGCACGTACATGCAGGCGCTGTGGCTGTAGGACATGCAGGGAATCGAGCGCTACCACGAGTACATGGCCAGCATCCGGCCGAGAATCGGGAACGCACAGCCCACGGCCCCGCGCCACTCGCTGTCGGCGCAGGAGGTGTACGGAAGCGACATTTACTTCAAGGGCGCCTGGGTCCTGCACACGCTGCGCTACCTGCTCGGCGAGGAGGTCGTTCGCGAAGCGCTGCGGCACCTCGCCTACCCGACGGAGGAGGCCGCGTGGGAGACGGACGGATTGCAGACCCGGTTCGTGTCCACGGCAGACGTGGTGACGGTGTTCGAGCAGCTTTCCGGGAAGGAGCTGGACTGGCTGTTCGAGGCCTATTTGCGGGAGGCCGAGCTTCCCGTGCTGCTGATGGAAATCGAGCGTGGCGAAGGGGAGCGAACCATGGAGCTGCGCTGGCGGGTGCCAGGTGACCTGCCGTTCCCCATGCCGGTGGAGGTGGTTCTCGGCGAGCAGACGGTGCGCGTGGATATGGCGGACGGAACCGGAGAGCTTCAGGTGCCGGCCGGAGTCGAGCCCGTCATTGACCCTGAAAACTGGGTCCTGCGCAGCGACTAGGTGACCGTGTTGATGCCCTCGTAGACGCGGTAGCCCGCCTCGTCCATCACGGCCATGCGCGGGACGGCCTCACCGATGTTCCACGCGCACCCGAATTCGCCGTCCCTGCCCATGGCCACGAATTTCTCGCCCGGCCGGTAGTCGATCCCGACCGCCGCGTATCTGCGGTCGATCTCGCGGAGGGCGTCCTCGCAGGCCTCCTGCGGTGACCGCCCGTCCCGCATGCGGGACACGATGTAGAACGACGAGCAGGCCTTGATCACGTCCTCACCCCGCCCGGTCGCCCCGGCCGCACCCACTTCGTTGTCCACGTAGAGCCCAGCTCCGATGATCGGCGAGTCCCCGACCCGGCCGGGAACCTTCCAGGACATTCCGCTCGTGCTGGTGATTCCCGCCACGTCCCCGCGCGCGTCCACGGCGAGGACGTTCACGGTGCCGTGCGTGGCTTCTACGGGCTGGCGCAGGAACGAGTCCATGTCGGTGCGCACGTCCGCGCTGCCGATCGGCTCGTCGTCCTGCCACCCCTGCAGGTGCTCCGAAGGACCCCAGTCGTCGCTGTCGGAGTGACTCTCCCTCCACCTGAGCCACGCCCGCCGGGA
>CAZRRU010000023.1:0-4841 GCA_964602635.1 uncultured Gemmatimonadota bacterium | reverse complement strand
AACGAAACGCTCTTGCGCGCGGCAATCGTGATCTCCTGACCAGTCTGCGGATTTCGGCCCTTACGCTCTTTCGTCTTGCGAGTCTTGAACGTACCGAACCCGGTGACCGTAAAGTCGCGACCGGCATCCAGCTCGACCGCGATGATTCCCTCGCGCGGCTTGGTCGAGAAGATAGCGTCGATGACGTCCATGGCCTTCGCCTTGGAGATGTCGGTCTGCTTCGCGAGCTTCTCAGCAAAATCCTGCTTCGTCACGTTCGTCTCCTTTGAGATCGGGATGGAACCACCGAAACCGTCCAATGGCGCCATTATGTACGATCGTTCTGTGCTTCGCAAGGCGTCTACCACTCGTTTGTGCTGATGGGGCGCGGGAATTCATCCGAAACTGGCCCGAAGAGTGGTTTGACGTTGCCCGGGTACGGAGGGAGATTGTCGACCAACGGAACTTCCACCCGGAGAGATTTTGAGATGACTCGATACATTTGCCTGCTGATGGTCCTCGCTCTCGGCCCGCTGGCCACGGGTTGCTCAAGCTCGTCCGATGATGCCGCGGATAGCGGCGCCCAGGCGTCCGCCGACGAGCCCCGCCCAGTCGCAGTGCTGGACGGACCGGCTCCCGGATCTGCGGTCGCGCCCGAGGAACTCGTCGACAGACTGGGCGGTGAGACGCCAATCGTGCTCATCGACGTCCGGACCCCGGAGGAGTTCGCGGCCGGGCACATCCCGGGAGCCCTGAATATCCCGTATGACGAGCTTCCGGCGAGACTGCACGAGCTGGATGGGCGCCAGGGCGAGGAGCTCGTGGTGTACTGCCGCACCGGAAGACGGGCGGAGATCGCCGAGCAGGCTCTGGCGAAAGCGGGATTCCTGAATGTGCGGGATCTCAGCGGACATATGGTGGCGTGGACGGCCGCCAACTACCCGCTTTCCGATCCCACGCCCTGCTGCTGATCCGAGGGCGCCGGTGCCGGGCCCCGGACTGATGGAGGCGCCGGGGCGCGGCGGAGTTCTCCGTGCCGCTCCAGTACTCGCTATCGCGGCCCTCGGCGCCTCGTCGGGGGCCGTTCTCGTGCGGCTGGCTGAATCCCCGGCGGCGGTCACGGCGTTCTGGCGGCTGGCATTTTCCGTCGCCTGTCTCGTACCGATCCTGCTGTACAGAGGCGACTGGCGGGAGTGGAAGTCCCTGGGCAGGCGCGAGACGTCGCTGCTCGCGATCTCCGGGCTGTGTCTGGCGCTTCATTTTCTCACCTGGTTCCGGTCACTGGACTTCACGAGCGTCGCCAGCTCGACGGTACTGGTGAGCACACATCCCCTGTTCGTCGGACTGCTGTCAGCCCGCTTGCTCGGAGAGCGCCCGACAAGGAGGGAATGGATCGGTCTCTCACTGGCCGTCGCAGGTGCTCTCGTCATCGGGTGGGGAGACTTCCGGGCCGGGCCGGATCCGCTTCGCGGGGACCTGCTGGCACTCTCGGCGGCCGTATTCGGCTCCCTGTATTTCATCGCCGGGCGTCGGCTCCGTGGCCGCCTCGGATTACTCCCGTATGTCGTCCCCGTCTACTCGATCGCGGCCCTGACCTGTCTCCTCGTCGGGCGGAGCGCCGACCTGCAGTTCGCGGGGTGGTCCGGCGGTACCTGGTGGGCGCTCGTCGGTCTGGCGATCGGTCCGACGCTTCTAGGTCACACGGGATTCAACTGGGCCCTGCGCCACGTTCGCGCATACGTTGTGAGTGTTATCCTGCTGTTCGAGCCGTTGGGGGCGACGCTGCTCGCGATCCTGGTCCTCGGCCGCGTCGAGCTTCCGGGGTGGAACACGTTCATCGGCGGAGCGGCGATACTGGCCGGGGTCTGGATTTCTCTCCGGGCCCGGCTTCTGGCGCCGGGTTCGGCAGGGACAACTCGAGTGCAGGGAGGTGGGAACTGAGTGCTCTCACGCTACGGGTAGAGGTGACCCGAGGCCGGTCCGTGGAATCGGTTCACGCTGCCAGGGGAGCCGTATGTTCCGCCAGCGGCTCGGCGGAGTCGTGCGTCGGGGATCCGGTGATGCTCACATTCTGGCGCTCCGCGATGAAGCCGTTTCAGGCACTGCCGCTGATCGAGGATGGAGTGATCGACGCCTTCGAGTTCGGAGAGGAGGAGATTGCGCTCGCCTGCGCGTCACACGGGGCTACCGATGAGCACCTGGTGGTGGTCGAGCGAATGCTCCGGCGACTCGAGATCGGCGCCGATGCGCTGTACTGCGGTGCGCATCCGCCGTTCGACCGGGACGCCGAGTTCTCGTTGCGCTGTTCCGGCAGCGAGCCGGGCCGCGTCCACAACAACTGTTCGGGCAAGCACGCGGGCATGCTGGCCCTCGCCCGGCATCACGGGTGGGATTCCGAAGGCTACTGGAGGCTCGACCACCCGGTGCAGGAACGGATCCGGGCGGCCCTGCGTCCATGGATGGACCTCGAGCCAGATGATTACGAATGGGCGCTGGACGGCTGCGGGGTTCCCACGCCCAGACTTCCACTTCGGGAGATGGCCAGGGCGTATGCCCGGCTCGTCCGACGGGCGCGCGACGGCCGGCCCGATGCGGCGGCCGTTGTCGCGGCGATGACGAGCCGACCCGAACTCACATCGTCCCCTGGAAGGGCGCCGCTCGTACTGATGGAGGCGACGGGCGGCCGACTGCTGGCGAAGGAAGGCGCTGAAGGCGTGCTCTGTCTGGCGTCGGTCGAGGACGACTGGGGGGTGGCGGTGAAAGTTGAGGATGGGAGCTTGAGGGCCGTCGGCCCGGTAGTCGTGGCCGTGCTCGAGGCGGCCGGGATGCTCAGTCCAGCGGAGCGCAGGCGTCTCGAGGTGCTGCAGGACGTCCCGATCCTCAATACGCTGGGCGCCGAGGTCGGACGGGTCACGGCCCACGTGGTCGCCGCGGACGATCTCCCGGGTCCCTACGGTACGGCGTCGAGCGGGCAGGTCCAGCCGTGACGGAGAATGGCCTCGAGTCCGGCCCGCGACTCCTGGTGGAAATCTCGGCGGCCCTGGCGGCGCGCGATGACCATGGTCTGGACAGTGCTTTGCGCCGGGCGAATGACGGCGGGGCCAGGCCTGTCGAGGTCGAGGAGGCTCTTCTTCAGAGCTACCTGTTCCTGGGGTATCCGGCCGCGCTGACCGGGATCGCCCGCTGGCGCGAAATCTCTGGACCTCCGCCCGCCGAGTCGGACGATCTGGCCAGCCCGGATACACTGGATGCCTGGACAGAACGTGGTGCGAGGGTGTGCGAACTGGTGTATGGACGCGCGTACGAGAAGCTCCGCCGGAACATCGCCCGCGCGCACCCGGCGATGGATAGCTGGATGGTGGCCGAGGGCTACGGGAAGGTGCTGGGCAGACCGGAACTACCACTTCGGGTCCGAGAGTTGTGCAACGTCGCCACACTCGCCGCCACCGGCTGGGAGCCTCAGCTCCACTCACATTTGCGTGGAGCGCTGCACGTCGGCGCGACGTTGGCGGAGGTGGATGAAGCGCTGGAGATCGGGTTGCGCGCCATCGCTGCAAAGGAAGCAACGCGGGCTCGCGACCTGTGGAACCGGGTCCAATCCGCACACGGTGAAGAGGCCCACGATGTTCATTGATCTGGCGAAGATCCGGGTGCAGGGTGGTGCCGGAGGAGCGGGTGCCATGGCTTTCCGGCGGGAAACGGGCGTACCGAAGGGTGGGCCGTCCGGCGGGAACGGCGGCAAGGGAGGTGACGTCATTCTCGTGGCGGAGCCATCTCTCGACACGCTGCTCGACTACAGCTACAGGGAGAGCTACTCGGCCGGCCGCGCCGGACACGGCGAGGGAAGCAACAGGACGGGCCGTAGTGGAGACGATCTGCGACTCCCCGTTCCCCTCGGGACGGTCGTGAAAGACGCGGAGACGGGCGATCGCCTGGGCGAGCTGCTGGAGCCCGGCGCCGAGCTTCTCGTGGCGCGAGGTGGGCGGGGTGGGCGGGGCAACGCCTCCTACGCGACGTCCACCCACCAGGCTCCGCGGGAGTGGCAGCCGGGTGAGTGGGGAGAGGAACGGAAGATCGAACTCGAGCTGAAGTTGATTGGCGACGTGGGTCTCGTCGGTGAGCCGAATGCCGGGAAGTCCACGTTTCTGTCTGCGGTGTCCGCCGCACGACCGAAGATCGCCGACTATCCTTTCACCACCCTGCAACCGAATCTCGGGGTAGTGCGACTGTCAGACGGACGTGGGTTGGTGATCGCCGACATTCCGGGGATCATCGAGGGCGCAGCGGAAGGGAAGGGGCTCGGGACCAGATTTCTCCGTCATATCGAACGGACCCGGACCCTGCTTCTCATGGTGCCACTGGACTCTCCCGACCCGCAGCAGACCTACGACCTCCTGCGGGCCGAGTTACGTCGACATGACGCGGCGCTGGAGTTGATTCCCCATGCCGTAGTGCTGTCGAAGGCCGATCTGCTGGCGCCGGACGATTCCGCTCCGTCGCTCGACGCGCCGGACGCGTGGGAGGTGTTCGTCGCGTCGTCCGTGTCCCGTGCCGGACTGGCTGAAATGATCGAGGGCCTGTGGAGGACGGTGGACGAGACACGGCGCCTGGAAGGAGACGCGGAGGAACCGGGGCCCTTTCCGGAGCTGGAGGAGTGGCGGCCCTGACCCGCGGAGATCGCGCTCCGACGCTCGATATGGAGGGGCGGGCCGCCATCGCCCTGGCCTCTGTGTCGGGACTCGGGCCCACCGGGATCCTGGCGCTCGTCGAAGCGCATGGCTCAGCCACGTCCGTGCTGGAAGCCGCCAGTCTGGGCCGGTTGGACAGGGAATTGTCTCCCTTGCTCAGGCGTCTTGCTTCGC
>CAZRRU010000022.1:0-13195 GCA_964602635.1 uncultured Gemmatimonadota bacterium | reverse complement strand
ACGACGGAGCGGCGGCCAGTTTCCAGGAGGCCGACGCGATCGATCCGCTGCTCGCAGGCGTGCTGTTCGGGCTGCTGATCAACAGCGGCGAGCAGGGGAGGATCGACGAGATGCTCATGGTGCGGGACACCGTAATCGCCCGGTTCGCCGACGCGCCGCCCATCATTCAGGACCGGGTAGCACTGATCACGCTTCTCGTCGATGCCGTCGTCGCCTGGTACAGCGCAGACGCGCAGGCCGCCGTCCAGTTGTATGACGAGGCGCGGGAGCTCGTCAGCGCTCCGCGGCCAGCTCTCGTCGGGCCAAGCATGCAGGAGACGCTCGCTCTGATCGAGGTCGGGCGCGCGCGTGAAGCGCTCGACATCGCGGAGAACATGAAGCGGATCAGCCAGAACGGGAATCGCCTGAATCCGGGCCTGCTGCAGGGCTCCCTGTACGTGAAGGGACGGGCGCACGAAGCGCTGGGCGAAGCTTCGAAAGCCGCTGCGAGCTATGGTGAACTGCTCGATATGGTGGGTGACGGCATAGCAGTGATCGTGAGCATGCGTGACGCGCCGGACCGACTCGCCGCCACCCGGGCGGCCGCCGGCTAGTAGACCGAGTTGATTGCCCGGCGTGGCTGGGTGAAGCCGCCGAGGACACTTGATTACAAAGTGCTCTTCAACCGTAGGGGCTGCCGTCGCGGCGGTAGCCCTCTGTACCGGTCTGCCGTCGAAGGCTGACGGGGCCACGGCGTCACCGCTCCCGCAGGAAGTTGCAGGCCCCGCCGCAGGGGAGGACACGATCCAGGAATGGGTCCCCTGCCGCCGCACCCTTCCCTCATGCGTCAGCAAAACCCTGGGCGTTACCAGGCTGGAGCCCGGCGAGAGCATCGACGTGGACGGTCGCCTGGAAGAGGAAGTCTGGAGCCGGGCCACGTTCACCTCGGACTTCACGCAGCGCAGCCCGAACCCGGGCTTTCCGGCGACCGAGCGCACCGAGTTCGCCTTCGTGTACACGGAAGCCGGGCTGTACCTGGGCGCGCGGATGTACTCCGAGGATCCGTCCCAAATCCGGGCGATCATGTCCCGCCGGGACGAATCGGGCGATTCCGAGCGGCTCATCGTCAACATCGACAGTTATCAGAACCGTCGAACGTACTTCTCCATCGCGGTCACGGCCGCCGGAACTCGCCTGGATTGGTACACGGGCGACGACGCAGACAACTTCCGCGACCGCGACTATAGCTGGAACCCCGTGTGGCACGCGAACGCCGTGATCGATTCCGTCGGCTGGACCGCGGAGATGAGGATTCCCTTCTCGCAGCTTCGCTTCAACAGGGACGAAGCCAACGCGTTCGGAGTCAACATCAACCGGTACATTCCGGGCAAGAGCGAGGACGTTTACTGGATAGCGGTGCCGCGGGACGAAGCCGGGTGGCCCTCCTGGTTTGGTGATCTCGAAGGACTGCAGGGTATCAAGACGAGGCGGCCGGTCGAGCTGGTGCCCTATGTGGCCGGCGGCACCCAGATCACGAGCAGTAGCCTGATCGAACCCGACGATCCGTTCTCGAGTCGAAGCGAGTTCGACGGCAGGGCCGGCGCCGATCTCAAGATGGGCATCGGGCCGAGCCTGACACTGGACGCGACGTTCAACCCGGACTTCGGCCAGGTCGAGGCGGATCCGGCGGAGGTGAACCTGTCCGCGTTTCCCACGTTTTTCCCGGAGCGGCGTCCCTTCTTCGTGGAGGGCAAGGAACTGCTGGAGTCGGAAGGCCTGTTCTATTCGAGACGCATCGGGGCTCGACCAGGCGGCGGCGTGGACGCTGAATACGCGGACTATCCCCGGAACACAACGATCCTGACGGCCGGCAAACTCACTGGTCGCACGCCGGGCGGCCTCTCCGTCGGCGGCCTGGTTTCGGTCACCGCCGAGGAGAGCGCCCGGACGTACGACAGCGCCACCGGAGAGTTCGGCGACGCGCGCGTCCAGCCGGCCACTTACTGGGCCGCGGCCAGCCTGAAGCAGGAATTCGGCGTGGTAGGCTCCACGGTCGGGCTTTCCGGAACGGGAGTGCGCCGGGACCTCGGAACCCGGGACGCATTGTTGTTCGAGATGAACCGCGAGGCCTACGCCGGGCAGGTGGACTGGAACATAAGGGTCGACGGAGGCACCTACGAGCTGCGCGGACTCGCCGCCGGTAGCTACATAGCCGGGACGCCGGAGGCCATCCAGCGAGTGCAGGAGTTCAGCTCGCACTACTTCCAGCGCCCCGACGCCGACTACGTGGACTACGACACCACTAGGACATCGCTTTCCGGTTACCGCGCACGCCTCCAGTTCGAGCGCGAGAGCGCCGTTCACTGGCTGTGGGGGATCGGTTTGGGTGCGGACTCGCCCGGGTTCGACATCAATGATTCGGGGCGGTTGCGCAAGGCGGATCGAATCGAGGGCGAGGCCCGACTGGAGTACAGGGAGACCCAGCCTGGCCCGACGTTCCAGGAGTACAACATTCAGCTCGACGCCCAGAGCGCCTGGAACTACGGATGGGTCCGGCAGCCGGGAGAGATCGAGATCGAGGCCAGGTTCACGCTCCTCAGCTTCTGGGGGTTCGGAGCGGAGGTCGGCTACCGGCCGCGCGCCCAGAGTGACTTCCTGACCCGCGCCGGCCCCAGTATGGGCACGGGCAGCAACATCTCGTTCCGCGGCAACTTCAACACGGACCGCCGCAAGCTGACCACCTTTCGGCTGAACGCGCGCTACAACCGTGGCGAGCTGGGTGACTGGGGTGCCTGGGTGGGAGGAGACATCGAGTTGAAGCCGGGCGGGGCGTTCCAGCTCAGCCTCAATCCCGAGTACGCCCGGTGGCACGAGACCCGTCAGTACGTAGAGACGTTCGACGGGGGAGGGCCCGCTACGTTCGGATCGCGCTACGTGTTCGGGCACCTCGACGGAAGTGAAGTCGCCATGCAGATCCGGCTCAACTACGCGTTTACGCCGGATCTCAGTATCGAAGGGTATGCGGAGCCCTTTGCGGCCGCCGGCACTTTCTCGAGATATGGCGAGCTCGAGGCGACCGGCAGCCGCTATCTGCGTACCTACGGCACGGACGGGACGACGATCCAGGAGGGCGAAGGCGAGGCGCCCCGGCTCATCACGGTCACGGACGGGGACGATACGTTCAGTTTCGAGCGGGAGGACTACCATGCCCTCTCATTTCGGAGCAACATCGTGTTCCGCTGGGAGTGGCGGCCCAACTCGACGCTCTTCCTCGTCTGGCAGATCGACAACGGCTCGGGCGTCCCGGTCACCCGGCCGGACCCCGTGCACCCGGGTGACGCCTGGCGCAGCCTCTCCGCGCCCGGCCGGAGCTTCTTCGTTATCAAGGCCAGCTATTGGCTGCCGATCTGACCGCCTGCCACTGTCAGCCAGGACAGCATCTGGCGGAGCGCCCGTACTGGCGCCCTGCCCGGCCGTCGCCTACCGTAGCGCCATGACACCCTGGGTGACCCGGCTCCTGTTCGCCAATGTGGCGCTTTTCTTCCTTTCGGGAGCGGTTCCCTCCCTGTTCTCCCTGTTCGCCCTCGTCCCGGCGTGGGTCGTGAGCCGTCCCTGGACTCTTTTCACGTACATGTTCCTGCACGGGGGATTCTGGCACCTCGCGTTCAACATGCTCGTTCTGTATTTCTTCGGGCCGCGGCTCGAGAGTCGGCTCGGAGGCCGCGTCTTCCTGCAGCTCTACATGTTCAGCGGACTCGTAGCGGGCCTCGTTTCGGTCGTCGTGCCGTTCGTCATCCCGACCTTCTCCACCATGACCGCCGTCGTGGGGGCATCCGGAGCCCTGTACGGAGTTCTGTTCGCATTCGCCCAGTACTGGCCCGACGAGAGGATCCTGATCATCCCGATCCCGGTACCGATCAGGATCCGCACGGTGGTCATCCTGGCCACGCTCATCGCCGTGGGTGGGATCGCGCTGGAGGTCTTCGGCTCGCCGCAGCGTATCGCGCACCACGCGCACCTCGGTGGATTTCTCGGCGCCTGGCTGTTTCTCAAGTGGCGCGAGAAGAACTCTCCGGCGGCTCGTTTCAAGAAGCAGGCAGACGGCGGCCGGCGACGCGGCTGGCTGCAGGACCGGGATGCGGCCGAGCGCTGGGCGGCGATCGACAGGGAGTCCCTGCATCCCGTGAACCGGGAAGCATACGACGAGATCGTCGAAAAGCTGCGTACCCAGGGGCTCCAGAGTTTGACCGAACGCGAGCGAGCGTTCCTCGATCGGTTCAGCCAGGACTGATCCTCCCCCGACATGGCGCTCACAGACTTGCTGGCCTGGAGCCTGCGAGCGCCCGGCACTTTCGGATGCTAGCTTTGGTATAGGTGAGCGGAGGACCGCCCCCGCTGGCGGCCCTCGAGGTACCGGGAGGCTAGCACATGGTCGCTTCGATCGATCCTTCCCTGTTCGACCGCATGGTGGCGCTTCGGCGCGACCTTCACCGTCATCCGGAGCTCGGTTGGGAGGAGCACCGGACGACCGACCGCTTGATCTCCGCGCTCGAAAACCTCGGCCTCTCCTGCCAGCGACCGCTGGAAACGGGCGTCGTGGTAGAAATCGATGGACCGGCCGATGTCCCCGCCGTGGCGATCCGGGCCGATATCGACGCCCTGCCGATTCAGGAAGAGACGGGCCTTCCGTACGCATCCGATGTACCCGGCGTCATGCATGCCTGCGGGCACGATGCTCACGCTGCCATGCTGGTCGGGGCCGCCGAGATCCTGTTGTCGCGATCCAAGCCCCTTCCCGCCCCCGTGCGGCTGATCTTCCAACCGGCCGAAGAGCTCGGCTCCGGCGCCAGGTCGATGGTCGAAGCAGGTGTACTCCAGGGTGTCGGGGCGATCTTCGGAGGTCACGTCGACCGGCACTACCCGACCGGGACCGTGGTTGCCGTGAACGGCACGGTGAACGCCTCGACCGACGGTTTCCGCATCTCGATCCGTGGGCGGCAGGGACACGCTGCGAGGCCGCACGAGACGGTTGACGCCGTGGTTGTCGGAAGCCTGATCGTGATGGCCGTTCAGACCATCGTGTCCCGCGAGATCGATCCCACCCACCCATCCGTCCTGTCGATCGGCAGCTTCGAAGCGGGCAGCGCTTCGAACGTGATCGCCGGGACGGCGGTGCTGGCCGGGACGATCCGAGCCCAGGAACCGGAGGTGCGCGATCACCTGCGCCGCTCGATCGCCCGCATCTGCGAGTCCGTGGGACAGCTTCACCAGGCCGAGATCGAGCTCGAAATCGAGGAGGGAACGCCGCCGCTGGTCAATCGCGGACCCATGGTCGACGTGGCGCGGAGCGCCGCCGAAGCCGCGCTCGGGGCTGACCAGGTCCGCTCCATGGTGCGGGGCGCGAACATGGGCGGAGAGGACTTCTCCTGGTATCTCCAGGAAGTCCAGGGCTGCTACGTCAGGTTGGGGGCCCGTCTTCCGAACTCCGCGGGCTACCCCGCCCACTCGAGCCGATTCCAGATCGACGAGAAGGTGCTTGCCTCAGGTGCGGCGTGGCTGGCCGAGGTGGCTGTCCTCGGCGGCCTGGCGCTCGACGGTGATGGGCCTGGCTCTGCGACGGCCGGAGGCGCCCGGGGAGGTCTCCGGTGATCACGATTCGCGAAGCGCAGGACACCGATGTCCAGGGGATCATCGAGATCTATCTGGCCACGTACGGGCAGGACTACGCCTACCCGAAGTACTACGAGGAATTCGAGATCAAGAAGTTGATCTTCTCCGACGAGACCCTGATGCTCGTCGCTGAGGACACGGAGGACGACCGGATCGTGGGCACGGCGTCGGTCATCCTGGAGGTCGGTGCCTACACGGACATGGTGGGAGAGTTCGGGCGCCTGGCCGTTCACCCGGACTACCGGCGGCGCGGCATCGGCACTCAGCTTCTCGAGCACCGCCTTGCATCGGTCAAGGATCGACTCCACGTCGGCGTGATCGAGGCCCGGGTAACGCATCCGTTCACCCAGGCCATCGCTCTCAAGCAGGGCTTCGCTCCGGTCGGTTTCCTGCCGCTCAAGTACCTGTTCGGATCGCACCGGGAGAGCATGGGCTTCCTCGTACAGCTGTTCGGAAGGGGTCGAGAGCTGCGTCGCAACAATCCCCGGGTCGTGCCCGAGATCTACCAGCTGGCAGCCACCGCGCTCGAGGCGTGCAGGGTGCCGGTGGACGTGATCGTGGACGAGGATTCCGTGCCATATCCGTTCGGCCACGGATTCACGGTCAGCGAGCTCACGACCGAGGGGTACTCCCGCCTGCTCAGAATCGAGCGAGGGAGGATTCGGAACCGAGAGATTTTTGGACCGATGCGCTTGCAGTATGGGTATTTCAAGCTCATCTCCCACCACTCGAAGTACCTCGTCGCTCGCGAGGGCGGTCACATCGTCGGGGCAGTCGGATTCACGCTCGAGCGCCTCGACCGGGTCGTTCGCGTCTTCGAGCTCATCTCGCTCCGGGATGAGGTGATCCGATTCCTCGTCGGCGAGTTGGAGCAGCGCTGTCAGGACGAGTGGGAAATCTCGTACATAGAGCTGGACGTCAGCGCTCATGCTCCACGGATGCAGAGAACAGCGCTTCAGCTCGGATTCGTGCCCGTAGCCTACGCCCCGGCTCTCGCCTTCATGGACGTGGAACGGCTGGATCTGGTCAAGTTCGCGAAGCTGCTCATTCCGCTCGACCTCGGACCGATGATGCTTATTCCGCCGGTGAGCGACCTTGCCGAGACTGTCCTCGAGGCGTTCCGGCGCCGCGAAGTCCTGCCGCGACTCGGTGATGTGGTGGACCGGGTCGGGTTGTTTGCCGGGCTCGAGGAGGAGCAGCTCACCCGCCTGGCAGCGGCCTGTCAGCACACGACGTTCCCGGAGGCGACCGAAGTGTTCCGGCAGGGCGATCCGTGCGACGAAATGTACCTCCTGCTGGAAGGCGAGGTAGCCATCTACATCGAGGGTCGGGAGCAGCCGATCGGCACCGTCCGGGCCGGGGAGTGCCTGGGCGAGATCTCCGTCCTGACGGGTGGTGAGCGCGCCGCCACCGCCCGGGCCGTCACCCCGGTGGAGGCCGGCGTCCTCACCAAGAAAGACCTCCAGAGTCTCGTTCGCTTGCGGCCCGGAATAGGTGTCGTACTGTATCGGAACCTCGCGCGAGGTCTCGGCGAAAAATTGCGCCGGGCCGACCTCGATTTTCTGAACGAATGACTCTCGCAGGAGGAACGCATGGCGCAGCGCGCTCTCATTCTCGGCGCGGCCGGCCGGGATTTTCATAATTTCAATACCTACTTCCGAGACAACCCCGACTTCGACGTCGTCGCCTTCACCGCCACACAGATTCCGGACATTGAGGGACGCACGTATCCTGTCGAACTGGCCGGCCCCCGGTACCCAGACGGCATTCCCATCGAGCCCGAGGACGATTTCGAGCGCCTGATCCATGACCTCAGCGTCGATGTCGTGGTTTTTGCCTACAGCGACGTCTCCCACGAACGGGTCATGCACCTCGGCTCGCGAACCATCGCTGCGGGGGCGGACTACCTGCTGCTCGGCGCGACGCACACGATGGTGAAGTCGGTCAAGCCTCTGGTTGCCGTGTGCGCCGCGCGCACGGGTTCGGGAAAGAGCCAGACGAGCCGCCGGGTCGCGGAGATCCTGACGGCGCAGGGCAAGAAGGTGGTGGTCATTCGTCACCCGATGCCCTACGGAGACCTGGCCGCCCAGGCCGTGCAACGGTTCGCGTCCTACGAGGACCTCGAGAAGCACGACGTCACGATCGAGGAGCGGGAGGAATACGAGCCCCACATCGACGCGGGCCGCGTGGTGTACGCGGGCGTAGACTACGAGGCCATCCTGCGGCAGGCCGAGCAGGAAGCGGACGTCGTGATCTGGGATGGAGGCAACAACGACCTCTCGTTCTACGAGGCGGATCTCTACATCACGGTCGTGGACCCGCACCGACCCGACCACGCGGCGCGTTACCATCCCGGAGAGGCCAATGTCCGAATGGCCGACGTGATCGTGGTCAACAAGGTGGACACGGCGAGCCTGGAACAGGTGGAGACTACGCGGGCCGTGGCCCAGGCGCTGAACCCGGACGCCCTGGTGATCGAGGCCGCCAGTCCGCTGTTCGTCGAGGGCGACGACCAGATCCGTGGGAAGAAGGTATTGGTGGTCGAGGACGGTCCCACCCTGACGCACGGCGAGATGGCCTACGGCGCAGGCTGGGTGGCGGCGAGGCGCCACGGGGCGGCTGAGATCCTCGATCCGCGCCCCTGGGCCGTGGGCTCCATCGCGGACACTTTCGACAAGTACCCCACGACGGGCGATGTGCTACCGGCGATGGGATACGGGGACGAGCAGACGGCGGAGCTGCAGAAGACGATCGCCGACACTCCGGCGGACCTGGTGGTGATCGGAACGCCGATCGATCTCCGGAGGCTGATCGACATCGACAAGCCGACGGTTCGCGTGCGCTACGAGCTCCAGGAGATCGGTCGCCCCACCCTGGCCGACGTACTGAAGGACTTCGGAGACTGACGGCACCTCATCGGGCCGCCTTCCGGGGCGGCCCGATTCACTTCGCCCGTCAGCTCTATTCGGCCGCCGGGTCCCTGGCGATGCATTCGATTTCCAGGAGAGCCCCCAGGGCCAGACCGTCGGCTCCCAGCGCCGAGCGAGCAGGCGGCGAGCCGTCCCAGAACGTGACATACACCTCGTTCATCGGCCCCCAGTCATCGATGTTATCCAGGAATACCGTGCACTTTACTACATCGTAAAGCGATACGCCGGCGGCCTCCAGCACGGTCTTGATGTTCTCCATCGTCTGCCGCGTCTGCCCGGCGATGCCGTCAGCCATCTCGAGGGATCCGGGCAGGTTTCCGACCTGACCGGACAGGTAGATCATCCCCCCGGCCTTGATGGCGGGCGAGAATGGGAGCCCCTCGGGCTCTCCGGCCACATTCACCACGTTGTCGGCTGTGCGTGCGCCCCGCCCTTCCTGAGCGTTGGCCACCGGAATTGCTGCGACGGCAAACGAGAGGCCGGCAGCGAGGACACGAACGAGGTACCGCAGCATGAGGCCTCCAGGATCGAGGACGGTGTCGTCTGAAACGGTTGGTCGGAAGCAACGTTCGCCTTATGATGACCGTCCCGGCAAGGTTGTGGGGTGCGAACCTCCGCGTACAGGGTGAATGTCATGTTTGAGGCCGTGTCCAGTCCCTATCTCGTGCCGTTCGACGGCACTTTCCGCGTGCCGGCGTTTCCCACGGCTCCGCCGGATGCGAGCCCTTCGGGCAAAGCGGCGAAGAAGGCTCTGGAGGACCGGATCGATGAGCTCGACGACTTGCAGCGCATGCTGGCCGCGCAGGATCGGTATTCCGTTCTCATGGTGTTCCAGGCCATGGACGCGGCAGGCAAGGACGGGACCATCCGTGCCGTGATGAGCGGGATCAACCCGGCCGGGGTCCAGGTGTTTTCCTTCAAGCGACCTTCGGCCCTGGAGCTGGATCACGACTTCCTGTGGCGAAGCGCCGTACGCCTGCCCGAGCGTGGCCGAATAGGGATCTTCAATCGCAGCTACTACGAGGAGGTCCTGGTCGTACGCGTTCACCCCGCGATCCTGGACGGGCAGAGGCTGCCGTTCCCCATCGACTCGGAGACCATCTGGGAGGAGCGCTTCGAGTCGATACTCGATCACGAGAAGCACCTGGCCCGGAACGGGACCGTGATCGTCAAGTTCTGGCTGAACGTGTCCCGTGGCGAGCAGAAGCGCCGGTTCCTCGACCGGATCGACGAGCCGGAGAAGAATTGGAAGTTCAGCGCGGGCGACGTGGATGAGCGCGAACACTGGGACGCGTACATGAACGCCTACCAGGAAGCCTTGAACTCGACCTCCCGGCCGTGGGCTCCCTGGTACGCGATCCCGGCGGACGACAAGCGTTTCATGCGGCTGGCCGTGTCGGAGATCCTGTGCCGGACGCTGTCGAGCCTCGCCCTTGCTTACCCGGAGGTGAGCGAAGCCGACCGACGGGAGCTGCTGGAGGCCAGGGAGCGCCTGGTCTCGGGCTGACGGAGTCTCTGAGGTCCGGCTGCCGAGAGGTTGACGCGGCAGTTGCTTGCGTCGACCTTCGGGAATGTTTCGATCGGGCGGACCTCACCAACGTGGAAGGACCCTGCGCGGTCTCGGCGCGTGGCTGGGCCTGGCGTACCTGCACGCATCAGTGGCGGGCGCCGCGGGAGTCGGAGGTTGCGTCCACGCCGCGGTCAGCGACGGCGAGGGACACGGCCACGCCGCCCACTCTTCCGTTGGCGCCCACGTTACGTCGGACGACGGCTCCATTCCTCTCCCCTGTGCCGCGGGCGGAGATGAAGCGCACGCGAAGCCACTTTCGGACCATGGCACGGCTGACCCATGCGATTGTCTGGGGGACTGCTCCGTAGGGACCGGGCTGGCGGGTCTTTCGACCCCGCCCGCTCCCGCCGCCCTGGCTCCCGCGAATTCCGAATCCTCATTCTCTTCCCGGGACGACGTCGATGCTCCCGCCGACCAACACCGCCTTCCTTACCCCAACGCCCCACCTCTCCTCCAGTCGTAACAGCCTGACAGACCGGTGTCGATCCTCTCAGCGCTGAAACGCGCCCCGAGGGTTGTCGCGAACTGCCGTATTCGGGCACGACTGCGTCTCAGAGGAGACTTCAATGATGATCACAGGGATTCTGCGCGCCGGGATTCTCGCGGCGGTGCTGTGGCTCGCAGCGCCCGGCCGCGCATCCGGGCAGGGCACCGGTGACGTAGTGGGAAAGGCCGTGGCCAGCGGAACGGGAGACCCGGTGGTCTCGGCGATGGTGGAAGTGGTAGAGACGGGCATGCGCATGCCCACGGATGTCCTGGGGCGATTCCACCTGGCTCGTCTGCGAGCAGGCCCGGTCGCGGTGCGTGTATCAGCGATCGGCTTCACGGCCGTCGATACAACGGTGACCGTGCGGCAGGGCGAATCGACGAGCCTGACGGTGGCGTTGCGGGTCGAGCCGATCCAGGTGCCGGGAATCGAGGTGTCAGTCCTGCGACCGGACCTGAGACGTCAAAGTCAGATGGAGCAGCAGGCGGTGCGGGAGGCCAACCCGCGTGATCCGGGAGAGCTTCTGCGAGAGGTTTCGGGAGTCGATGCCGGACGCCGGGGAGCGCTGGGGCTCGATCCGAACGTGCAGGGCCTGATGGAGACCCAAGTCGCCTCTTTCGTTGACGGTGAGCGTCGGTTTCCGGCTGGCCCAGCCCGCATGGATGCGCCCCTCACGCACGTGGATGCGCTCGCCTACCGAAAGCTGCAGGTCGTGAAGGGCCCGTACGCCCTGACCTGGGGAGCAGGCAGCCTGAGCGCGATTCGCGCAGACACGGAGCCGCTTCCGCCCGGGCGCCCCGGGGCGCTGCACGGCAATCTCACGGCCGGATATGACTCCAACGTCAACGGCGCGGAGACGTCCGCTGGACTGGTCGGGCGCTCGGGCGACCTGTCCTACTGGGGATTCGGCGCCTACCGCCAGGGAGAGGACTACGAGGACGGGGACGGGAACCTGGTGCAGGGCGACTACAGGAGCTGGGAAGCTCGCGGCAAGATCGGCATTCAGCCGGCCCCCCGATCGAACCTCGTGGTCGCAGGCGGCTACCAGGACCAGGGCCCGATCGACTACCCGGGTCGAATTCTGGACGCCGACTACTTCCGCACCTGGAACGGTTCGGCGGAGTACTCGCTGAGAGGGCGAGGCCGCGCGTTCCGTGGGCTCGACGTGAACGCCTACTACAACTCGGTTGACCACGGCATGACCAACCAGGACAAGCCTTCCGCCGCGATGATGAACGTGCGCGTGGAAACGTCCACCGCGGTCGCCGGGGGCCGGGTCGCAGCCCTGTTTCAGACGGACGGCTGGGAAATCGAGGCGGGGGGCGACGTCTACTCCGCCAACCGCGACGCCGACCGTGAGATCCGCAATGCCATGACGGACATGGTGATGGTAGCGGACGTAGTGTGGCCGGACGTCACCACGAACGCCGGAGGCGTGTTCGTGCGGGGAGACCGGGCCTTCTCGGGCGTGCTGGATTTCTCGGCTACCGCGCGGCTGGACCTGGCCGGTTCGAAGGCCGGGCGGCCGAGTGACTGGTTCGTCGACAACGTATCGGGCCGCACTTCCACCTCCAGCACGGACTTGAGCGGTGCCGCCACCCTTGGCATGCACCTGAGCCGCAACTGGATGCTGTTCGCGGGCGCCGGATCCGCCGTGCGCACGCCGGACGCGAACGAGCTGTACGCGGATCGCTTTCCTGCCTCCAAGGCTCAGCTATCGGCGGAATTCGTCGGGAATCCGGACCTCGAGCCCGAGCGCAGTACCCAGTTCGACCTGGGGTTCGATGGTTCGTACTCGATCGTCAACCTGCAGGGCAACGTGTTCGTGCGGAACATCGCGAACTACATCACCGTGGAGCCCACCGACCTCGAGAAGAAGCTCCCCATGTCGCCCGACATCGTCTATCAGTACGTCAGCGGGGATGCATTCTATTGGGGAATCGAAGCGGCGGCCGGTATCCTGCTCTCGCGCTCGTGGACAGTCAACCTCCGCACGGACTACCTGTGGGGTGAGGATCGGACGCTCGATGAACCCGCTTTCGCCGTCATGCCGTGGCGTGGCGCGGCGGGACTCCGGTATGACATGCCGAACCGTCGATTCCACGGCGACGCCATTCTGAAAGTGGCCGGAAGACAGGAGCGCGTCTCTGCGACAAGGGGCGAGACTCCGACGGATGGCTGGGTGACGGGTGATCTTCGATTCGGCTGGAAGGTCACCGATCTCGTGCTTCTTCGGTTCGGGATTCAGAACGTGGGCGACAGGCAGGTGGTCAACCACCTGAACTCGAAGGACCCGACCACCGGTGAGCAGATCGCTGAACCCGGTCGGATCGTGTACGTGAATCTCGGCTTCTCTTTCTGATTCCGAGCGACCGGGATTGACCTGGCAGGGCGCATCCCGTCGATGCGCCCTTTTCAGGTCTGGATTATCTCAGGTTGGTGCCGAGCAGGGCTTCGAGGCGTGCGAGGCCGAGCTGATAGTCGAAGCGTCGGCGGATGAGGTCGACTTCGGCCTGGAGCAGGGTAATCTGGGCGGCCTGCAGGTCCAGGATGGTGGCC
>CAZRRU010000021.1:0-3410 GCA_964602635.1 uncultured Gemmatimonadota bacterium | reverse complement strand
GTTCCACCTGGTGCTGTTCGTGATTGCGGCCACCGCGATCGTCAACACGATCCTCATGTCCGTGATGTACCGTACGCGGGAGTTCGGCGTGCTCCGGGCACTCGGACTCGAGCGCGGCGAGGTCGGGCGCGTGGTGTTCATCGAGGGCATGGTCCTGACCGCGATCAGCGGTCTCGTGGGCATGGCCCTCGGCGCGGCGATCGTCTGGGGTTTCTTCCGCAACGGCCTCGATTTTTCCGCCATGTGGGACATGGAGATGGAAGCGGCGGGCATCGTCATCGATCCGGTGATCGTGCCGCGCTTCCACTGGAATCAGATGCTGCAGAGCCTGTTCTTCATCCTGGCGATCGGCAGTCTGTCATCGATATACCCGGCCTGGCGCGCCACGCGGATCGACGTGGCCGAGGCCATGAAGTTCGAGGAATAGAGACGATGAGCGACGGAGTGAGCGGAAACGGAAACGGCGCCGCCGCGGTTCGCACCGAGAGCCTGTGGAAGGTGTACGAACACGACGGGATCCGGGTCGAGGCGGTCAACGACGTGTCGATGACCATCGAACCGGGCGAATTCGTGGTCCTTGCGGGTCCCTCGGGGTCGGGCAAGACGACGCTCCTCAATCTTCTCGGCGGCCTCACCCGACCCACGGACGGGAAGGTGTGGATCGACGGCACCGACATCACCGAGCTGACCGAGCGGGAGCTGGCCCGGTTGCGTCTCGAACGACTGGGGTTCGTGTTCCAGGCCTACAACCTCCTGCCCGTACTCACCGCTCTGGAGAACGCCGAGTTCACCCTCCTGCTGCGCGACGTGCCACCCGAAGAGCGCCGCGAGAAGGTGGAGAAGCTGTTCGAACGCATCGGAATGGCGGGGCTGGAGGACCGGCGTCCCGGCAAGCTGTCCGGCGGGCAGCAGCAGCGCGTGGCCGTGGCCCGGGCGGTGGTCGGACAGCCGGCCCTCGTGCTGGCGGATGAACCCACCGCCAACCTCGACACGACCACGAGCACGGCGCTCATCGACCTGATGGCCGAGCTCAACCGGGACCTGGGCACGACGTTCGTGTTCGCGACCCACGACACCCGCCTGATGGACCGGGCCCGGCGCGTGGTTCGGTTGGTCGACGGAGCGATCGTGGACGACGACCGGCGCGACTGACTTCATGTCCTGGCCACGAGCGGCCACCTCGGGTCGGGTGGCGGCGATCGTCGCGATCGTCGCGATCACCGCAGAGCCGGACGCCGCCCGCGCACAGTCGCTTCGCGATGAGCTGCGTCTCGGCGGGTATTACCTCAACGTGGCTACGGGCGCCCTGGAAGGTCCCTTCACTCCGGCCGGGGTCACGGACTTTCAGCGCCTCCGGTTGATGGCCGCGCCCGACGTGGGGGCCTTCCACTTCGACATCGCCTACGAGCAGGCCCTCGAGCTGGTGTCCGATCCGGAGCTCGGACTGGGACCGCAGCTGGGGGCCAGCTCGTCGGGGATCAACTGGCTGTCGCTGCAGTGGACGATCGAGGACTGGGACCACGGGTCGTGGCGCCACAGGTTCGACCGGCTTCTGGTCAGTGCCCCGATCGGCGAATCGGCGGCGGCGACCGTAGGCCGGCAGACCATCTCGTGGGCCACTTCGCTGATCTTCACGCCGGCCGACCCGTTCGCGCCGTTCGATCCGGCCGATCCGTTCCGAGAATTCCGGGCGGGTGTGGACGCCTTCCGGCTCCAGGGATTCTCGGGTCCGTTCACCGAGCTGGACTTCGTATTCCGTCCGGCGGACACACGGGATGGCACCACCATCACGGCTCTGGGTCGGATCCTCACGGCTTCGGGTCCCTGGGAAGTCTCTGGTTGGGCAGGGGTGCTGCACGACGGGGGTGCGGTCTCCGCTGGTGCCACCCTCACGGCTTCGGGCACCGCGTTCCGGGGAGAAGCCGAGCTTCGGTGGCCGGACGATGTGCTGCGATTCACGATCGGGGCGGATCGGAGCTTCCCGCTCGCCGGCCGTGATCTGTACGTGGTCCTCGAGTACCAGCGCGACGGATACGGTGCGACCAATCCTGACGACTACCTGGACGTCCTGCTCTCCGCTCCCTACAGCCGCGGCGAATTGCAGGTGATTGGGCGGAACGAGGCGGCCCTCCAGGCCTCGTTGCAGGCGACGCCGCTGCTTACCGCCGACTTGTTCACCACGTGGAACATGAACGACGGGAGCCTCCTCCTGTCACCGGCTGCCAGCTATTCGCTGTCCAACGAGGCGTACATCAGGGGCGGGTTCTTCTTCGGATTCGGGGCGGGCGAAGGAATGACCGTGCCGCCGATCGGGGGTGTGGATCCCGGATTCACCCTTCCGGGCTCGGAGTATGGGATCGTGCCGTCCAGCCTCTATCTGTCCCTGACCGCCTTCTTCTGACCCCATGAAGCCACGACCCAGGCGTCGCGGCCCGCCAATTGCTCGACATTTGACCGTCAGGAGCCCACTTTCTACGGCCCCCGGTGAATCGGTGTCAGGACGCCGCTCAGCCGCAGACGACGGGACGATCGATGAAGTTGCTGCTCATCCGCCATGCGATTGCCGAAGACCGGTTCGAGTTCGCTCGCACCGGCAAGTCGGATTATTACCGGCCCCTCACCGACCGGGGCCGGGACCGGATGGCCAGGGGCGCGGTGGGCTTGCGGGCGCTGGTCCCGGAGATCGACGTGCTCGCCACCAGCCCACTCACCCGAGCCCTGCAGACAGCCGAGATCGTGGCACAGGCGTACGACGGGCAGCGGATCGAGCACGCGGACTCACTCGGCACGGGCGACGGCCAGGCCTTCCTGGAGTGGCTGGGCGAGTGCGGGCCCGACGAGTTGGTCGCGGCGGTGGGGCACGAGCCCCACATGTCGGACTGGGCGGCCTGGCTTCTCACCGGCGGTTGGCACGACTTCGCCGTGGTGAAAAAGGGGTCCGCGATGCTTCTGGAGTTCCCGGGAGCCCTGAAGCCGGGGACGGCCATGCTCCACTGGTTCCTGGCTCCTGCCCAGCTCCGACGGCTGGGGAGGTAGCCGGCCATGGCTCGCCGTCCTTCCGGTCTGCTCGACCTCCCGGCCTACGAGGGAGCGGTCCATATCGCCCGTTTCTATCTGGATCGGGCGGAGCAGGCGATGCGCCGACTGGAGAAGAAGGGCGACGAGGAGGCGCTGCACGACTTTCGGGTTAGCCTGCGCCGGCTTCGCAGCAATCTCCTGGCATACGCTCCCTACCTGGCCACGGCTGTTTCGCTGAAGCGCCAGCGCAAGATCCGCAAGCTGGCGTCATCGACGGGGAGTGGTCGGGATGCCGAGGTGCATCTCGCGTGGCTGGAAAGCCGCCAGCTGGACGTGGCGATCGCCGAAGCTGCAGGCGTGGAGCTGCTACGAGAGGAGCTCGAAGCGCGACT
>CAZRRU010000020.1:0-17398 GCA_964602635.1 uncultured Gemmatimonadota bacterium | reverse complement strand
CCCCTCGGTGTCTGCACGAACTTGTCGTTCGTCACCCGCGATACGGTGGACTCGTGCATGTCGATATGCTCGGCCACCTCTCGCAGGGTGAGGGGACGCAGATGCTCCACTCCCTTCTCGAAGAACTCGCGTTGACGATCGACGATGAAGCCCATGACTTTCAGCATCGTCTGCCGTCTCTGTTCGATGGCCTGTATCATCCACTGGGCGCTGTTCAACTTCTTGGCGATAAACGCCTTGTTCTCACCCTGGAATTGATTCCGATTCTGTGCGACCTCCCGGTAGGATCGCGACAGCTTGAGTCGCGGCAACGACGAGTCGTTGTGGAACACGAAGTACTCGCCATCGACCTTCTCCACCACGAGGTCGGGTATCACGTAGTTGTCGCTCATATCCGCGTACTTCAAGCCCGGCTTGGGATCGAGCTTCGAGATCGAATCGGCCGCGCTCTGCACGTCCACGGGAGAGATCCCGTGCTCCTTCGACAGCTCACTCCACCTGTGGTTGACGAGCTGTTCGAAATGATCGTGGATGATCCGGAAGGCCAGCGTGTCGTCCTCGCCCCTCTCCCTCAGCTGGATCAGCAGGGTCTCCTGGAGGTTCCGGGCTCCGACGCCGGAGGGATAAAAGCCCTGGATGATACGGAGCACGGACTCGGCCTCCTCCAGCGTGAAAGGCTCCATCTCGGACCACAGCTCCGGCTCGCTCTCGGCCAGCCACGTATTCGCGGCCTCGACCACCTCTTCAAGGCTGCAGGCCAGAAACCCCTCACGATCGACGTTGCCTATGATCTCCTCGCCAAGCGCCAGCTCCCTCGGCCCGAGCTTGAGGAGATTCAACTGCTCGCGCAGGTGCTCCCAGAGATCCGGTGGCGCCGCCGGAGTGGGCATGTAGTGCTCTTTGTCCTCGAACTGACTGCGCCGGCCACCCGCGTCGAATCCGTTGAGAAGGATCTCTTCCCAGTCGACCTCGTCCTCGTCCTCCTCCTCTTCCTGCGTTTCCTCCGGCAATTCCTCTTCCGCCATTTCGGTGAATTCGAGGAATGGATTGACCAGCACCTCCATCTTGAGGTGAGCCTGCAGATCCAGCAGCGGCATGTAGAGCAGATCCATCGCCTGATACAGGCGAGGATTGATCTTCAGCTCCTGCCGCATGCCGAGGCTCTGCGAGAGCCCCCTCTTGAAATCGGCCATGTGCTACCCGGTCACTCCACTTGTTCCTGTTGTTCCTGTTTCGCGGCCCCCAGGCCGTGTCGAATGTAAGATAGCGAACGGGGTTCGTACGGCACACCCCTTGCAGGACGGCCGCGCTCGCGGCCGCTATGTCAGGGATTCTACAACTCGAAGTCGAGACCCAGATACATCTTCCGGGCTTCCGGATCCTCGACGAGCTTCTGCGCCGGACCCTCGATGTGAATTCGACCGTTGAACATCAGGTAGGCTCGGTCAGTGATCGAGAGGGTCTCGCGCACATTGTGGTCCGTGATCAGCACGCCCAGCCCACGCTCCCTCAGCTCGGCCACGATCCGCTGGATGTCGTCAACCGCGATAGGGTCGACTCCAGCGAACGGCTCGTCGAGCAGCATGAACTTGGGACTCGTTACCAGGGCCCGGGTGATCTCGAGTCGCCTCCGCTCTCCACCGGACAGCGAATCGGCCTTGTTCTTTCTCAAGTGCCCGATCGACAGCTCGCCGAGAAGCTGGTCCAGACGCCGATAGCGCTCGGAGCGAGTCATGTCGAGCGTCTGAAGGATGGACATCACGTTCTGTTCGACCGTCAGACGCCTGAAGATCGAGGGCTCCTGCGACAGGTATCCGATCCCCGCCCGAGCGCGGCGGTACATCGGTATGCGGGTCAACTCCTGCTGGTCGAGGTAGACGCGGCCCGCGTTCGCCGCGAGCAGTCCGACGATCATGTAGAATGTGGTGGTCTTCCCCGCCCCGTTAGGTCCAAGCAGACCGACGATTTCGCCCTGGCGAACTTCGAGGTCGACTCCGTCCACGACACTCCGCTTGCCGAAGGTCTTGACCAGGCCTTCAGCCTTCAGAACGCTCTGCTCGCTCACCCTCCTCCTCCTTCCGTCGAGGGCTCGAGATAGATGCCTATGGCATCCTTCGCGACGACCTCGGATGGCTCTCCATCCTGGAACAACACTTCGATGCGGTTTCCGAGCAGGTAGTTCCTGGACGGTGACACGGACCGCGCCGAATCTCTCACCGAGGCGTAGAACGAGCGGGCGCTCCCCAGAGCCAGAAGACGCTCCGGAGTGGGGTCCGCCTCCGACGGTGGTGCGAGTGAGTCCATCGGCGAGGCGGAGAAAAAAGCCCGGATCGTGTCGCCCGTCAGCCAGTTCGATCCCGGATCGAGATCCCGCGTCGCCTCGATCAGCTGCGTTCCAGGGACATGGGGTTCCGTCTCCACCGAAGCCGCCGAGCCCACGGAGGCGATGGAGTCCAGGCGACCGGCGGTGAGGGAGAACTCGATGGAGTCCCCGGATAGCTGAAACGAGCCCGAAACGGCTATAGAACGCCCTTCGCCGTACGCCCACAGGCGCTCGACCTCTCCCCCCCTGATCTCGGCCGTCACCAGGTCGGCCTGCATTTCGAAGTCCTGGCCGGTAGCGGCAGCGTCACCGAACGACCTGACCTCTCGGAGTTCGTCCTCCGAGAACCGGGCCAGCACGCTGTCTCCCGTCAGCTCGAACCCCTCGCCTCGAATGATCGGGTTGCCATACAGGACCCCGAGCCCGTCGGAATCGAAGCGCGCGCTGTCGGCCGTCGCATCGAGATCCGAGCGGTGAATCTCCACGTTGCCGCGGGCGAAGGCCCGCTGCTCTCCCACGAATTCCGCAACGTCCGAATCGACCAGGAAGGCCTCGGTCCCTGGACCTCCCGTCGGCAGAGTCATATGGGGCCGACCCGTGGCCAGCGTGCGGCTTCCGCGGAACGGAGTCCGCAGGAACTCCACTCGCGGCCCCTCCAACGTGGCCCCGGATTGAAGTCGCTCCAACCGCACGTCCCCCTCCGACACGACACGATCCGAGAGTCCGTAGTAGGTCACCCGCTCCGCGTCGAGGACTCGAGTGGAGTCGCGGTATCGGACCGAGCCGACCATGAGCGCCTCAGCGATGTGTTCCAGGTGGACGGCGCTGTCACCCGTCATCGAGGCGTCTCCGCACCGACCCAGCACCAGTCCCCCTCCCAGATGCATCGCATAGCGCCCCTCAGCCCCGGGGATCGCCAGCATGTTGCTTCGCGGCTGATCGCCTGACCCGGCCTCCGCTACGACCCGGACCCGCAGTTGACAACTGGGAGTACCCTGTGCGACGGAGGCGCGCGGACCGACCAGCGCCACCAGGGACGCGAGGGCGGCCGATCGCACCGCTGTCTGGCGCGAGGCCGCGCCCGCTGCGAGGCGCCCGATCATTCGCGCGGCGGACGCCGAGGCGCGGCCGGATCTCCCTCGGACACGAAACTCGGGTTCAGGATCTGAACGTTCTCCAGCTGCGCGTCACTGACGAAACTTCTGCCCCTGCTCTGGAGACCCGGCCGGTACAGGACGAACGTGGTATCTCCGTACAACGAGTCCGCTTCCGCATCGTACCGAAGCCGCTGTGTCACCAGGCGCTTGGATCCGGCCGCCTCTCTGACCTCCACCGCGCCTCTCACTTCCACGTCACCGGTGTCGAATCGGTACTCGCCTGATTTTCCGGTCAGTGTCCCGTCCTCCAGTCCCGTGTCCCCGTAGAACGTGATCTTCAGGTTGCGCAGTTGGAGCAGGCCCATGTCCTGGAAGCTGAATGCCGTGTCTGCCTCCAGAACGGCGCTGCGAACGCCCGCCCGGGTCAGGTTCATCTCCACGCCCACGAGCACCTGGTCGGCCTCGAGTCCCAGGAGCGTGTCCGACGCAAGCGGTCTCTGGCTCTCTTCTTCGCAGCCCAGGGCCGCGATGGCGCACAGAAGGACGAGCACCGCCGGGTGACCGACGACGGGAATCCGGGCCATGCTCACGCAAGCCTCGCCCGCAGGAGATCGTGCAGATGCACCATGCCCAGTAACCTGCTCTCCCCGTCCACCACCGGCATCGCCATGATTCCGTGTTCCCGCATTTCCACCAGGGCCTCGGTGGCCATCTCGCCCGGTCCGATCGTCTTCGGCGCCCGGTTCATGGCCCGCTCGACGGAGTGCGACAGGAATTGGGGATGCCGGTCGGCATAGCGAGTCAGATCCCCTGCGGTGATGACGCCGACGACGCGATGCGAGTCCAGGACAGGCACCGTCCCCTGCCTGTGGGCGATCTCGTGCATCGCGGCTCCGAGATCCCGGTCGAGCGTCAGTCGCGGCACCCGCTGTTCATCCGTGATCATCACGTCGCGCACCGTCAGCGTCAGACGCCGCCCCAGCTCTCCTCCCGGATGCAGTCGGGCGAAATCTTCCGGCCCGAAACCGCGGGCCTCCGAAACGGCCATGGCCAGGGCATCTCCCATCGCGAGCGCCGCCGTGCTGCTGGCCGTCGGGGCCAGGTCGTGCGGACACGCCTCCACCTGTACGCTGACGTCGAGAACCAGATCCGCACGCCGCGCCAGAGTCGATGTGGGCTCCGCCGTCAGACAGATTACGGAAACACCGATGTGCTCGATCACCGGTAAAAGGCTCTCCATCTCGGAGGACTCGCCGCTCTTGGAGATGGCGAGGACCAGGTCGCCTCCTACCAGCATGCCGACATCACCGTGCGCCGCCTCCACCGGGTGCAGAAAGATTGCCGGCGTTCCCGTGGACGACAACGTCGAGGCGAGCTTACGGGCCACGATCCCCGACTTCCCGATGCCCGTAACCACCACGCGGCCCGCGATCGCCTCGATCAGTCGGACCGCTTCGGCGAACGCCGTACCCAGGCGATCCGCCAGGGAGGCTACACTCTCGCTCTCGATTCGCAGCACTTCCCGGCCCCGCTCGATGATCCTCGACTCGTGGGCCGGGTCGCCGTTGCCCTCACTCACTCTCTTTCGACCTCCAGTGCTCGACACACTCCGCGACGTATTCCTCGACGAGCTCCCCCCACTCGGCCCGGGCTCGGAGGAGCGCCTCGACGAACTCACGCACGGCTCCCGCGCCACCGACCGTGTCACCGACCCATATCGCGGCCTCCTTGACCTCGGGCACGGCGTTCGCGACGGCTGCCGGTAGGCCTACCTCCCGCAGCACCGGAAGATCCGCCAGATCGTCGGCCAGGAAGGCGGCCTGATCCCAGGAGGCGCCGGCACGTCTGAGTATGTGTGCTACGGCTTCGAGCTTCCCGAATGCCGAGACCTGGTGGATCTCGGTGATTCCGAGGGACTCGGCCCGCTGCCTCACCGGTGGAGAGCTCTTGCTGGACACCACCGCTACCACGAGACCGGCGCGACGCAGCATGTGAATCGCCAGACCGTCGTGCACGTGGAAACGCCGCCCTTCGACCGTGCCGTCCGGCCCCTCGAAAGCGTACAAACCCCCATCCGTCATTACGCCGTCCGCGTCCAGCAGGACGACTCGCACCTCGAGCGCCAGGGACCCCGGAATGGAACTCATCGGGCATCCGCGGGAGTCCGGTCCCTGGCCTCCCGAATTGCCAGCAGGCGCTCCAACATCCTCTCGAGGCTACCGAGCGGCAGCATGTTGGCTCCGTCCGAAGGAGCCCTTGACGGATCCGGGTGTGTCTCCAGGAAGATGCCGTCGGCGCCGGCCGCCACTGCGGCTCCCGCCAGGGTCTCGATCCAGCGCGGCTCTCCGCCGCTCGCGGCTCCCCCCGCCGCTCCGCCAGGGAGCTGCACGGAGTGTGTCGCGTCGAACAGGGCCGGACACCGGCACGTCTCACGCATGATGGCGAAGCTGCGCATGTCCACCACCCAGCGGCCGTATCCGAAGACCGTTCCGCGCTCGGTCACGCTGACCCCGGCGGCTCCCGCATCCCGGATCTTCTCGACCGGGTGCCTCATGTCCTCGGGGGCCAGCCACTGACCCTTCTTGACGTTGACCGGCAGTCCCGTGCTCCCGGCCGCCGTCAGCAGGTCGGTCTGGCGGCACAGAAATGCCGGAATCTGGATCGCGTCGACGACCCCGGCTACGGCTCGCGCCTGCCCGGGTTCGTGGATGTCGGTCAACACGGGCAGCCCCGTCTCCCGACGAACCGCACTCAGACGCTCCATCCCCTCGCTCAGACCGGGTCCCCGCGGCGAGGAACCGCTGGTCCGATTGGCCTTGTCGAACGACGCCTTGAAGACGGCCGGCACACCCAACCGCCGGGCCACTTCGCCGACCTTCTCGGCGACTTCGATGTTCAGTCGATCGTCTTCCAGCAGGCAAGGCCCCGCGATCAGCATGAAGCGCCCACCCGGATCGAGGACGTTCATTCCCGACCAGCCGTTGCCCAGCTCGCGCGCCCTTCGACTTCATCCGTCTCCACCGACACCCGGTGGTCGCGACGCTCCTTGGCGGCGGCGATGAACGCGGCGAACAGGGGGTGGGCCCGGGTCGGTCGGGACTTGAGCTCCGGGTGGAACTGTGTGGCCACGAAGAACGGGTGTTCCGGAAGCTCGATGATCTCGACGAGACCGCCCCCCGGAGAAAGACCACTGAAGGCCATTCCCCCGCCCGCGAGCGCATCGCGATAGTCGTTGTTGACTTCGTACCTGTGGCGGTGGCGCTCCGAGACCTCGTCCTCGCCGTAGATCTCCCTCACCCGGCTGCCCGCCACGAGCTCCGCCGGATAGGCGCCGAGGCGCATGGTGCCGCCCTTCATGGTGACCTTCAGCTGCGAGTCGAGGAGGGAGATGACGGGGTGCTCGGTCCCTTCCTCGAATTCCGACGAATCCGCACCTTCCAGACCGCACACGTTCCTGGCCAATTCGATGATCGCGCATTGCAGCCCGAGGCAGATCCCGAGAAACGGAACTCCCTGTTCGCGTAGATACCGCACCGTGTCCACCATTCCTTCCACCCCGCGCTGCCCGAAGCCTCCGGGGATCAGCACCGCGTCGTACGGGCTGAGCGTCTCCGCTCCCTGAGAATCGATCGCCTCGGACGAGAGCCAGTCGATCCTCACGCCGGTATCGTTCGCTATCCCGCCGTGGATCAGTGCCTCCTGGATCGACTTGTAGGAGTCCACCAGGGATGTGTACTTGCCGACCACTCCGACCCGAACTTCGCCGGAACCCGGATGCTTGATGCGCTCCACCATGGATTCCCAGCCCGTGAGGTCCGGATCGGCCGTCTCGAGGCTCAGGTGCTCCACGATGCGGTCGTCCAGCCGCTGCTCTCGGAAGCGGAGGGGGACCTCGTAGATCGTGTCCATGTCACGGCTCTCGATCACGTCCCGGATATCCACGTTGCAGAATCGAGCCACCTTTCTGCGGACGTCTTCCGGGAGAGGCCACTCCGTTCGGCACACCAGAATGTCCGGCTGCAAGCCGATCTCCATCAACTCACGCACGGAGTGCTGTGTCGGCTTCGTCTTGAGCTCGCCCGCCGCCGCTATGTAGGGCACCAGAGTGAGATGGACCAGGACGGTGTTCTTCCAGCCCACGTCCTGCCGGAACTGGCGGATCGCTTCGAGGAACGGCAGAGACTCGATATCCCCCACGGTGCCCCCGACCTCGGTGATGACCACGTCGTGATTCGGAGACAACATCCGGATGTAGGACTTGATCTCGTCGGTGACGTGCGGAATCACCTGGACCGTGGCTCCGAGGAAGTCTCCCTTTCGCTCCTTCGTGATGATGTTCTGATAGATGCGACCGGTGGTGACGTTGTTGGCCTGGGACAGGGACTCGTTGATGAACCTCTCGTAGTGTCCGAGATCCAGGTCGGTCTCCGCGCCGTCGTCCGTGACGTAGACCTCCCCATGCTGAAACGGAGACATGGTTCCCGGATCGACGTTGATGTATGGATCGAATTTCTGGATCGTGACGGCCAGCCCTCGCTCGACAAGCAGCCGGCCGATCGAGGCCGCCGCGATTCCCTTGCCAAGAGAGGAAACCACTCCTCCCGTGACGAAGATGTATTTCGTATCCGCCTGCGGCGCGTCAGACATGGGCTCTCACTTTCAATTCGGTATCGCGGTGCCCAGCGGGCCACGGTTCTGATAGCGGGGACGAGGCTGCGGAAGGGACTCCGACGCACGGGCTCGGCCGGAAGGCACAGGCGACCTCAGCAGGTCGAAATCGAATGCGTGACGGCGTTAAATTCACGCTCCGTAACGTAATCCGTTTCGGAACGTGGTGTCAAAGGGCGCACGATCATAGATCCCCGGGAAATCGGAAGATCGCGTAGCCGCGAACGTCTCCGCCGCTGGCCCCCGGATCCACAGCGACACCTCCCTCGACGACCCAGAACCGGAGCCCGGCGATCAGATTCACCTGCCAGTCCGCCGATTGGCCGGCATCCCACGCCGCTCCCGTGCCGGCCCGGGCGAACACATCCAGCGCTCCCAGCTCGCCGAAGCGCAGCGCTTCGATGGGAATCGAGTACCCGACCTGGCCGTACACCACGCGAGGTCCTCTGAATTCCAGGACCCCGAGAGTCGGGAGGGTGGCCCGGCCCCCGAATCCGGTCCACCTCTGTCCCGGCAGGTCGCCGGCCAGATCGCCCCTGGCCAGGGCGAAGATGTCCAGTTCGTGAGAAGAGAATCCCGGAGTGGTCCACCGGGCCTGGATCTCGCCGAGAAGGTAGGAGAAGTCGCCCGCCACCGAGGAGTCCGCGGCCTCCAGGAGGGTCCGCCCCACAAGCCGCCCGGATGCGCCCGTCTGGCGATCGACCGAGACGGCCAGCGCGGCACTTCCGGTCTTGCCGTCGTCTATGGCCGGATTCTCACGCACGTTGTCCGAACCGAAGAACGTAAACTGATCACCAGCATTCCGACTCCAGCCGTCTTCCCATTCCAGGCGGACCATGGGTGTCCACCAGCGGTCTCCGCTCCCTCGCACCACCAACGCGACCCGGTCGGCTCCGTAGTAGTCCCGAAAGTCGTCGCCGAGGAACAGGTAGGAGAGCGAATTCGACACGTCCGCCCGCATCCACCTCTCGTTCGTGCGTACGACGCGCTCGGCTTCGATCCCGAATTCGACTGGACCCGGATACCAGAACTGGCGCACGGTGCCCTCGAGCTCCCCCTGTCCGGATCGGTACCTTCCCACCAGCTCCAGCGTGGGCCTCCAGGCCCAGGTAGCCGCACGCAACGTGATTCCCCACGCAACGGTCACGGCGTCTACGCGCTCGTAGGTGGGAGCCTCGAAGCCGTACAACCCGTGCAGGTCGACCACAGCCGGAACGTCCACGACCGGATGGATCTCGAGGCCGCCGGCCGCTGGCAGAACCGAGTATCGCTCCGCCGGCCGCCAGGTCACCTCGCCGTCGACCGTCGCCATCCCCGACCCGAGGTAGCCCCCGCCGAGCACGACGATGTCTCCCGACACCTGCGCTCCCGGCCTGAGCAGGATATCGCCGTCCACGACGTAGATATCTCCGTCGACCGAGCCGGCCAGGCGTACCCGTGCCTCGAGCACGAGAAGGTCGCCCGCCACGCGTCCGTCGGAGGCGACAACCGTGTCCCGGGTCCACACCCGGAAATCGCCGCGGGCGAGGAAGCCGGCGAGTCCCGCGTCCAGTGCGTTCCCGCGCCGTGGCTCGAATGTGACTTCCTGGGCCACCACGGCCTGAGCGGACACGCCGGCGGCGAGGCACAGCAGCAGGATCGCCCGTCGACGACCGCGAGACGGCGCACCCCGGACGCTCACCGTTCCCTTCCCCCCCCGGTCGCTTCCCACCGGTCCCACGCGATCGTCTCCTCGTCGGCCCGCCGCCTCGGCAGACGCTGAAAACCGTCCGGATACCCGAGGGCCAGGAAAGTAACCACCGGCACGTCCGCCGGGATGCCGAGCACCTCCTGAATCTCGCCTTCCCTGAAACCCGTGATCCACGCAGTGGCGAGACTCATGTCCGCGGCCGCCAGGACCATCGCCTCGGTGGCCGCGGCCAGGTCGATCGGGTGGCTGGGCCGCCCACTGCCCGCGATGTTCGAGTGGACTCGCGCGCACCCGATGACGAGGAGCGGAGCCGTGCGGATAAGCTCGCCCTGGAATACAGCGCGCGCGATCCGGTGACGGGTGAGTGCGTCCTGAATCACTATGAAGCGCCAGGGCTGGTCCTCCCGTGCCGAAGGCGCGTACCGGGCGCATTCCAGAATCCGAGCCAGTATCTCGGGCGGAACCATGCGATCGGCGAACCGCCTAACTGCCTGGCGGTTGCGCGACAGGTTGAGCACGCGAGAGACGGCGCTCACCCGGCTCTACCCCCTCGGATGGTGCTGACGATGCTCTTCTTGAAGATATCGGCGGTCCACATGGGTATAGATCTGGGTGGTTGAGATGTCCGCGTGTCCCAGCATTTCCTGCACGGCGACCAGATCCGCTCCCCCTTCCAGCAGGTGCGTCGCGAAGCTGTGCCGGAAAGTGTGTGGCGTGACCTTCCTCTCGATCCCGGCATTGCGCACGTGCATTCCGACGATCTTCCACGCGCCCATGCGGCTCAGCGGACGTCCGTGCTGATTGAGGAATACCACCCCTTCGGACCGGCGCCGGTCGAGCTCTGGCCGTCGCTCTCGAAGGTAGCGCTGTATCACCCGAACCGCACGACCTCCGAGCGGCACTATGCGTCGCTTGTCACCCTTTCCGCTCACGGCAATGAGACCTTCTTCCAGGGAGAGGTCCCGCATCCGCAGGCCGATGAGTTCGGAGATTCTGAGGCCGGCCCCATACAGGGTCTCGAGCATGGCCGCGTCGCGCCTGGCGTTGGGGTGCGCATCCGCGGACAGAGCCCCGACGGTGTCCAGGATCAACTCGACCTCCGCGTAGGTCAGCACACCCGGGAGTGTCTTGTCGACCCGAGGACTCTCCAGCTTCTGCGTGGGATCGTGCGAAAGGTGGCCCTCCTCGATGAGAAAGCCGAAATACGTGCGCAGTGCGGAGCGGCGACGGGCCACGCTGCGAGCTGCGAGACCCTGCTCGGCCAGATCTACCAGATATGTCCGCAATTCCTGGTAGTCGACGGCGCCCGGGTCCGTCCTCCCTCCCGCGATCAGGAAATCTGCTAACGACCGACAATCTCGCAGATACGCCTGCACGGTGCTGGGGGCGAGACCCCGTTCGTAGCGCAGGAAGTCCGAGAACTCCGCGAGGTGGAATCGACTGCGGGGATCGTCGGACTTCGCGGGCCGCGAACGGACCCTCCTCGGGCCGACCACTAGGGCGCCCCCTCTCCATCAGTCCGGCGGGAACGCCACCACAGCCACGCCAGGGCTACGGCAGCGAGCAGGGCCACCACACCTGCCGTCGTGTTGACGGCAGCCAGGGCGCCTACGATCCGGGGGATGTTCCGGGATGCGACGACGCCCCCGAACACGAGCACCGCGTACCACACAGCCGAAGCGATCGTCAATGGAAGCGCGGTACGCCAGAAACCCAGCCGACTGATTCCGGCGAACGCCGGTACGAGGACCCTGAACACCGGGAAGAAGCGGCTCACCAGGATCGTCAGCGTCCCGTAGTCCTCGTAGAACAGCGACATTCTCTCGAGCTGCGCGGGTCTCAGGAGCCAGCGGCCCCAGCGGGTCGAGAAGAGACCTCCGCCGAAGTGAAGCGCGGCGACGTACACGGAGAGAGCGAGCAGCAGATTGCTGGCCCAGGCCACCAGAAATACGAGGCGGGCGTCCAGGATTCCCCGATCTGCCAGAATGCCCCCGGCCACCACTACCACGTCCGATGGAACCGGCGGAAACAGGTTCTCTATGGCGGCACCGACACCCACCAGCAGGTAGACAGTCTCGACCGGCACGCCGCCGACCAGGCGAAGGAGGGCCTCCAGCTGCTCCTGCATCTCGCCGCCCTACCCGCCGGTGCGGATCGAGGCATGCAGTGTGTCGATATCTTTGATCTGGTCGAGCAGAACCACGACCATCACGGCCAGTCCCTCTCCCCTGCCCACCCACCCCATCCCCTCGTTCGTCTTGCCCTTGATTGAAACGCACGATCTCGAGATGCTCAGGCGCTCGGCGAGGCGCTCAGCCATCGGATCGACCCACGGACTCACTCGCGGGCTCTCCGTAACGATGGTGACGTCCGCGTTGACCACCTGGTAGTTCCGCTCCTCGATGAGACGCACCGCCGCAGCCAGGAGCGCCATCGAGTCCGCCCCCTTCCAGCGGGCGTCCGTGTCGGGGAAATGATCACCGATGTTCCCGAGGGCGGCGGCACCCAGGAGGGCGTCGATCAGGGCGTGAGCCACGGCGTCCCCGTCGGAATGCCCCTTCAGACCCGCGTGATCGGGGATCGGTACTCCGGCCAGGACGAGAGACAACCCGGGCTCGAAACGGTGTGAGTCATACCCGATGCCGACGCGCACGGGACCCTCCTATCGGCTGGCGCCAGAGTCAGGACTCGCGGCCGATCCCTAGCAGACGGAGCGCCAGGTGAGCCGCGTTACGCGCGTTGTCGATGCCCACCGTGGCCACTGGCACGCCCGGGGGCATCTGGACGATCGAAAGAAGGGCATCGAGCCCTCCAAGCGTACCCGCCGAGATCGGAACGCCGATCACCGGCAGGCGGGTATGTGCGGCGACGACTCCCGGCAGCGCCGCCGACAGTCCCGCACCGCAGACGACCACCCCGAATCCGCTCGACTCCGCCGCCGCTGCGATTTCCGCGGTCCTGACAGGGTCGCGATGCGCGCTGCTCACCACGACCTCGACGTCCACGCCCGCCTCCACGAGTACGTCCACCCCCTTCTGCATCACCGGCCGGTCCGAGTCGGACCCCATCATCACGAGCACGCGGTGACCCATCAGGGAGCTCTCCTGTCCAGGCATACGCTGCAGCCGCAGTACCAATCGAGATCCGACCTGACCGGAGAGTAGTCCTGGTATCGGGCAACAGCCTCGAAACCCGCTTCCTCGATGAACCGCACCAGGGTGGATCGGGGCATGATGAAGTCGGTGCCCGTGGCCGACACAACGTTCTCCTCCATCATCAGGGATCCGAAGTCGTTGCACCCGAAGTGCAGGGCGACTTGCGCCACCTTGGGGCCCTGAGTCACGTAGCTGACCTGGAGATTCCGCACGTTGTCCATGACCAGGCGTGATATGGCGATGGTCTTCAGGTAATCCGAAGCCGTCGCCTCCGGGGTGCCGTCCATCTCCGTGCCATCTGATTGCAGGGTCCACGGAATGAACGCCGTGAACCCCCCCGTCTCGCGCTGGAGATCCCGCACGCGGATCATGTGCTCCACCCTGTCCGCACGACTCTCTCCGGCTCCGAACATCATCGTCGCGGAGCTGAGCAGTCCGTGTTCGTGAACCACCCGGTGGATCTCGAGCCAACGAGCCGTATCGATCTTCTTCTTGGCTATGCGATCGCGTACGTCGTCGACGAGGATCTCGGCTCCGGCACCCGGCACCGAGTCGAGTCCCGCGTCCTTCAGCTCGCCGATGACGGTACCCACTTCCACCTTGTGGACTCGGGCGATGATGTCGAGTTCGGAGGCCGAGAACCCATGCACGTGGATCGGGTGATGGGTCTTTATGTAGTCGAGCAATCCCGTGTAGTAGTCGAGCTTGAGATAAGGATTGTGTCCACCCTGCATGAGTATCTGAACGGCGCCGATCGCCTTGGCCTCGTCGATCTTGGCCCCGATCTGCTCGTTCGACAGGACGTACCCTTCTTCGTGACCCGGGCGTCGATAGAAAGCGCAGAACGAGCAGTCCGTGACGCAGACGTTGGTGTAGTTGATGTTGCGGTCCACGATGTACGAGACGGTCGCCCCGGGAGCCGCGGCGCGCGCCCGCTCCCGAGCCATGGCCCCGAGCTCGAGCAAGGGCCGCTCATACAGCGAGGCGAACTCCGCCCTCTCGGCCGCATCCACCAGAGCCAGTTCCGTCGCCACACCGCTCACGATCGCGGTCATGCGACCGCCGGCTCCACCACCGCGTTGTACAGGGAATCGCGCTCCACCGGCGTCTTGCCTGCATCCCGAATCAGCTCGACTATCTGGTCCAGATCGAGTCCCATGGGTGTGTCGGCTCCGGCGGCATGCGTGACCTTCTCGAGCACTACGGTGCCCTCCAGGTCATCGACACCGAAAGACAGCGCGATCTGCGAGACCTTGGTCGTGACCATGATCCAGTGGGTCTTGATGTGCGGCACATTGTCCAGGAAGACCCGTCCCACCGCCAGGGCCTTGAGGTCGTCCACCCCTCCGGTCCGTTCCCCCTCCACGCCCATCTGCCTTCCCAGGGCCGTGTTGTCGGGATGCCAGGCTAGTGGTATGAAGGTGCTGAACCCCCCGGTCTCGTCCTGCAGGTCCCGCAGCATGAGCATGTGGTCTACCCTGTCCGCTGCCGTCTCCACATGACCATACAGAAGGGTGCAGTTTGTCGGGATCCCCAGCCGGTGCGCCTCGCGATGCACCTGAAGCCACTCGTCCGCTGCCAGCTTCCGGTCCGCGATCGTCGATCGAACCGCCGGGCTGAATACTTCCGCTCCACCGCCAGGCATCGCATCCAGTCCGGCATCCAACAGCTCCCGGAGTACGTCCACGGTACTGATGCCCTCCAGGCGGGCAAGGTGGGCGATCTCGACAGCCGTCAGCGCTTTGACATGGACGGTGGGGTGCCTCTCCTTGAGCCCCCGGATCATATCGGTATAGTAGGAAAGCGGCAGTTTGGGATGCAGCCCGCCCACGATGTGGAACTCGCGAGTCGGTGAGAACCGCGCCGCTTCCGCCTCTGCGTATACGTCGTCCAGACTCATGGTGTACGCGTCATCCGCGAGAGGGCGCACGCCGTACGAGCAGAACACGCAAACCTTGTTGAGGATGCAGACGTTGGTCGGGTTGAGGTGCTGGTTGGCCACGTAGAACACCCGGTCCCCGTTCAGCCGTCGGTTCACCAGGTCCGCCATGCTGCCAACGGCAAGAAGATCGTCGGTCTCGAAGAGCGCGATCGCGTCCTCCCGGGAGATGCGCTCACCCGCCTCGACCTTCTCGGCGATCGGGGCGAGCTCCGCTGCCTCCGGCCGAACGCGCAACTCTCCGTCCACCCGGGGCAGGATCACTCGCCCTCCCAGGCCCGAACCGCCAGCGTCACGTTGTGGCCGCCGAACCCGAACGAGTTCGACAGAGCCGCTTGTACCGTGGTCTCCGTGGGTCCATCGACCCCGTAGTTCAGGTCGCACTCAGGATCGGGATTCTCGTAGTTGATCGTCGGAGGTATCAGGCCTCGCTCGCACACGAGCAGCGAGACTCCGGCCTCGATCGCTCCGGCAGCCCCCAGCGTGTGGCCCGTCATGGACTTGGTCGAGCCGACGACGATTTCACGCGCCCGATCTCCAAGAACCGCCTTGATCGCCACGGTCTCCGTCGAGTCGTTGGCCGGAGTGGATGTCCCATGGGCGTTTATGTAGTCGACCTCGCCCGCTTCCAGGCCAGCGTCTTCGAGCGCCATGCGCATCGCGATCTGGGCCCCGGCTCCCTCGGGTGCAGGCGACGTCATGTGGTACGCGTCGGCGCTCTGCCCGAAACCCGCGAGCTCTCCGAGGATCTTCGCCCCACGCGCCACGGCGTGCTCCTTCGCCTCGAGCACCAGGACGCCCGCACCTTCTCCGAGCACGAAACCGTCCCGCGTGAGATCGAACGGTCGGGACGCCGTCTCCGGTGAGTCGTTCCGCTCGGACAGAGCCTTCATCGAAGCGAACCCCGCGATGCACAGGGGGGTGACCGTCGCTTCGGTACCACCAGTGATCATCACATCAGTCTCCCCGATCCGAACGGAACGATAGGCCGCTCCTACCGCATGGCCGCTCGAAGCGCACGCTGAAACCGTCGCGTAATTCGGCCCCCGGGCCCCGTACTTCATCGAGATCATCCCGGCTGCCATGTCCCCTATGAACATCGGGATGAAGAACGGAGACACCCGGCCCGGACCTCGCTCCAGAAGCTTCGCGTGCTGCGTCTCCATCGTGCTGAGGCCACCGATACCGCTGCCGACGATGACTCCGAAGCGCTCCGGGCGAATCGAGGCGACCGCGGACTCGATATCCGCCATCTCGGCCGCCTGATGCGCCGCCCCCATCGCGAGCTGCAGGAAGCGATCCGCCCGTCGGACTTCCTTCCTCTCCATGTACCGTTCGGGGTCGAACTCCTTGACCTCACACGCGAACCGGACCGACTGATCGGAGGCGTCGAATTGTGTGATCAGCGCTCCGCCCGAGCGCCCGGCGATCAACGAATCCCACGTTCCCTCTACATCAAGGCCGACCGGCGTGATGAGGCCGAGGCCCGTGACGACCACGCGCCGCGTGTCGGACATCCGTGTCTCCTGCTCCTTGGAGGTGGGAGGTTACTCCTTGTCCTGCAGATAACGGATGGCGTCGCCCACGGTCTGCATCTGCTCGGCGTCCTCATCGGGGATCTCCACCCCGAACTCCTCCTCGAACGCCATCACGAGCTCCACGGTGTCGAGCGAGTCCGCACCCAGGTCTTCGACGAACGAAGCCTCGTCGGCGACCTTCTCCATCTCCACACCCAGCTCGTTGGCAATGATCTCTCTGACTCTGTCAGCAGCGTCGGACATGATCCAAACCTCTTGTTTTTGTTGTTTCGTTCCTTCCGGCGCACGCAACGAGCCGCCGGCTACATCACCATGCCGCCGTCCACCACCAGCACCTGCCCGGTAATGTAGGCAGCGGCCGGACCCGCCAGGAAGCGAATAGCTCCAGCCACATCTTCCGGAGCACCGAACCGCCCGAGCGGGATACGCTCGGCCAGATCCTCCCGCGCTTCCGGGGGAAGCTCGGCGGTCATATCCGTCTCTATGAACCCGGGCGCCACGACATTGGCCAGTACCCCTCGGGCCGCCAGCTCCTGGGCAACGGACTTCGTAAAGCCGATCAGACCTGCCTTGGACGCCGCATAGTTGGCCTGTCCGCGGTTCCCCGTCAAGCCTACCACGCTGGCTATATTGATGATGCAGCCGCTTCGCCGCTTCATCATTCCACGGGCCACGGCCCGCGTCATGTTGAATGCTCCCCGCAGGTTCGTGTCCATCACGGCCTGCCAGTCCTCGTCCTTGAGGCGGACGAGAATGTTGTCTCGCGTGATGCCCGCATTGTTCACGAGGATGTCGATCCGTTCGAACTCCGCCAACGCCTCCTTGGCCATCTGCTCCGCCGAGGCGGGCTCGGCCACATCGACCTCGATGGCGATGGCCTCGCGACCGGCGGAGCGGAGCTCGCTGGCGGCCTCGGCTCCGGCATCCTTGTCGATCTCGGCGATGACCACACGAGTGCCTGCCTCGGAGAGGACCCCGGCGATCTCAC
>CAZRRU010000019.1:0-5415 GCA_964602635.1 uncultured Gemmatimonadota bacterium | reverse complement strand
CGAGGCTCGGATCGGTTCTTGCGAGTGTCTTTGGGTTTGAAAGCGGACATCGAATCGGTCCGCGAGCCGCATTCGATAAATGTCACAGGAGCCCGATGATGCTGCGAAAGATGTTATTGGGGCTGTTTGCGGTCGCCGCGCTCACCGCGTGCGACTCGACCGATCCCGAGGGAACGACCCGACTGAGCGTGCTTCTCACCGATGCCGAGGGCGAGGTCACCCAGGCCGTGGTGAAGATCGAACGGCTCGAGCTGGTGGGCGGGTCCGGCGGTCCTCTGCTTCTCGATGACGCGGGCTGGATCGTCGATCTCACGAAGCACACCAGCGATTACGTTGACCTGGTGACCGATGCCGTGATCCCGCAGGGCAGTTACGCGCAGCTCCGCGTCGTAATCTCGGAGGCCTGCATCGCGGTAAACGCTGGCGAGGACGTCCCCGCCGAGGTCTACGCTTCGCAGGGCGCGTTAGAAGTGGTCTGCAAGGAAGACCCGATGGGCGAACTCCAGATGCCCAGCTTCTCCCAGACGGGGATCAAGGTGATCTTCCAGGGCGCTATCCAGGTGGCGGGAGATCAGCAGATCCTGCTCCTCGACTTCGACGTGGCTCAGAGTTTCGGCAAGGAAGCCGGAGACTCCGGGCAGTGGGTGATGAACCCCACGATCCACGGAATCAAGATCGAGTTCTCATCGTCCGTGAACCTGACGGTCGAGCTGGCCGATGGTGTCACGCTGGACGGGGCGACGTTCGAGGACTTTACGGCGCGCCTGGGGACGGAGCTGCCGCAGGCCCTGGTCACGGACGGCGACGTGGGACGGTCGAGCTGGCTGCTGGTGGTGCCGGGCGACTACGATCTCCACCTCACGCCGCCGGATGGTTACGTGATGACGACGACGCCCAGCGTGCCGATAATCGGCCGCACGGTCGGTCCGGGCGACGTCGAGAACGTGACGATCAGGATCGATAGCTTCGACCTTGAGAATCCGTAGTTCCTGAGGCGGACACGATAGCAGGGAGGGGCGGTCCTCGGATCGCCCCTTCTCTTGTTTCGGACGACCCGCTGAACGCCGGTGGCTACTGCAGGGCAGGGCGCCCGATCGGCATGAGAAGGAAGGCCGCCTCTCCGTCCGGCAGCTGGAGCACCTCTCTCACCTCCTGGTCCATGAAGCCACCCACAAGCACCGTCGCCAGGCCCAGTGATTCGCATTGCAGAAAGGCGTTCTCGGCAGCTGCGCCCACCTCGATGAGAACGTACTGCTCGGCCCGCTCGCCATACTTGGCGGCTGTGCGGGCGACGACCCCACCGATAACGAGCACGACCGGCGCCTCGGCGATCACGGCCTGCCCATGCGCGGCCAGGCTCAATGGGGCGCGAAGGTCCCCGGGGACCGCCAGTTCTAGCGCGTGGTCGACCGGCCGGTAGCGGTACAGAGCGGGCGCAAGGCCCTGTGAGTGGCCTACTACCACGTAAAGCTCGAGCGGGTACAGGGCCCCGGCTGAGGGTGCGGTGCGGAGGCCGCCTTGCCACTCCCACGAAAAACCGTCAGGCGTCCCCTCGATTCGCTCCGTCACGCCCTGGGCCGCCCACAGCACCTGAGATACCTCGGCCATTGTGAGCGCCTCCGGCCCGTACGACCGGATCGAGCGCCGCCCGGCGAGGGCTTCCTCGACGGATGCCGATCCCTCGACTCGAACCTCCGGCAGCGGAATGACGTCCGATCCCAGGTTCTCCTGCGCGGGGGCGCCGCAGGTTATGGACGAAAGCCCCAGGAACAGGGCGATCGAGGACAGGCGCGGTGGCATGAGAAACCTCCCATCGGCTCTGCGCGTGACACGGCGCGATTACCTGCTATAATATAGCTATCAGCATCAGTCGCCAGCACACTCATCCCCCCGTGTGATCCGTTCCCCTGGAAGGGAGGCTCTATGATTCGTGGTCGCATATTGTGGCCCCTTCTCGCACTTGTCGTGTTGTTTGCAGCCTGCGCCACGCAGGACGCAGCGGACTACGCCGAGGAGGCAGCCGAAGTTGGTGCCGCACTCGTCCTGGACGCCGAAGCCGCGGCTGCCGTGGTCGATGGGATCGAGCAGGCGTACGTAGCCGCGTACGACGCGGAGGATGCCGCCGGCATCGTCGCCCTGTTCGCGGCGGACGGCACCCAGGCCCGGCCGCTCATCCCCAGTCAGGATGTGGCGGGAATCGAAGCCGCGTATGCCGAGCAGTTCGCGGCAGGCGGCGACTACTCGCTGGAGGTGATGCGGGAGGACATGGTCGTTGCCGAAGGCTGGATCGTCTCGTGGGGCGGCTACGTCGCGACGGTCGCGGTGGAGGGAGCCGAGCCCTTCGAGGTCACGGGTCGGTACGGATCGGTGAACAGGCAGGAGGCGGACGGCACCTGGAAGATCTACCGGCACATCTTCAACTACATCGTGCCGCCGCCCGAACCCGGGCAGGACATGTAGCGCAGTACGCGCAGCGAATTCTACATGCGGGTCGGGGCCGGCCGGCGGGTCGGCCCTAGCTCCGCCCCGATCCGAGGATGACCGTGAACTTCCCCACGTACTCATCCTTGTCAGGCGTGACTACGTGGAAGAAGTAGACCCCGCTCCCGACGAACTGGTTGTTGCGGTTCCTCAGGTCCCATTCCGCGCGTCCGCCGCCGCTGGGGTCGTCGTGCTCCACGATGTCCACCAGGACCCCCGTCACCGTATAGATCCGCAGCGTCGCCGTGGGCGGCAGGTTCACGAACATGAACTTCTTGGTCGTGGGAGCCCGATCGTATCGGCTGGTCGAGAGGTACGGGTCCGGGACGGCGTGGACCTCGCTCAGGTCGAAAGCACCCACCATCTGCTGGCCTGCTTCGTCGATCTCCGCGGTGAAACGCAGTCCGGGAATCAGGGGCGGCCGGATCAACTCGTCCACGTTCCCGCCCGGAGTGAGCCGGTAGTTGCTGGGATCCGCCGTGTCCGAGCCGTCCGAGAGCACCGTTCCGGTGTACGTGCGCAGCGTCCACTCTGTCCCATCGGGCGGCAGCTGGTCGGCCAGGAACAGGTAGCGCTCGCCGTTCACGTACAGGCCGAAGCCGTTCCCCGTGGCCGGCATCTCCGAGCCCTGGAGAGGGTTCCCTCCGCCCAGGTATACGGGCTGGATGGTCGGCGTCGCCTCGAGTACCGAGGCCGGCGGCAGATCGGGGGCCACCCACAGCTCGCAGAACGAGAGATAGCCCCAGGTCTGCTCCCGCACCGGGTCCAGGTAGTCGAAGTCGTGCCAGTCAAGAACGCCGTTGCCGTTTCCGTCGGTGTTGAGGAATCCCCAGCTTGCGGACGGGTTCTCCTGGAACGGCACGGGAGCGTGGTGCGTCACGTCACGCACTTCCGAGAGTGTGCCGCCCCCCCAGGTAAACCGCACGTCCGCGGCCCGCCCCAGGAATGACATGAGGTACCCGAAGCACTGGATCTGGCCCGAGCCCGCGAGTGGAGCTTCTGCCGGGCCGGTGGGCGTGTGGTGAATCGGGGCCCATACGCTGTCCACTTCGGCGAGGTGGCCCACGCGGGTGAACGTCGTCGCATCGGCAAGCGTCTCGTTCGCACCGTTGAACCAGCGCGAGCCTCCGGCCACGGTGCCTTCAGGCATGCCGCTCACGCCCTGCCGGCGGTTCGCCTGCCCCTCGAACGAGCTGTAGTTGAAGCTCTGCTGGAACACGCCGGAGATGCCGACGACCACTCCCTCGCCCGATCCGGGCGGGATCCCGTAACGCTCGAGCTCGGCGTCGCTGAACGGAAGCTGGCCGGTGCCGATGGGGTACTCCGTTTGGGCGATGCCATCGAAGATCTCCCACACCGGGGTCGCCCCCTCTACCACCGTCTGCGCCTGTTCCGTTCCGTTGTCAAACGTCATGTGCAGTTTCCAGCACATCCCGAACGACGGATTGCCCTGAGTTTCCTCGCACCCCGAGGCAAAGTACTCCACGGTCACGCTGTCGATCACGCCCGTGAGCCGGCTTCCGGATGACAGCAGGTGCGCTACGTCGGCCGGATCGGGCCTCAGGAACGATGAGAGCGCGTCGGACGGAGGCTGCGGCCCCGGAAAGATGCCGGTGTCGGCGTCCGGTTGAACGGCCTCCCGGTTCGCGTCCAGAGGCTCACCGTCGTCGCCGGTGATGCCGGAGCCGGCGTCGAACACCAGCTCCAGTCCGCTGTTCGTGGCTCGCGGCGTCACCGTCTTGGATACCTGCACCGAGCGCAACGTGTGCGGACCCGAGGTCATGGAGTTCACGTCGAAGGCGGTGACCGAGTAGAAGTAGGTGAAGTTGTTGATGACCGAGCGGTCGCCATAGACGTACGGAATCCCCGTGTCCGAGAGCACGGCGGTGGGTCCCGTCTCGCGATCCGAAACGATCACCGTATCGATCGACGCCGAGCGCGGCATGCTGCTTACGCCTCCGCCCGGGGGGCCGCCGGGCGACCCGTTGTTGAACACCATCTGGCTGTTGATCGCGCGAACCAGCGGGTCGTCGATGGCGAACGGGCAGATCTCCCCAGCGGCGTAGCCGATCACCGGAATCAGGTTGCCCGTCTCGGTGCTCACCGCCATCGCGCCGACATCCTCGTCTGGCGCCACCGTCTCGCAGGTGTGATCGAAGAACTCCGTGTCCGCGTAGTCGAACTGGGCGACCAGCTCCAGGTTGGCCTCGAACGTTCCCCGCCAGATCCGATAGCCCTCCACGTCGAATTGCCGGTAGTTCGGGTTGTAGAGGGCGGAGAGCGTGTCACTCGCCAGATCGTAGAAGGGATCCCCATCCGCCTCCGTCGTGCTCGTCTCCCAGATCACGGTCACCTCGTTGTCGCCCGGCACGAGGTAGAACGGCGGCGGCTCCGGCGCGAACCCGAGCAGAAACTGGTTGTCGAACACCGTCTGAGCCACGAGGGCGCGGCCCAGGAGACTTCCCGGCACCACGCGCACGTCGAACTGGTCGATCTTGTTCGACGGATGCTCCACGTCGGGCGGGTATGCTGAGCCAGAGGGCGGCGGGCCGTCGTATCGGATCCAGCCCGCCCCACGCTCGATCGTCTTCACCTCGTTCTCCGCGGCGCTTGCCACCACGCTGCAATTCTGGCCGGTGACGTCACATCCCCGGGAGCTGGCGAAGCCGGGGTGAAACGACGGAATCCCCGGAGGGTTCGCGTTTATGTTGGCGGGACTCACGATGATGCCGGAGGGAGATCCGTCCGGCATCGTCTCCACGGTCGGCCCCACCATGTACGCTGCGACGACGGTTGCCACGTCACCGGGCGCCAGCTCGAACGGACCGGAGGCCTGGAAGAAATAGACGTCGGTCGCGAGGTCCGGGCTGTAGCACAGGGACCGCTCCGTCGTGGTCGGACTGCCGGTGTCGATCTCCGGCACTACCGTGCACG
>CAZRRU010000018.1:0-9909 GCA_964602635.1 uncultured Gemmatimonadota bacterium | reverse complement strand
CGTCTTGTCGGTGAAGTCCGCGAACGTTGCGTCGTTGAACACGATGCAGTTCTGGAAGATCTCCACGAACGATGTGCCCCGGTTGGCGTGGGCCTGCTTGAGTACGTCGACCAGATGCGCCTGGTTGATGTCCACGGAGCGGGCCACGAACCGGGCCCCCACCCCGAGCGCCATGGTGGCCGGGCTGATCGGATTGGCCACCGACCCGCGGGGCGTCGTGGGCGACAGCGTGCCGCGCTTGGAGGTCGGGGACACCTGGCCCTTGGTCAGGCCATAGATCTCGTTGTTGAACAGGATGATGTTGAGATCGACGTTCCGGCGCAGGGCGTGCACCAGGTGGTTTCCGCCGATGCTCAATCCGTCACCATCCCCGGTGATCACCCACACGTCCAGCTCGGGATTCGCCAGCTTGGTGCCCGTGGCCACAGCCGGGGCCCGGCCGTGGATGGTATGAAAACCGTAGGTCGCCATGTAATACGGAAACCGCGACGAGCACCCGATCCCGGAGATGAACACGCTCATCTCGCGCGGCACCTCCAGGTCGGCCAGGGTCTTCTGGATGGCCTTGAGAATGGCGTAGTCGCCGCAACCGGGACACCAGCGCACCTCCTGGTCCGAGGCGAAGTCCTTCGGCTTGAGCTGGGGCAGTACGCTGTGGCTCATGCGGATCTCTCAGTCTCGAGCAGGCGGACGATGGCGACCTCGATATCGGCGATCCGGAACGGGCGACCGGCGATCCGGTTCAGTCCCTCGGCCGGAATCAGGTAGGTGCTCCTGAGCATGGTCAGCAGCTGTCCCGTGTTGAGCTCCGGCACCAGTACGCGGTCGAAACGCGCTAGCAGGTCGCCGAGGTTCCTCGGGAACGGCGACAGATGGCGCAGGTGGATGTGGGAAACGTCCAGGCCCTTGGCCCGTGACCTCTCGACGGCCTTGAACAGCGAGCCGTACGTGGATCCCCAGCCGACCACCGCGAGTCGGCCCTCCGTCGGGCCCAGCTCGACGCCCTGAGCGGGGATGTCGCTCGCGATCCCGGCGATCTTCTGCGCCCGCAGGCGGGTCATCTCGTGGTGATTGTCAGGGTCGTACGAGATGTTCCCGGTCGCCGCGTCCCGCTCGATTCCTCCGATTCTATGCTCCAGTCCCGGCGAACCGGGGACAGCCCATGGGCGGGCCAGCGTGGCCTCGTCACGAGCGTAGGGGCGAAAGCCGTCCGGGTCCAGGCGGAGATCCACCGGGAAGTCGCCCAGCGAATCGAGGTCGGGGATCAGCCACGGCTCTGCCGCATTCGCCAGGTACGCGTCCGTGAGGACGAAGACCGGCGTCATGTAGCGGGTGGCGAGGCGGACGGCTTCGCGGCCCACGTGAAAGCAATCCGCGGGCGTCGAGGGCGCGATCACGGCCAGGGGCGTATCCGAGTTGCGCCCGTACACGGCCTGAAACAGGTCCGCCTGCTCGGTCTTCGTCGGGAGGCCGGTCGAAGGACCTCCGCGCTGCGAGTTCACGATTACCAGCGGTAACTCGGTGGCCACGGCGAGCCCTATCGCCTCTGTCTTGAGGGCGATCCCCGGCCCGGAGCTCGACGTCACGCCGAGGGACCCGGCATACGACGCGCCGATCGCGGCGCAGGCGGCCGCGATTTCGTCTTCAGCCTGGAAGGTGACGACCCCCAGCTCTTTCATGCGTGCCAGCACATGCAACAGAGGCGAGGCGGGGGTGATCGGATACGAGGCGAACACCATGCGGGCCAGGCCCGAGGACTTGAGACCTGATACGAGGCCCCACGCCAGGGCGTCCGTGCCGCTGACCGTGCGGTAGAGGCCGGGTTCCAGCTCCGCTCGGGACACCGTGTAGCCCGGGATCTTGGTCGGCATCTCCACCGTCTCGCCGAACGCGTGCCCGGCGCTCAGGGTGGCGACGGCGGCGTCCGCAGCGCTCTCGACGTCCTTGAACTTCTCCCGCAGCCAATCGACCGTAGCCTGCTTGTCCCGATCGAACATCCACAGCAGGAGGCCGAGCGCCCACATGTTCCTGCTGCGCAGGGCGTCGCGGGACGAGAGTCCGAGGTGCTCGACGGCGTTCCGCGTGAGCTGTCCGATATCGAGCTGGATGACCTGGTACGGAGCGAGAGTGTCGTCCTCGATCGGACTGCCGTCGTATCCCGCCTTGCCCAGGTTCCGGTCCGTAAACGACCCGGTATCCACCACGACGGTTCCGCCGATCCGCAGGTCGCTCAGATTCACCTTCAGCGCCGCCGGATTGAGGGCGACGAGCACGTCCAGCTCGTCGCCGGCCGTCTTCACGTCCACCGCTCCGAAGTGAATCTGGAAAGAGGAGACGCCGTACGTGGTCCCGACTGGCGCCCGGATTTCCGCCGGATAGTCCGGGAAGGTGGCCAGGTCGCTGCCGGCCAGAGCGTTCTCCATGGTGAACTGGGTCCCGGCCAACTGCATTCCGTCGCCCGAGTCGCCCGCGAAACGCACCACCACGGAATCCCTTACTTCCCGGCCCACTCGGCCGGCGACCGTCGCGTTGCTCTGCTCGGTCATTCCATTTCCACTTCAGCCGTTTCGCCCGGCATCTCAGCATCCGTGGAATCCGGGGAGGCGGCCGTGTCCGAAGCCCCCGCGGGTTCCTCCATCGCCTCGCGTGAAAGTACCGTGTCCGGCGAGGTCATACCCGCCTCGACCGGAGGGGATGGAGCGGATGATTGCCGCCTGCGTGCCTTCTGCACCTGTCGAATCGTCGGATCGTTCACGAACGGTTCCGCGAGGCGTACGGCCAGGGTGACGCTGTCGCCCTCATCCACGAGGAGGGAGATCTCGGCCACCTTCTTCGAAAAGGTCGCCAGCACCGCGCCGCTTGGACTGTCGACGGTCAGGAGCAGCTTGTCATCCTGTCGTTCCTTGGCCGTGACCAGCCCGGCCACCGCTTCCTCGGAACCGCGCAGCGACTGGGGAAGGTACGGGGCCAGGAGATCCGGGAGGAAAACCGTCCCGGCCACCCCGAGCGCCACCCCGATCAAGAAGACGAGGAAGCCGCGTCCACGAGTCTTGCCGGCTACACCGGTCGAATCTGCCATGCCTGGTCCGCTCTCTTCGGTGCCCTTGATGTGAGTGAGCCGTGGCTCACCCGATCACCCGCGAAAGATACGACTTCAGCCGTGCCCACGCGTCTGCCGCCGGGCCGGCGGCCGTCTCCGGGTCCCGGTCCACCCACAGCCAGAAGCCATGGTTGACGTCGTCGTAGATGTGGATGTCGTTCTCGACGCCCGCCTCACGCAGGGCCGCTGCGAAACGGTTCACCTGATCCGGGGGAATGCTGCCGTCCAGCTCGGCGAATGTCCCGTACACCGGGTGATCGATCGAGGCCAGCACTTCCGGGTCTTCTATGAGGCGGCCGTAGAAGATGGCTGTTCCCTCATGGCTTTCACCACCGAGCGCGAAGCTGAGCGCCACGCCACCTCCGAAACACCAGCCCATGGCCGCTACCTTGCCGGTCACGTCCGGCCGGGACCGCAGGTAAGCCGCAGCCGCGTCGAGGTTGGCGATCACGCGGTCGGGCTCGGCCTGCGCCTCCTGCACCAGGGCCATGTTCTCGTCGCGGCCGTTTCCGATGCGGCCACTGTACATGTCCGCCGCCAGTGCCACGTAGCCCTCGTCCGCGAGCGCATCGGCGACCTGCCGAACGCGGTCCACCAGGCCGTTCCATTCGTGTATCAGGATCACGGACGGAAACGGACCTTCTCCTTCCGGGACGACCAGATAGCCAACCGTCGAGGGGTCCGCATCGAAGTAGGGCAGATCCTCGCCCCTCGGCGGAGCGCCCTTGCCGAGGATCGCGTCCGGGATCTCCGACTGTTGGACAGCGACGTCCGGCGGCCCGTCTGTCTCGTACTCGCCGGCTCGGGCGTCCTCGCCGCCACACGCGGAGGCCCCGAGAATGGCCAGCCCGACCACGATCGACATTCCTGCCCTGCTCAGCTTCGTGCTCACGAACGTCCTCCCGAAGAGGGTCTTCGACGGCAGCGCTACGTTCGGTCGGCGCCGCGTACCCGAACGTCCCACCATAATCGGGCCCTGTTGTTCGCGTAAGCGCTCGAACCCCGGGGGGCGCCACTTGGCATTCACACCGGAGGGGGACAGCTTGTACGCTCCTCCGGCCCGGCGGCCGCGATCGACAAGCGGAACGGACACAGGCTATGACGAACGGCGAAGACAGAAAGCCTCAGGATTTCATACGCGCCATGGTCGCACGAGACATGGAATCCGGGAAGTACGGAGGACGCGTCGCTACGCGGTTTCCGCCGGAACCCAACGGCTACCTGCACATCGGCCACACGAAGGCGATCTGGATCAGCTACGGGATCGCGCAGGAATTCGGCGGCACCTTCAACCTGAGGTTCGACGACACGAACCCGACCGGCGAGGACCGGCGGTACGTCGAGGCCATGATCGAGGACATCCGGTGGCTCGGCGTCGACTGGGAGAACCGACTCTACTACGCCTCTGATTACTTCGAGCGGCTGTATGAGTGGGGTGAGCAGCTGATCCGCGACGGGAAGGCATACATCGACAGCTCGAGCGAAGCGGAGATCCGGGAGCTCCGGGGCACGGTCACCGAGCCGGGCCTCAACAGCCCGTACCGGGAACGGCCGGAGGAGGAGAGCCTGGACCTCTTTCGCCGAATGCGGGCAGGCGAATTCGAGGACGGAGCACACGTGCTCCGTGCGAAGATCGACATGGCGCACCCGAACATGACCATGCGGGATCCCTTACTGTACCGGATCCGGCACGAACACCACTACCGGCAGGGCGACGACTGGTGCATCTACCCGATGTACGACTACGCGCACTGCCTCGAAGACGCGATCGAAGACATCACGCACTCGCTGTGTTCACTCGAGTTCAAGGTGAACCGGGAGATCTACGACTGGATCCTGGACGCGGTCGGCATCGAGCGTCCGCGCACGGAGCAGACGGAGTTCGCGCGCCTCAACATCGACTACATGATCATGAGCAAGCGGAAGCTCATCCAGCTCGTTGAGGGCGGCTACGTGACCGGCTGGGACGACCCCCGCATGCCCACGGTCGCGGGCCTTCGGCGCCGCGGCGTCACGCCCGAGGCGATCCGCAAGTTCAACGACATGATCGGCGTGGCTGACGTGGACAGCCGTATCGAGATTTCGCGACTGGAATACGCGATCCGGGACGATCTCAACTGGCGTTCACCGCGTCGTCTGGTGGTTCTCGATCCGCTCAAGGTAGTGATCACGGACTATGCGGAGGGCGAGGCCGAGTGGATCGACGCACCCGAATTCCCGCGGGACGTGGGCAAGGAGGGCTCGCGTCGCGTGCCGTTCACGCGGGAGATATGGATCGAGCGCTCCGACTTCATGGAAGAGCCGTTCCGGAAGCTCTACCGCCTGGCCCCGGGCCGGGAGGTTCGACTGCGCAACGCCTACGTGATCCGGTGCGACGAGGTAGTGAAGGACCCCGAGACGGGGGAGGTCGTCGAGCTTCGGTGCTCACACGACGCGGACACCATGGGGGCGAACCCGGCGGACGGACGAAAAGTGAGAGGCACGATTCACTGGGTATCGGCGGAACATGCCGTGCCCGCGGAAGTCCGCCTGTACGACCGACTGTTTTCGGTGCCCGACCCCGAGGCGAATCTCGCAGAAGGCGAGGATTTTACGGTCAACCTGAACCCGGAATCGTTGATTGTCGCGGAGAATGCGATAGTCGAGCCGGCGCTGGCCGAAGATCCCCCGGGCACGCGCTACCAGTTCGAGCGGCATGGATACTTCGTGAGTGACCCGGAGGACTCCGGGCCGGACGGCCTCGTGTTCAACCGCACGGTCGCCCTGAGGGACAGTTGGGCGAAGATCGAAAAGAGCCGCTGAGCCTGCCAGTCGAGATTTCGGAGCAGGAAGGTATGCGGGAAGCGGCTTGTGATCCAGAGCTCAGCCGTCCGACGCTTGCCGAGAAGCGAAGTTGGCTGCAGTTTTCGCGCACTCAACCGGCGAAATGGACGGCTTCGGGCGTCCGCCTGCCTGTCCCGGGTTGCCGGCGGAGCTCGTATTCATCAAGTGGAGGCTCATATGAAGAAGCTTGCAGTCGGGATCCCCTCGTTGTTGCTGGCGGCCACGCTCGCGTTGCCGCTGGGCGCACAGGAAGTCACGTGTGCCGACATCGAATTCGATGCGAGGGCTATCGAAGCTTATCCGCAGGTCCAGGAGGCATGCCTCGAGGTTATCGAACACGAGGGCGCCCTGTACGCGCACCTGCGGGCACGGGTCATCCAGAACTGGACCACTTCTCTCATCGTTCAGTACTGGCATGCCGAAGGGATGTGGGGAGCCCTCACCAGGGCGACCCCGCCGGAGGGCTTCACGGTCATGGTTAACGGCGCGCCCACGACGATAGACCAGCTTCGCCCGAACCAGGAAATCCACCTGTTCCTTCCTGAAGGCAGGTGGGAAATCGCGATCGCGGACGTCGCGGAGCCCGAGATTCTCGAGCTCGAGTTCGCGGAAGTCGAGTTGGTGGTCCCAGAGGAGTCCGTCGAATTGATGGAGGCCGTGGAAATGGCGGATGTGGCTGCGGCCGAGGCGATGGCCGAGCCGATGGTTGAGGATGCGGTTGAGGATGCGGAAGAGGCGTACCAGGCCACGGAGGCGGAGGATGCGCCGGCGCAGCAGCAGTACAATTGGACCTGGATTCTCGTAGCCGCCGCAGCCGTCGTCATCGTCTGGATGCTGGTACGGAAGCGCAGGGCACGGCGCGAAGTGTAGAGACGGACCCGAAGTGATGCACCACGGGGGCTGCCAATCGGCAGCCCCCGTTCGGGCGTCGGAACACCATGTACTTGTGTATGCACCCGCTAAGGCGGTGCCTGGGCCCTGTAGTTGATCACCGGAATCGTCCGCCGAGGGAACGCGAACCCCGATCCGAAGGCGAACACCCAGCGGTTCCCCGTAGCACTATCGCCGATCTTGTACACGATGTCAGCCCGGCCGGTCATGGCTACCGTGGACAGGGCCGACCCAAGTCGCAGGCCGGCACCTACACTCCCGCCGGTTCGGGATGACTGATCAACGTACCAGGCCCCGCCGTAGTCGAAGAAGGCCCCGAAGCCTATTCCCACCAGGTTGAGGAACTTGTCCACCGCGTAGTACCGCTGCTCGAACTGGGCCCACCACGCCTTGTCACCGACGAAGGAGTGAGCCTCCCACCCCCGGGGGGCGTTCTCGAAGCCGAGGTCGAACTCGTCGCCAGGTTTCGGATTCCACATGCGGCCGAATTGCACCTGTATCGCCGTGGAATGCCTCCGCGCCGGCTTGAATCCCGCCGCCACGTTGACGATGACGCGTCCCGAATCCTGGATAGCGGCGTTCCACAGGTAGTTCGCGTCGATCGCTGCCCACACCCAACCGCGGCCGGCTATTACTCGGTTCAGTCCGGTAGCGGCATTGAGCCCCAGACCTACTCCGGTTCCCTGCCAACCGAAGGTTTCGGGAGCGAGGGTCGCGGTCAGCCTGACCGTCGAGCTGAGATCGATGTCCTCCGTCCCGAACCCGTTGAACCGCCGGTACTGTGCGAACCTGGCCTTGCTGACTTCCCCCCAGACCGAGACCGTACCGTAGATCGAGTCGGGAGCGGTGCTCTTCGCGCTCGGATCCAGGTAGAACGCCTCCTGGCGTATACCGATGTCGGCGCCAAACCGCCTGTAGTCGCCTATGCGATGCCTGGTCGCCAGGCCCGCCTTCAGGGTGTTGATGAAGGCGTCACGACGGTAGGTGGTCGTGTCCGTCACGATGGAGTCGGGGACGTTCGTGACCCTGTATTGAATGATGTCCTGGTCCGCCCGCAAACCGTCCCACTGATAGCTCTTCGAGCTCTCCGTGTTGCGCCACGGAAGTCCCACGAGCCAGTTGCCGTTCTTACCGTCCGAGAGTCCGGCGTAGTTTCCGCCCGCGTCGAAATCCCACCCGAAGATGCGCGTGAACTGGGCCGACGCGTTCAGGCCATCGCGGTCGAGCTCCTTCACGTACGCCGCGTACACCTGGTTTCCGGTGCCGAGCAGGTTGATGTCGTTGACACCGAACGTTCCGGTCCAGTCACCGGTCGAAGCCACCGAAAACTTGACCTTCGGCTTCAGGCTCCACCCGTCCTGGCTCTTAACCATCACCGCGAGACGACCGTCTTCGAGTCTCACGCTGTCGATGGTGAGTTCGCGGAACAGCCGCTTGAGACGCAGCTGGCGCTCTGATTCGGCTACGGACGCGGAATCGAACGGCTGGCCGGCCTCGAACTGCAGGTAGTCCCGGATCACGAACTCCTGCGTGGTGACATGGATCTTGTTCATTATGCGGAAGATGCCGCTCGAGGCGGCCTCTTCCTCGTTGAACACGGCCTCCCGTTCGATGATGATCGTGTCGATGATCGCCGCCTGTGGAGCGACTTCCTGGGCGGATACGCCAGGTGCGCAGATGGAAAGATAGAGTGTTGCGACGGCCCAGCCGGCGAGCACGCGGGTAAGGCTTCTCATTCGAGGAGCAGCCCGGTTCAGGCGTATCGGAGTTCTGCGGAACGTGCGCAAGCTAATGGAAGGACTCTCCCTCCGCACGGTCCTCGCGGATGCTTGGAGCCAGGACCGTATCTACCTGGCCCGGGCTCCAAGCAGAGAGAGATCTCAGTTGTCGAGTGCCCCGTCGTCGATCCAGTCCTTGAGGTCCTGAACGATCGTGGTGCCATGCGGTGCGCCCTGATGACCCGATTCCAGCTTTGGCACCAGGAGCCCCTGGTTCGAGTCACCGGCCACCACCAGGTCCCCATTGTCCCCGCCAGTCATCAGGGCGGCATAGCTGTCGAGGTTCACACCCTCCTGGCCCGTCCCGCCAGCGTGGCAGGCCACGCAGTTCGCGTCGAAGTAGGGCTGGATGTCAGCCGCGTAGGAAACGCCGCCGAGCACCCGCGTGATTCCGATGCCCACCTCCGCCGTACCGGTGAGATTCTGCTCGTCCGTGACCGAGAGCGTGATCGTGTGATTACCCAGACTCAGGTCCGACCGACTGAACGACGTACCCGTCCCGATCGCGCCGTCCAGGTCCGACGTCCACGCGAATGCGGATTGCGGAAGCTCCGGGCCGTCGGGATCGGTGCCCGACCCGACGAAGGCCACGTCGGCTCCTTCATCGAACCTCGCCCCGTCTGGCGGGGCGGTAATCACGGCCGTGGGAGCCTGCTCGGGAGGACCCTCGATCGTGACCGTGATGTCAGCGCTTCCCGTCGCCTGCTCGCTGTCGGTGGCGGTCAGAGTAATGGTGTGATCACCCACGGAGAGAGCGTCGTAGGTGAAGCTCGTGCCCGTGCCGATCAATCCATCGATGGACGAGGACCATGCGAGAGCGTCCCCCGTCAGGCTTCCGTCCTCCGCGTCGCTCCCCGTCCCCTGGAAATCGATCGGCGCGTCGAGCTCGAAAGTCGATTCGGAAGCCGGAGAGGTGATGGAAGCCGTGGGCGCCTCGTTCTCAGGGGGATCGGTCCCGTTGTCGCCGTCGTCGTCGTCACCGCACGCACCGATCCCCAGCGACAGGATCGGGAGAAGAAGGGCCAGCCTGATTCGTGGTCGTAGTGCCTTCAGCATTGACTCGCCTCCAATATCCGGGTGGTCAGTGGCTCACTCTACCCGGAAGTCCCTTCGAGGAGCCATCCCCCGCGGTGCGCGCTCTGTTCTCTGTGTGAACGAGGCAGCGGGCCATATTATGACACGGCAGGCAGGTATCTTCCGTCAATGCGACGGCTCAGAAGAAACCGGGTGCAGCTCCGTCCCTGCCCGGCGCGATGATCCACGACCCGTACAGCCGCAACTCGGGCACATTCTCCCGGACGTCTTCGAACAGGCCGA
>CAZRRU010000017.1:0-7231 GCA_964602635.1 uncultured Gemmatimonadota bacterium | reverse complement strand
ACTGGCCGGGCGCTTTCCCTCGAGCCTAGCTGCCGCGGCTTGCCTCAGTCGTCGTCATCGTCGTCATCGTCATCCTTCATCTCGATCAGAAGGACCACGGTCTCCTCACCACCGAGGTTCTCCGGCAGGTGCACGACGGCGGGCGTCCACACGGCCTGACCGGCCTCCAGCTTCGATTCCACGGTCGAGCCGTCCGCCATGTGCATGATCATGTCGTTATCCGTCATCGCGATGGCGACGGCGGCCGGGTGTTCGTGCATGACCGACTTCTCGTTCGGCCCGTACGTGATCCTGAGGACCCTCACCTCGTCGTTCTCGAATTCGACCTTGTAGTGGTCGGAGTCGACGACGGTGGCGTCCTGGGCGAACGTCGGGGCCGCGAAGACGAGCAGTGCGGCGGTGAAGACTACGGCGATTCGCATCATGTGAGCCTCCTGCGTTTTGAATCGAGTGCATCGCGTACTCAATGAGTAATCGATTCCGGCTGAAGTTTGCAGTCCGGTGGTCGGCGTCTGAGCCCTTACACTCCTCTCCTCGCCGGCGGCCGATTGAGCGTGCTTCGATGAACCTTCCAGTCCGGCATGTACCGATCCATCAGCGCGTAGAACCGGGCGTTGTGGGTGGGCTCCAGCAGGTGAACCAGCTCGTGCACCACGATGTACTCGAGCAGCTCCTGTGGTCTGGCGGCCAGCTCGGTATTGAGGCGGATCGTGCGCGCCCGTGGGTTGCAGGTCCCCCATCGCGTCTTCATTCGCCGTACGTAGAACCGCTCCACCTTGACCCGGAGGCGTGGCTCCCAGCGGGCGAGCAGCGGGGGCACGGCCGTCCTGATCTGCTCGCGATACCACCCCTCGAGCAGCGCCTGCCTCCGGGCCCTGTTCGTTCGCGGACGCACCTGCAGCAGCAGCCGGTCCCCGTTCAGCCCGACGGACGGTGGCTCATCGCTCTCTAGTATCGTCAGCCGATGGCGCTCCCCCCATACGTAGTGGGTCTCCCCGTCCACGTAGCGACTCTTCCGCTCCGCGTGGCCGCGAGTCGTCCCTTCATCCGGCTCCCGCAGCCTCTCCTGGTGCTTCCGGATCCAGTCCAGGTGCGAGAGCGCGAACGCGCGGATGGCCTTCATGCTCGTTCGCCTGGGGGCCGAGATGCGCACCCGGCCGTCGGGGGAATGCACGGTGAGATTGATGTTCTTGATGTTCTTGAGGACCACGTCCACCGTGACGTCGCCCACCTGGATCTGCGACTGCATCAATATGCGTCCCGTGTTTCGATGAAGAGCGCCCCGACTCGAATCCGTTTCTCCCGGAGTCTGACATTGATCTGGTCGGACAGGGGGCGAAGATCGCTGACGCGTGGGGACGGGAGCAAGGTGAGAGAGAGCTCTTGAGGGGCCGGCGCACATGTCTCGAACAGGGGATGTTGGTTCCGGGAAGATATCTTCCTGAAAGTGTCGGAGCTGTTTTGAGGGGTATGGGGCACCTTCTTCTCACCTCCCGCCGTTTTGTCTATACTGGCGCTTCGATGCGTCGCACGGTCCTTGAAGCGAGAGGTTGCATGTCCCGTCCCACACATCAGCGTTCCCTGTGGCAGGTCGTCGGCCTGTACGCCGCTGGCTCCTGGGTCCTGCTGCAGGTCATCGACGTCCTCACCCAGAACATCGATCTCCCGCCGTGGGTGTTCACGCTGACCCTCACGCTGCTGATCATCGGCCTTCCGATCACGGCCGCGACGGCATACTTCCAGGGCATCGGCCGGTCGTCTGACGGGACGGGCGCGGGCGGCGCTGCCGGTGCCGGACCCGCTGACGCCACCAGCCCGCGCGGTCTCTTCACCTGGGGCAACGTGCTCAAGGGAGGCGTAGCGGCCCTCGCCCTGTGGGGCGTCGCCGTCACCGGCTGGATGGTGCTGGGCGCGCGGCAAACAGTGGATTCTGAGTGGGACCTCGTCACCGGGCTCGACGAGATCCGTCGGCTGGTCGGCGAGTACGAATATCCCGCCGCCTACGCGGTCGCCCGCGAGCTGGACGGCGTAATCACCAACGATTCGGTCCGCGAGTCGATGTGGTCCGAGGTGTCGCGAACGCTCACGCTCGAGACCGATCCTCCGGGCGCCATGGCATTCCGGCGCGACTACACGCCGGCCGACGCCGAGTGGGAGGAACTGGGTCGCACGCCGGTCGAGGTGGATCGCTTCCCCCTCGGCCTGTCCCGCGTCCGGTTCGAGCTCGAAGGTCACCTGCCGCGCGAGACCTCGGACTTCTCGGGCCGCCTGGCCGCCGCCCCTCCCTTCCGTCTCGACACCGAGGAGACGCTGCCCCGCGGCATGACCCGGGTGAGCGGCGGTTCAGCCAAGATCTGGGCCCCGGGCCTCGAACAGCTCGACTCACTGGCGCTCGGCGACTTTTTCATGGACATCCACGAGGTCACGAACCGCGACTACAAGGCCTTCGTGGACGCGGGCGGCTACCGTGACCCGGCCTGCTGGACGCACCCGTTCGTGCGGGACGGCCAGACGCTCTCGTTCGACGAGGCCGTGGCGGGATTCATCGATCAGACCGAGCGACCCGGCCCCAGCGGTTGGGAGGTCGGTTCCTACCTGGAGGGCGCAGAGGACGTCCCTGTGGGCGGCGTCAGCTGGTACGAAGCGGAGGCGTATGCCTGCTTCGTCGGGAAGGCCCTGCCCACGGTGTATCACTGGTACACGGCGGCCGATCCGTTCAGCAGCAATCACGTGGTCCCGCTGAGCAACTACGACGGCCAGGGCCCGGCGCCCGTCGGCCAGTACTCCGGCGTGACGCGTGACGGCGTGTACGACATGGCCGGCAACGTCCGCGAGTGGACCCGTAACGCGGACGGCGAGTCCCGTTACAACCAGGGCGGCGGATGGGATGACCCGGAGTACGCTTTCAATGACGCCATCACATCCCTCGCGTTCGACCGCTCACCGGGGAACGGCATTCGTCTCGTCCAGTACCCGGACACGACGAACGTCGAGGCGGCGAGCGCCCCGATCGACAAGGCTTTCCGCGACTACTACACCGAGACGCCCGTGTCGGACGAAGTGTTCGAGGTGTATCGGCAGATGTATGCCTACGACCGCACGCCTCTGAACGCCACGGTGCTGAGCTCCGACACGACGGCCACGGATATCCGCGAGCGCGTCGAGATGGACGCCGCCTACGGAGGCGAGCGCCTCACGGCCTTCCTGTTCCTGCCTCGTACCGACGGTGCGGCCGGCCGTTACCAGCCGGTCGTCTTCTTTCCGGGCTCGAACGACATCTACAAGCGCTCGTACGACGACATGAACATCGGTCTTCTGGACTTCATTCTGAGGAGCGGGCGCGCCCTGGTGTATCCGGTCTACAAGGGCACCTACGAGCGCGGCACCGATCTAGTGTCCGACATCCAGGACGAGTCGAACCTGTACCGGGACCACGTGATCGCGTGGGCACAGGACCTGGGGCGTTCGATCGACTATCTCGAGACGCGGCCGGATATCGAGGCGGACCGGGTGGGCTACTTCGGGGTCAGCTGGGGCGGCGTGCTCGGCGGGATCATGACGGCGGTCGAGCCTCGCATCGAGGCGAGCGTCCTGGTGGTGGGCGGACTCGAGATGCAGGCCACGCAGCCCGTGTCGGACCCGTTCAACTTCCTGCCCCGCATCACCGTTCCGACCCTGATGCTGAACGGGCGCTACGACTCGTTCTTCCCTCTCGAGACGTCGATCATGCCGTTCTTCGAGAACCTGGGCACGCCGGACGAGGACAAGAAGATCATCATCACCGACTCCAACCACTTCGTGCTCGCGTACGCGGCGAACCTGGCGATCGCCGAGACACTGGACTGGTTCGACCGGTACCTGGGGGTCGTGGAGTAGGCCGGATCGGGTCCAATTCGCCCACCTATTCGCCTGCCGGCGCCCGCTTGAGCTGGGTGCCTTCGAGCCCTGCGTGCTCGAGGATCTGCTCGAAGACCTCCCGGAAGCGGGGATCGTCTCGCATCGGATCGAACTCGGGACGCCAGATCGAATTCAGTGAGTTCGCGTTGAACCTGGGGCGATCCCGATAGCGGTCGCGGAGCGCTTCGATGGCCCGGACCGTATCTCCGAGAACCAGGTAGTCGATGGGCAAATCAAGCCCCGCACAGCAGGCGTCGTAGACCTCGACATCGTGGTTACGGAACGCTTCGTAGCGGGCGGCGGCCTGCCGATCCCACGCCTCTTCGGTGGCCGCGTCGAACCCGAGGCGCGGAATGTACTCCTGCCGATTCCACCGCTCCGACTTTTCAAGTTCACCCAGAGACCGATAGGCACGGCTGAGACTCTCGTACGGCATCGGGAACTCGGCGCCATGCACGATCGCGAGCTCGAGCACCGGGATCGATTCCTCCAGGCGGTCGTTTTGCTGCAGGATGTAGCCCAGGGCGTTGAGGCGGATCGCGGACGTCGGATCCAGCGCGACGGCCCGCCGGGCGCTGCGCAGCGCCTCGTCTTCACGCCCGATCCCCGCCAGCATCTCGGCGTACTGCTGGTGCGCCTCCACGTCGTCGGGGTCGATTTCCAGCGCCCGCAGGTAGTGGGCCTCCGCCTCGTCCCACTCCCAGCGGTCGCGGAATACGCTGCCGAGCGCCACCTCAGCTCCGGCGACGAGCGGGTCGAGCATGAGCGCGCGCACCGCCGCCGCTTCGGCATCGGCGAGCGCCGGGCCCCAGGCCGCTGGCCCGATGTCCTCGGTGACCGCGCCGGGGTTGTAGAACGGGGTGAGCGAGTACGCCTGCGCGAGGCCGGCCCAAGCGGGCGCCCAGGTCGAGTCGATGGCCACCACCGCCTCGAACAGCCGCACGGCCTCGTGGACCGCCGGCCCCCTTTCGCGCATTCGCGCCCGGGCCGTCAGGTACATCTCGTAGGCATCGAGGTCCGCTATGGGGGCCACGAGGGCGCCTCCCTCCTCCAGCCCCAGTGACACCTGCAGCTCGCCGGCGATCGCCCCGGCGATCTCTTCCTGCACCGCGAATACGTCGTCCATCGTCCGGTCGTACGAGTTCGACCACAGGTGGAAGTTGTCGCCCGCGTCCACCAGCTGCGCGGTGATCCGCAGCCGATCGTCCTGCTTCCGGACGCTCCCCTCCACCACGTACCGGACGCCGAGCTCGTTGCCGATCTCGCGCAGGTCCTTCTCCTGGCCCTTGTAGGCGAAAGACGATGTTCGGCCGGCTACGCGCAGCGCACGGATCTTCGCGAGAGTGTTCAGCAGCTCCTCGGTCATCCCGTCGGCGAAGTACTCCTGGTCTCCCTCCGGGCTCATATCTGCGAACGGCAGCACGGCGATCGACGGGCGGGAATCCTCGGACAGGTCTGCGTAGGCAGCTTGCAGGACCTCCGTGTCGCGGGCGCTCCGCGCGTCGGCGACATCGCCCGCCGCCGCGGGCGCGTCGGAGGCGGAGGCATCGGCCACGGGCGCGGTGCTCCGTCCCACCCACCAGGCCCCAGCCAACAGCGCGGACAGCCCGAGAAGCGCGAGGAGGCCGGCCGGCCAGCGCAGCGCCGGCGGCTGCGAGACGATTTCCGTGATCTCACCGGGAGCCGCCTTCTCCGTCTTCTTCACGCCTGCCGGCGTCATCTCGAGCGCCCACGCGAGGACGACCGCGATCGGAAATCCGAGCAGAGTGAGGGCGAGAACCAGCGTGACGGTCCACTCGGGCAAGCCGAGGCCAGGAAACGCGATGTCCGCGACTTGGAGCACGACGAACGCTACCGCGCCGTACATGGCCATGACGCGGAATACGTTCCGGCGCTTGAGCTCGGCGAAGAGCAGCTGATGTAGGGGAGTGTCTGACATGGGCCGAAGATCGCCGCTCGGGCGGGCGGCAGGCAAGGCGTGAGAAGCGGGAGTGGGGGCCGCGAAAGGCGAACATTGGTTTCAGGAAGATATCTTCCTGAAGATGCGGGTACCGTTTTCGCAGGTGTCGAACGACAGCCGACTTTGCCTTTTTTTTCCCCATTGCTTCGATGACGCAGCATTGAGACGCGTCCGCATCCTCCGGGTGCCACCGACCCGCAGCCGGAGGTATAATGCGGTGCGTGTGACGCTCACCCGCCCCCCTCGCAAGCGGGCGGCATCTAGATGAGACTGACTTCCGACGGAACAGGCTCTCGCTTTCCCTGGCGGCCCTGCCTCCTGGTCTTCGTGGTCGCGCTCGGCGTCCGCCTGTTCTTCCTGACCCTGCTACCCGAGGGCACGCTCCGCCCGAGCGCCGATTGGGAACTCGACGCGATCGCGATGTCGCTGGTGACCGAGGGCCAGTTCGCCGATCCGTATGTGGAGCCCACCGGGCCCACGGCCCACCTGGCTCCGATTCCTCCTCTCATGCTGGCGCTGATCTACAAGGTATTCGGGATCACGATGCTGGCCGGGATCGTCGGCTGGCTGGTCCGGATGGTCTTCCAGTCGGCGATCTGGGGGCTCCTCCCGTGGATCGGCGAGCGGACCGGCCTCGGATGGAGGGCGGGTCTCACGGGCGGGCTGGCGGGAGCACTGTTCCCTCAGTTCCTGGCTCACGGGGAAGCCCTGGCCGCGGTGCTCATGGGCCTGCTCGTGGTGGCGATCGTACGGCGGTGGGACTCGTCCGACCGGCCTGAAGGGGCGCCGCGACCCACCAGCTCCCTGCTCCTCGGCGCCGCGTTCGGAGTCTCGTTTCACGTGCAGCCGGTGTTTCTTGTCGTGCTCCTCGGCTATCTGGCGTTCGAGCTGTGGCGCCGATCGGATCGGGCTAAATGGGGCTCCGTCGGGCTCGTGCTCCTCGGCGCCTTCCTCGTCAGCATCCCGTGGGGAGTGCGGAACTACGCGGCATTCGACGCCGTGTTCTTCGTGCGCAGCAACCTCGGCCTCGAGCTCCGCATGGGAAACCACGAAGGTGCGACCGCCAGCATTGACGACCCTCATTTCAACCACTATCCGGGGCACCCGCGCACGCACCGCGAGGACGCGATCAGGATCCAGGAGGTGGGTGAAGTCGCCTACATGCGGGACTCCGGCCGTGAGGCCATGGACTGGATCGGCTCGCATCCGGGGGAGTTCACGCGCCTTACCGCGGAGCGCGTTCGCTACTTCTGGCTCGGCCCGCTGGACGATCCGGCGATGGGGGTGGCGTTCCTGACCCTGGCCGGACTGGCGGTTCTCGGGGCGGCGCTGACCGTTCGCCGGCTGCCAGCTACGAGGTCGGCGGCCCTCCTA
>CAZRRU010000016.1:0-4830 GCA_964602635.1 uncultured Gemmatimonadota bacterium | reverse complement strand
CTCGGCCTGGCCGTCACCGGGCGCCTCGACGAAGCCGAAGAGAGCCTCCGCCGGTACGCTCGATCGACAGGAGTTCGCGGTGGCGAAACCTCGGCTTCGGCCATCGTTGCAGGCCTCCGCGATCCGATGCGTCGCGACGAGGCGGTGGCTTCGATAATGGGCTGGCGGGACCATGAAGAGTCACAAGCGTATATGCTCCTCGATTGGCTGGTGCTCCTCGGGGCTCGTGATGAGGCTCTCGACGAGGTCGATCGAATAGTGCAGATGGACGGAGTGGACCTGTCGGCCCTCAACGCCTTGCTCGTCACGGAGACCCTGCGCGGCGAGCCGCGCTTCGACAAGGCCATCGCTGGACTTGGTATTCCCGACCCGCCGCCCGCTGCGGAGCCGATCTCATGGTGAGCGGCACGTCCGGCTATCAACACTTCCTGGCGAAGCTCAAGCGGCGCGGCGTCTTTCGGGCCGCGGCGCTGTATGGGACGGTCGCGTTCGTGGCCATCGAGGGAGCCGACCTGGTATTCCCAAGGCTCGCGTTCCCCGAGTGGTCGGTCACTCTCGTCGTTTGGTTTGCCCTGGTTGGATTCCCGGTCGCCCTCGTGCTGGCGTGGATGTACGAGAGGACGCCGGACGGGCTGAAGACCACGGATCCGGCGGAGACCGTCGAACTCGAAGCGATCGCTGCCCAACCTCGCCGCAGTCGCTGGCCAGCCGGCGTTGCGGCGCTCGTCGGGGTCGCGCTGCTCGGACTCGGTGCCTGGTGGACACTGACGCGTACCGGCCCCGGCGTCCGCTCCTACGAGTCGATCGCCGTCCTGCCGTTCGCGAACCTGAGCGGAGACCCGGAGAACGACTCGTTCGGCGACGGGCTGTCGGAGGAGCTGATCAACGCGCTAGCCGGTGTCGAGGACCTGAAGGTGGCCGGCCGCACGTCTTCCTTCGCCCTGCGGGACCAGAACCTCGACCTGCAAACGATCGGCGATACCCTGGGGGTCGAGACCGTCGTCGAGGGCAGCGTGCGCCGATCGGAAGACCGGGTGAGGATCACGGCCCAGCTGATCGACGCCGAAACGGGCTTCCACCTGTGGTCGCGGGAGTACGACCGTGACATCACGGACATCTTCCTCGTTCAGGAGGAGCTCGCGCGCTCCATCGTGGGAGCGATGCTGCCCCGGCTCGGAGGAGAGCCCCAGGCACTCTACCGTGGCGGCACCACGAACGTGGAGGCGTACGACCTGTACGTAGCCGGCCGGCAGAAATGGTATACCCGAAACGTTCCGTTGCTGTGGGAAGCGGTGGACGACCTCGAGGCGGCGGTCGCACTGGACCCGAACTTCGCGCTCGGGTGGAGCGGTCTCGCGGACGCGATCGACGGTCTCGCCTACCGGGACGCGCGGGCGCAGACGCTGGTCCCCCGGGCCAAGATGGCCGCGCAGAGAGCCGTGCTTCTCGATCCCGACATGGCCGAGGGCTGGGCCTCCTGGGGCGTACTGGCCTTCGAAGCGCACCGGGACTGGACGACGGCGGAGCTGGCGCTCAAGCGGGCCCTGACCCTCAAACCGTCCTATGCCTGGGCGCGGGCGTCGCTTGGAGACATGCTGCGTCAGCAGGGACGGGTGCGTGAGGCGATCGAGAATCAGCAGCTGGCGCTCGAGCAGGATCCGCTCTCGCCGCAGTCCCACTCGACGTTCGGACTGTCCCTGGCCGTCGCCCGGCGGTGGGCCGAGTCCCGCGCGCAGTACGAGACCGGCGCGGCTGGCGGCGACGAGACCGGCGCACAACCCGCTTTCATGATGTGGGGCGAGCAGATGGGCCTCACAGCCGAGCAGATCGGGGACTACGCGGTCGAGTTCGGCCGGGTGATGGGAGCGAGCGATCCGGAGATGGCTCGCATCCTCGGCCCGGCTCTCGCCGGGGGGCCGGTCGATGCCGAGCTTCTCGCCGGCGCCCGCGCCGCTGTGGAAGCACTGATCGCGGACAGCGTGCTCACGTTGCAGCAGATCGCGGCGTTCTACACGAAGTTCGGGGACCACGATACAGCTCTGGACTGGCTGGAGACCTTCGCGGAGGAGACCAGCCTGTCGGCCGGAATCACGGGTGTGGATCCTTCTCTCGATCCGCTCCGGGCAGACCCGCGGATGCAGGCCCTCATGGACGAGCTGGGACTCCCGAACGGCTACGATCCAGCAGCCGACACGTACCAGCCGGATGGCTGAGACTCCCTAGGGGTTCGACACCCAGGCGTCCCTCAGCGCCCGCTGCTCGGGCGACGGCCCCGGATCGATCGCGAAGCGAACCGCACGTCCGTCCTCCCGCCGCTCCAGCGTGATCCCGATCCAGCCGAAGTACTCGTCGATCGGGAGCGGCTCGGTTCCCCGCACGTATGACTCGAAGAACTCGCCGATCTCCGGATAGGTCATCTCCGTCACGATGTCGAAGAACTCGTCCTCCGGAAACGGGCGTGACTCGCCGTAGCGTTCCGCCAGCTCCAGGAGGAGTTCCTGAAGGCCGTACTCGCCGCCGGACAGCTTGAGCAACCGGAGATCGAGTAGGCTGCCGACGATGGCGCCGCGCTGGTAGATGTTGGGGTACTGGCCCTGGCCTTCCGCGGTGTACGACGTCAGCGCGAGCTTCGACAGACTGTAGTCCTGGTCGAAGAAGCCCTCGTCGGAGCGGATCTTCTGCACCTGGTCGGCCAGGTACCGGTCCGGGTCCTTGAGGCCGGCCCGCAACTGCATCGCGTCCGAAGCCCACTCCGTCACACCCTCGTACAGCCACACGTGCTCCGAGGGAACCGGAGTCTCGAAGTCGAAGTTCTCGATGATCTCGCTGTGTATGTGAAGAGGGGTCACCACGTGGAAGAACTCGTGCGCCGCGATGTCGGAAATCATGTCGCCGTATCGGCCCGAAAGGTCGGCCTCCGGCAGCACGTACTCGGAGCTGTACGAGTGCTCCCACGCGCCGGCCCTTGGATTCCTGCCCTCGAAGTGGAACAGGAACGTGTAGCGGTCCACGGGGAGCTCGCCTAGGAACTCGCCCGACGCCTGCAGCACCAGGTCCATGGCCTCGAGGAGCTGGGCGGATTCGATCCTGTCGGTGACCGAGTAGGTGTAGATCTCCACCGGCACACCTGTCACGGTGGTGCTGGCGTAGCTCAGGCGCCCGAGCAGGATCGGGGAATCCACGAAGTGATCGTAGTCGTCGGCCAGGAACGTCCCATCTTCGTTCGCGTCGAGGGGCGTCCCGACCTGCCACTCGGCCGGGTACTCGAGACGAAGTTCGATGGGAGCGTCCTGCATTCCCTGGGGGAACGGGAACACCGCGTGCGCGTTGATCAGCACGTGATCATCCTCGATCGAGGTCCCGGCCATCGGGTAAACCTCGTGCTCGTCCACCGGAGTGTCCCAAGTCTCGGCGATCGAATACCGGATCTCAGCTACCGAGGTGGGATCGGAGAGCCGCCACTGGTTGGTGGAGATCTGCTCCACCGGAACCGCCGTCCCACTCGCCGTGAACGCACCGAGTTCCCGGACGTATCTGCCGATGTCCATGACCTGGTACGTGCCGGGAGCCGTGGAAGCGAACTGGAGAATCGCGTTGTCCGGACCGAGGTCCGACACCAGCATCCGGACGTGAAACAGGTCGTCGGCCCTGTCGTTCAGGTCGACCTCGTAGGAGAGAGTCGCGGGGCCGTCGCCGCTCTGCCCGAGAGCGGCCGTGGTTCCCAGAATCAGCAACGCCGCGCCGCCTGCCGCGCCCGCAATAACCGTCCGTCGCATCCGTCCTGACATCCCGTCCTCCGTCGCAGTGTATGGGACCGCACGCAGCTTGCTGGTGCCCCGTGTCCAACTTTCTACGCTTCGGGGCGGTGCGATGTTTCTCACGAGTCCCCGCGCCCGGCGAACCCCCCGGCGGTCGACGCTCGGCCCCTTCCCACCACCGGCAGTGTTCCCGATCTTCATTCGACCGCAAGATCCGGAAGCCGCCGACTGAGGAGGAAACAGCCGTGTTGATTCGCGCGCTGAGCGCTTGCGTGACGGTTCTGGTCGGACTGGCTCTTGGCTGCGGACCGAGCGGGGGCGCCGAGTGGAAGGCTGGGGACATGCGCGTCTCGGTGGACGAGACGGGTCACGTGGTTGGCCTGGCTGACGAGTCTACCGGAATCGACTACTGGGAGCGCGAAGTACCGTCCCCACTCCTCTCCCTGCAGGTAGGCGGTGTACTGCACCCGCCGACTGCCCTGACGTGGGATGCGGACGCGAGTATCGCCTCGCTTTCCTATCCCAATGGCGCGCGGGTGCACGTTGGGGTCTCGGAGTACGAGACTCACCTGCATCTCGATCTGACCGGGCTGGACTCGGACGCGCCCGTCGAGCTCATCGTCTGGGGGCCCTACGCCACGACGATCTCGGAGACGATCGGGGAGACCGTGGGCGTGGTACGGAATGCCGACTTCTCCATCGGTATCCAGTCCCTCAATCCGAAGACGCTGGGCGGGCTTCCGTGGCGGGACAACGACTTCCCGCCCCAGGTCGATCTCTTCGAATCGGGTGACTTCAGCGACCTCGACGGGGAGAAGAGCCGCTACGTCCTGTATCGGGTGGAGGCAGCGAAGCCCGAGGACTTCGGGAGCACGCTCCAGGCCTACACGCGCGACCGATCCACCGACCGGGTGATCGAGAACTGGGGCAAGGAACGCTATGTCGCGCCGGCGTTCGACGATGGGGGCGTGATCGGCTCGAAGATCGCATTGTTCGGCGCCCCGGCGGATCGTGCACTGGAGACGCTCGGTGCCATCGAGCTCGCGGAGGGCCTTCCGCACCCGATGATCGA
>CAZRRU010000015.1:0-6795 GCA_964602635.1 uncultured Gemmatimonadota bacterium | reverse complement strand
GCCCGGGCCCGCATGCGCGACATGCTGTCACCGGTCCGAGAGAGAAACGAAGCGGGTAATCATGCCTGATCACTTGAACAGAGAACGGATCTCGGCCCTGCTGGATGACCCGGAGGGCGTTCCCGGCGGCCTCGAGCATATCGCGGCATGCCCGGAGTGCGCCCGCGAGTACGAGCAGATGAGCCGGATGCGAATGGCGTTGTCGGGTCTCACGGACCTGGAGCCGCCAGTTGGCGAGTGGGACGCGGTCCAGGAATCGTTGGGGGTGACGCCCGTGGGAGAGCCGGCCGTGCGGCCGTTGGCGAAACCCGCGTGGCGCAGAGCGCTGGGCCGGCCCCTGCAAGCGGCGGCCGTCGTCGCCCTGTTCGCGGCGGGGCTCATGGTAGGTCAGCGGATCAACGTAAGCTCCGACGAGGCGCAACCCGTCCCGGCCGTGGCGACAGCCCTCGAGCCGGCCGATGCCTACCTGCGAACGGTGGCGGACTTGCAGCACCTGCGCGAGGGCCCCGGCGAGTCCGGCGGGCGGCAGGCGGACCCCGAGGCGGTCGCCGAGCGGATCACGCACCTGGATGCGATGATCGAGGCATCGCGGGACGCATTGCGTGAAGCTCCGGAGGACCCCGTGGTCAACAACTTCCTGTTTCAGCTGGTGGACGAGCGCGATGATCTCGCGGGTCAGCTGGACCAGACGCTGCGCATGACCGCGGCGGAGTATTGAGACACGAGACACGGTCGTTGACGAGCGGCGTGGGGATATGAGATGAATACGTTGCACATCGATACGGGACTCAAGACCGGCTGGCGGGGTCTCGGGCTGCTTGTACTGTGGCTGGCCGTGACGAACGGCACGCTACCGGGCCAGGAGCCCGAAACTAGCTGGGTGTCCGAGGAGAAGGCGCGCATCGGGGTCCTTCTCGAAGAGCGCTGCGAGGCCCCGCCGACCGCGGAAACCGTATGCGATCGACCCCCCGTGGTCACCTCAGTGATGGTGGACGGCCCGGCGGACATCGCCGGAGTGCAGGCGCGGGACACCCTGCTGTCCGTAAACGGCCTTGATGTCACCCGGGTCGCCGGACGAGCCCTGCTTCTCGATCTCGAGGTGGGCGTGGCGGTGCAGCTGGAGCTGGGCCGGGACTCCGGCCGGCAGGTGATCGAGGTCACGCCCGAGCTCAGGGCCGCGGAGCCCTTCGTGGACGTGCGGACCATGTTCTTCGGTCCTCCCGGCGAGCTCGTAGAGGGACCGCCGCACGAAGTGCGGGTGGTTCGAATACCATCCGTGCGCGGGCGATTGGGCGAAGTAGCGGTTCGTCTGGACTCCCTGCGGGCCCGCGGAAACGACTTCGTCTTCTTCCACAAGGACTCCGACGGAAGGTTCGAGGTCCAGGTGTCACCCGCCGCGGATCTGCCGGAGGGTGCGGACTTTCCCCGCTACGTCTGGGAGAACGAGGAGCTCGCACGCCGCCTGGTAAGGGTGCGCGACTCCGCGTTCCATTCGGCCAGGGTGCATCTCGATTCCCTGGTCCGCCTGCGTGGCCACGTCGAGATGCTGGAGGCGGACTCGCTCGGGGTCTCGGTCTTCGTGACCTCCGAGGCCGATCCCGGCGGCGCGTGGGCGTACCGCACGACGACCCGCCCCGTGCCGGGGCAGCTTCGAACGCTCCTTTTCTCCGACCTACGCGTAGCAGGGGCCGAGTTCAGGGAGCTGAGCGGCGGCCTGGCAGAGTACTTCGATGGCGCCGACGAGGGTCTGCTGGTCCTGCGCGTCCTGCGCGATACGCCGGCCGATCGGATGGGCCTCGAGGACGGAGATGTGGTCGTCGAGGTTGCCGATGCCAAGTGCAGTAGCATAGGGGTGTTACGTCAGGCACTGGCGGCGGCTGGCCCGGGCGGTACGATTGAAGTAAAGTGGATACGTAAAGGCGCCACACACACCGGAAACCTGGACGCGCGCTGAACGCTCAGGGGCGTCCTCCGCTTGTCGCCCCGGATTTCCGCCTCCACATTCCGCCGATGACCACGCAGCACGTGCCGGACTCCGACGCGTTCGATCTCCTGTCGGCCGAGCTGATCGCCGCCTTCGATGCCTGGAGCGGGGGCGTCGATTCGTGGGACGAACCCGCGCTCGACGCCTGGGCCAGTCGGGCGTTCCGCCTGCAGTTCGAGGGAAACGAACCGTACCGGAAGTACTGCGAGGCGAGGGGCGTCACTCCCGGCGACGTCGTGGGGTGGCGGGAGGCGGTAGCCGTTCCGACCACGGCCTTCAGGGTCGTGGACCTGGTCGTGGGCCCTGTTGCTGCGGCCGGATCGGCGCTGAGTTTCCTGACGAGCGGCACCACGCGGGGTCCCGCGGCCCGGGGACGCCACCTGGTCCGGTCTCCAGAGTTGTACCGGGCATCGCTCAGGGCCGGCTTCAGCCATTTCGTCTTGCGAGGCCGCGAGTCAGCCAGAATAGTAACTTTACCTCCTACCTTTACGTTCGACGGCGATTCCTCGCTCGGTTGGATGCTGGACGACGTAAGGGCCGGACTCGGTTCGGGAGACGGGATCGGCGTGGCGTTGCGGGATGGAATCGACTGGGAGCTTCTCGACGGAGAGGTGAGCGAGTCCGCACGATCGGGACGACCCCTGTGCATTATCGGCACCACGCTCGGCTTCGCCGGCTGGCTCGATCGACTGGAAGACGGCAGGTCGCGGGCGGTACGCCTCCCGACAGGCTCCGCCGTCATGGACACGGGCGGGGTGAAAGGGCGCCCGGGACTGGAGCGTTCCAACGTCGTTCGCGGCCTGATCGACCGACTGGGTCTCGCCGAGGACGCCCTCGTCAACGAGTTCGGCATGACCGAGCTCCTGTCGCAACGCTACGGCTACGGTGATCCGCCGTGTCCGCTGCTCGGGCCCCCGTGGCTGAGGTCGAGAGTCCTCGACCCCATCACCCTGGAGGAGCTTCCCGACGGCGAGGTGGGGATTCTGTGCCACTACGACCTCGCCAACCTCGGAAGCGTCTGTGCCGTGCTGACGGAAGACCGGGGGCGGATCGTGGGTGAGGGAATCGAATGGATGGGCCGGACGGCCGGTGCGTCACCGCGCGGGTGCTCGCTGGCCACGGCCGAGCTTCTGGAGGCACAGGAACGTGCTTGAGGCATGGCATCTCCCGGGCCTCGAATCCGAGCCGACGGAATGGCTGGAGAGCCAGACGCCCGGCGGCGCCAGGTTCCGCGCACCCGCGCTTTCCGGTCTGCAGGCTGGGGCCGTGGCGCAGGCCGTGCGGAACTCCGCCCTCGAGGCGCGCTCCGCCCGAACGAGTGAGCAGGTCATTCGGTCGATCGCCGCGGCGGCCGCCAGGCTGGCAAGCGACGCACCGGAGGGCGCCGCTGCGCGGCAGCTCCTGCGTGCCGAGCTCGGGTGGGACGAGCGCCTGGTCGGGGAGACGCTGGATGGAATGGCCAGCACGTGGACGGCCGAGGCGCTCATGGGCCTGGTGCAGTCGGAGCTCGGCGGACCGGCCGTGCTGGACGGTTTCGTCCCGGACGAGGAGTGGGCCGGCCCCGGTCACCGGAGCCGGCGAGCCCTCGGTTCACCCGTGATGCTCCAGGTACTGGCTGGCAACGTGCCCGGGGTAGCGATCACCGCCACGATACGAGCCCTCGTGGTGCGCTCCGGCGTCCTGTGCAAGCTGCCCGAAGCGGAACCCGGGCTCCTGCCGATGTTCGCCCGCGTTCTCGCCGACGAGGACCCGCTGCTGGGCCGCTGCATCGCCGCCACTTGGTGGGCGGGCGACGACTTCCCGGCCGCGTGGCGGGAATGGGCCCGGTGGGCGGGCAGGGCGGTGGTGTACGGCGGTGACGCGGCGGTCGAGGCCGTGCGCGGCAGTCTGCCGGCCCACACGGACGTGGTCTCGTATGGACCGCGAACGGGCATCGGGGTGATTCTTCCGGACGCTTCGCCAGGGACCGCCGCCGGGCTCGCCCGGGATGTATGCGCCTACGATCAGCAGGGGTGCGTGTCTCCAAGGCTGGTGTATGTGGTGGGCGGGCCCACGGCACCGTTCGTGGAAGGCCTGGCCGGTGCGCTGGAAGAGCACACCGGGCGTCACCCGCCCCCCGAGCCCACGCCGGCGGAGGCCGTCGCGATACGGTCGGCGCGCACGGCATTCGAATTCGCCGGGTACGATGGCGGAGGCTCAGCGGCCGTGACACCGGGAGAGTCGCTGGCGTGGACGATCCTGGCGGCCGAGAGTCCTGCCGCGCGGACCGAGTCCTTGCCTCGGGTGGTCTGGGTTCATCACGTGTCGGACCTCGACAGCCTGGAGGAAGTTCTGCGACCGCTCGCTGGGCGAATTCAGACGCTCGGATACTCGGGCTCCGAGGGGCTTCAGAAACTCGCCGCACTCGCCACCCGTCTGGGTGTGAGCCGAATCGCCCCGTTCGGCACGGTGGCGTGGCCGCCGTCCGACTGGAGGCACGAGGGGAGGCACCAGCTGCTGCCTCTTCTGAACTGGACGGACCTCGAGATACCCGAGTAGGTTGCCGTCCCGCGATGCAGCGAGACCGGGACCATACCTGTTTACTGACGAGTAGGCATCGGGCGTCAGAGATATCACGTTACGGAGGTAGAGGATGATGGGAGGCGGAGCATGATGGGAACGTGGAGTCGATCGGCCATCGCGATCGCGGTGGTGATGATAGTGGCAGCGAACGCGCCGCACGCCGTGGCGCAGTACGCGAACCCGGCGGACGGCTCAGGGCTGGTCGTCGATTATCCCGTGTTCAACCCGGTCGCGCCGCCGAACGGATACCTGGCGGCGCTGGAGGCGGGCACCCGCACGGCCGACGGCCGGCCGGGCCCGGACTACTGGCAGCAGTGGGTGGACTACGACATCGACGTGAAGATCGAGCCCGAGACCGCTCTGGTCACCGCGAGCGAGAGAATCACCGTGCGGAACGACAGCCCGTACGAGCGGCCGGTGATCGTTCTTCACCTGTACCAGAACGTGTTCAAGGAAGGGTCCCCGCGGGGTCGCGGCACCGTGATCACCGGTGGCATGACCCTCGACCGCATAGCGGTGGCCGGCGTGGACCTCGATGAGCTTCCGCCCCGGCGGTCCTTCGGTCAGCAACAGGGCTCCCAGGAGCCGGGCTTCAGGATTGACGGCACGCTCGCCGGGGTCTGGCTGCCCGAGCCGCTTGCGCCGGGCGGCGTGCTCGAGCTCGACGTGGAGTGGTCGTTCTCGGTCCCGGGCAGCGGTGGTTTCCGAATGGGGCACCTGAACAACGAGATCTTCCAGCTTGCCCAGTGGTATCCGCAGGTCGCGGCATTCGACGACGTGTTCGGACAGGACCAGTCGCCCTACCTGGGCAGCGGCGAGTTCTACTCCGACTACGGCGACTTCACGGTGGACGTCACGGTGCCCGAGGGCTGGCTGGTCGTCGGCACCGGGATGCTGGCGAATCCCGAGCAAGTCCTTACGCCCGAAGCTGCCGCGACCCTTGCGGCGGCTCCGGCGCTCGACACGGTGGTCAAGGTCGTGAGCGTGGAGGACAGGGAGGCGGGCAACGCCACGCTTCCGTCGGCCGATGGCTGGCACACGTGGACCCTGGAAGCAGAGATGGTGCGTGACTTCGCGATCGCAGCGGGCGGCACCTACGTATGGCACGTCACCGGCGCCGAGACGGGGCACGAGCAGGGCAGGGTGCTGATCCAGAACGTGTTCGATCCGAGAATGGATCACTGGGCACCGGCCACCGAGTACGCGCAGCACGCCATCGAGTTCTTCTCCGACTACATCCTTCCGTATCCATACCCGCAGGCCACCGCCGCCATGGGGCCGCCGGAAGTGAGCGGGATGGAATACCCGATGATCACGTTCATCACGCACCAGGCCAGTGGCCGGGGCCTGAACGGTGTGGTCACGCACGAGCTCAGCCACTTCTGGATGCCGATGATCATCGGCACGAAGGAGATGGCATACGCGTGGATGGACGAGGGGTTGACCACGTACAACACCTCCCTGGCCATGGCCGACTACTACGACACGCCGGTGACGCGTCCCGGAGACGACCAGAGCTACCAGATGGTCGTCGCGATGGAGATGCAGGAGCCCATCATGGGTCACGCGGACCATGCCGAGCACATGTTCGGCCAGAACATCGCCGCCTACGGCAAGCCCGGCATGATGCTACATACCCTGCGGCACATGGTCGGCCAGGAGAAGTTCGACGCGTTCTACAAGGACTACGCGGCGACGTGGGCGTTCAAGCACCCGATGCCGTGGGACTTCTTCGCCATGATGTCGGAGACGGCGGGAGCGGACCTGGATTGGTTCTGGCAGCCGTGGTTCTACGGGACGGCGACGCTCGACTAGGCCATCGACCATGTGGTGCCGGGAGCCGGCTCCGCCGAGGTCACGGTATCGAACCTGTCCAGCGGCGTGATGCCGGTGGAGATGACGCTCGAGTACGCCGACGGATCCTCGGATACGGTCGTGTGGCCGCCCTCGGTATGGGCCGGAACGCGCACGACGACCGGTAGCGTCGCCACGTCGGGCGATCTGAGGAAGATCACGATCGACGCGGACGGCAACTACCCGGATCTGGATCGATCCAACAACGAGTGGGAAGCGGTCGAAGGCTGATCCGCGTCCCGCGAAGCCCGGCCGGAGTGAATGGCAGGCGCTGACGCGAGAGACGGAAAGGTCTGGAAGAGCTACCAGGAGTACTTCCGGGCGGCGCCCGAGATCGTTTTCGAATGGAACGATCGGGAGACCGCCGCCCGGGGGTGGCTCGTCATCAACAGCCT
>CAZRRU010000014.1:0-7383 GCA_964602635.1 uncultured Gemmatimonadota bacterium | reverse complement strand
GCCGGAGGCCGGGACGCCATTCACGTCATCGACGTCCGAAGCGGTCGCATCGTTCGGACGTGGGAGCCTCCGCTGAATGGAATCCAGAACCCCACGTGGTCACCCGACGGGAAGAGGATCGCGTTCACCGGACTCCTCGGCGGCATCAGCAACCTGTACGTGTGGGAGGTGCTGACCGATGAGCTTCGACAGCTCACCGCGGACAAGTACGCGAGGCTGCACCCCGCCTGGTCGCCGGACGGTCGCACGCTCGCGCTCGTGACGGACGAGAGCCCGGACACGGACTTCGATCTCCTGGTGTTCGGCGAGTTGCGCCTGGCCCTGTACGACTTCGAAGCGGGGCAGGTCCAGGTGCTACCCGATGAGGGCGGTGGTACGAACATCAATCCCGTGTGGTCGCCGGAAGGCGAGTCGATCGCATTCCTGTCGACCCGCTCCGGCGTGTTCAACATCTACCTTTACGATCTGTCGAGTCAGAATGTTCGGAGGCTCACCGACGTCCTGACCGGCGTCATGGGAGAGGGTGCCCTGCTGACGAGCCCCGGACTGACGTGGGCGCGCCAGGCAGACAGGATCGCGTTCTCGTATTTCGAAGAGGCCGGTTTCAACATCTACACGGTGGACCACCCACGCGATCTCGTCCCGCCGAAATCCTACGGCCCGACTGTTACGGCTGCCGGGCAGGTCGGCCTGCCGCGCATGGTGGAAAGACCTCCCAGCGAGGGGGCGGTGGCTGACTCTGATGCTCCGTCGTCCTTCTATCTCACGGAGCAGGGTTTCCGCCGCTCGGACTTCGGCCTCGATTCCGTGGCGGCGGACGATCCGACCCGCCCTTCCGAGGCCGCTCTATCCATCGCCGCCCTGCTCGACAGTGCCAGTCTCTCGCTCCCGGATACGGCCACTCTGGCGTTCCGGGACTACACGGTCAGTCTCTCACCTGATTACGTGGGGCGACCGACCTTCGGTGCGCAGGCCGGCGGCTTCTACGGGAACGGCATCTACGCCAGTTCCTTCGTGGCCCTCTCCGACATGCTCGGCAACCACAACATGATCATCGCGGCGGCGATCCAGGGCTCGTTCGACAACGCACAGATCTACACTTCGTACGCCTATCTGAAGAATCGGCTCAACTTCGGAGTCGCGTTCCACCAATACCCGTTCTTCCGTTTCATCGGAACACGGTTTGGAGAGATTCCGGGTCTGTCGGGAGACGTTGGAGAATTCAACGTGTTCGAGCGCGACCAGTTCCGGTCGGTCGAAACGATGGCCCAGTACCCCCTGAGCTCCTTCGCACGGTTCGACCTTTCGCTGAGCATGTCCAGCATCCAGCAGGACCTGATCTTCCAGGGAATCAACCGGACCACCCTCGAGGGCTTCTCGATCACGCTCGACGGGCCCACCCGGATCTTCTTCAAGCCCGGGATAGCGTACGTGTTCGACAACTCCTTGCCGGGGTTCACCGGACCATTCGCGGGACAGCGCGTGCGGATCAGCGCGGCCACGTCCGTGGGCGACCTGAACATGGCAGACGTCCTCGTCGACTATCGATACTACCTGCCGCTTCCCCTGGGCCTCAATTTCGCGCAGAGGGCCCTGTCCTTCACCCGGTTCAACGTGGCAGGAGCCCGGGACGCCGAAGACTTCGAGCTCACGTGGGGGGGACCCTATTACTTGAGAGGGTATGGGCCCGACTCCTACGGCCCGATCGAGTGCGCCGCTTCACAGTCTCGAAGCGATTTCGATCTGTTCTGCCCCGCCCAGCGTGAGGTCATCGGATCGAGTACACTCCTGCTGAATACAGAGCTCCGTGTGCCCCTTCTCAACCCGCTCAAGGACGATTGGCTGCCACTGAATTTTCCGGCTCTCGAGATGGCGGTCTTCTTCGACGTGGGCGTGGCGTTCACACCCGGACTCACGACCCTGGTGTGGGACCGCGCGCCAGGCCAGGATCTAGTTCTGTACAGGGAGCCGCTCACCAGCTACGGCGCCAGCCTGCGGATGAACCTGTTCTTCGCCATACTCAGGGTCGACTATACCGTCCCACGTGACAGGGGACGGGCGTTCAACAACGGGATGTGGACTGTCGCGTTCGGGGAGATGTTCTGATCATCGGGAACGACCCCGATTCTTGCCACCCGTTTCGCGGCTCCTCATGTTGGCGATCGTCGGTGAAGGGAAGGCGCGTGCCGCCGGGGAAAGAGGAGCATTGAAGCCCATTTTGACTGTGATGTGCGGTACAGTCCGGTTTGGCCGGGCCGTATCGATGGTGTTGCTGGCGGCTGCCTGCGATAGCTCGCCGGGGCCGGAGGCGCAGCGACCGGAGCCTGCCCTGCGAGGCGTCGACCTCGTAGTAGGTACGACCGTCAGCCAGTGGAGCCTGCTCAGCGTGCCACATGCCGGTGGGGTCGCTGAGATCAGGGACCTGTCCGATCCGCAACGCGTGGTGTGGACGGGTGGCACCGAGCTTCCGGCTTCCGTGGAGGCCCACGCGCTACCGGGAGGCCGGATCATTCTTCGCTCTGCGGAGGGCGTCGTGCATACGTACGATGCTCCATCCGATGCTCTCGTGCGGGCAGGAGAGGTGGCGCCGCAGGCCGTCTGGATGGGTGATGCGTCAGTGGGGCTGTACCTGTCTCCTCACGGATCACTGCTGGAGGTCGGACGGGACGGGGTGTGGGCCTACGGACTGGAAGAGGAGGTGTCGTGGGCGGCCCCGGCAGAGGGAGGCGTGCTCATCGCAGTGGCGGACGCGGGTGGACGTCCCTCTCTGTGGCTGCTCCGGCACGGCGAGGACGAGCCTGCGGAGACCGGTGCAGCGTCGGTGCGATCGCCGGGTATCGTGACGGCGTGGGGTCGCCGTGCCGTCTTGACCTCGGAGGCGGGTCGCGGTCTGACCGTGTTGACGGTGTCGCCGATCGAGTCGGCGGGCGAGCTGGACCTCGGGGGATCCGTGCTGGCGCTGGCCACGTCCCCGTCCACTCACGAGGTCTATGTAGCCCTGGACGATCCGCCGCGCCTGGCGGCCGTCAACCGGTTCAACCTCACCAGCAGGGTGCTCTCCGAGCTTGCGAGTCCCGCCAAGTCCGTGCGTCCCAGCCTGTTTGGCGAGGGGATACTGGTTGAGCAGGATGGGCGCGCTGCGAGGATTCCGGTGGCGGGAGGAGCTCTGCGTCAAGTGCCAACCAGCTGGCGTGCAGACCTGCCGGTGGGCCTGCCGGACGGGAGGGTGGTCGGGGCAGCGGACGGCAGCATGCTCGTGGTGGACCCCGTGACGCGCGCGGTGGAGGTCCTCGAAGACGCGGAATCGGACAGATGGTGGATGGCGGTGCACTGGAACCCGGTCGAGGCGGTCGTCACCGCGGACCGGCTGGCCAGAGAGGTCGTCCGCAGCCCCGCTGGAGAACCGGATTCGAGCGTCGATCCAGCGACGCCGACAGAGCAGCAAGTCGTAGCGCCAAGTCCCAGTCCCGTAACGAGTTCAGAGGCCGCGTCAGGGCCTCCGGCGGGCTTCTATGCGATCGTCGGCTCCGCCCGGCAGGCCGAGGGCATCCAGACCCTGGTCCAGTCTCTCCAGGACTCCGGGTTCGCGACCCAGATTCAGAGTTTCCCGGACGAAGCCGGTCGGACCTGGTACAGGGGGCTGGTCGGTCCCTATGGCTCGCGGTCGGAGGCGGAGGCCGCTGCCCGGCAGTTGCTGCGAGAACGGCGCCTGGAGGCCTGGGTAACCGAGGTAGGAGCCCGGGGACGTCCAGAAGATGAGTCGATTTGATCGAGTGAGTCAGACCATCGAGAACTCGTCAGCCTCGGGGGCGCCGACATGGTTGCCCGATGCGGCCCGCCGGATCGTCCTCGTGAGCGGATCTTCCGGCTCCGGTATGGGAGGCTCAGCGGCTGTCGAGGTGGCGGAAATGGTGGCTCGCCACCGGCCGCGCACCCTGTTCGTAAACACGGTGGCGGGTGTGGCGGGCCCCGACGGTTCGCTCGGAGTCGATGAACGACCGGGGCTGGGCGACGCCGTCGTTGGACGTCGCCGGATGAGCGAAGTAGCTCTCACTCCTCAGGGCAGGTCGTTCATCTTCGTCCCGGCGGGTCGATCCCAGCCCGGCATGGGCGATCTCTGCAGACTTCCCGCGTTTCGACACATGGTGGCTGCTGCCGGGCGTGGCGGCACGCTCCTTCTGCACGTTGAAGAGAACGATCTTCCGCCCCTGTTCGCCGGGGCAGAGGAAGGCTCGGGGCTCGAGTTCGACGGGATCGTCGTACTGGGGAAGATCGCCGTCCCGGCGGATGTTCAGGCGCAGGTAGGGTTCCTGGCGCGGGTCGAACGAGAGGCCGTGGCTCATTCGCCGCCCTCCGAGACGGTCTCCGGTCGAGCAGGCTCCGGGGGATTTTCCAGGCCGAGTGGCACTCCGGTGATCGCTGCCGGTGCCCGGGGCGGACTGCCCGGGCGGCTCGATCGACTCGTGGCTGATGTGAGGCAGCGTGCCGGGGTGGGGGGCGCCGGAGACTCGACCGCCTCCAGGAGCAGACCGCGGGGAAGCTTCGGGCGCCTGATCGAGGATGTGCGGAAGCGAGGACTCCCCCGCGGTGCGGGGGGCGTGGCCATCGTGTGGATCGTCGCGGTTCTGGTGGTGTGGCTGGTGTGGCAGGGACTCTCGGGCTGGCCGGCGTTCGAGGATGACTTCATTTCTCCGGTCGAGTCCCCGATTGCGGATGGGTCACGCCCGGGGCGTGGGGGTGACGAGGGCGCAGAGGCAGGCCAGGGCGCACCGGCGGCTGGCCCGGGCGCCGCACCCGTCGTGATCGACGCTCCTGTCGAGGACCCTCCCACGCCTCCGGATACGGGCGTCGCGGTTGGAGTCGTCCTTCCGTATTCGGTCCTCGTCGCCAGCTACGTCACCTACGAGGACGCAGCCGCCAAGCGGGACGAGCTGATCGAGCTGGGCGGCCTGGTGTTCGTCGCGCCGACGCCCATCCGGGGTCGTTTGTACTACCGGGTGTTCGCTGGAGCGCTCGAGGACCGTGAGCAGGCGGGCAACCTGATGACCCGGATGGTGGAACAGGGGGGCAAGGAACGGGAGCGCGAGTGGGATATGCGTCCGGTCAGGCTGGCCTTGGCTCTCCAGGATTTGTCGACCGAGGAAGAGGCGGACGCGGCGCTCGAGCGCTTGCACGGTTCGGGGGTCCCGGCTTATGTGCTTGCGGTCGGAGACACTACCGCGGCGATCTACCGGCTCTATTCCGGGGCGTTCGAGTCGGAGGCAGCTGCCGCCCCGGCAGACTCACTGCTATCGGCTTCAGGACAGGCGGCCACGCTCGTGACGAGGAGGGGTGAACCCAGGTGAAGATCAAGTCGGTCACCCTGCACGGGTTCAAGTCGTTCGCCGACAGGACGGAGATCGACTTTCACGAAGGCATCACCGCGATCGTTGGTCCCAACGGGTGCGGCAAGTCCAATATCTCCGACGCGTTGCGCTGGGTGCTCGGCGAGCAGCGTCCGACGGCCATCCGTGGCAGCCGGATGGAGGAAGCCATCTTCCAGGGCACGTCGCAGCGGAAGCCGATTCAGCGTGCCGAGGTGGAGCTCGCTCTGGCGAACGAGGACGGGATCCTGGCCGTGTCCCACCCGGAGGTCGTGATCGGCCGGACCGTTCTTCGTGGGGGCGATTCCGACTACCAGTTGAACGGAGTGAGCTGCCGGCTGAAGGACGTGCACGACCTGTGCCGGGACACGGGACTGGGTGCGAACGCCTATTCGATCATCGAGTCGAGGATGATCGACGCCATCCTGTCGGACCGGGCTGAGGAGAGGCGCTCCCTGTTCGACGAGGCGGCGGAGGTTGGCCGCTACAAGGACCGGCGGCGTACGGCACTGCGCCGGCTCGACCAGGCGGAGCACGACCTGGACCGCCTGGAGGACGTGCTGGGCGAGGTCCGGAGCAAGGTCAGGTCTCTGGGACGTCAGCGTGGGCGGGCTCGCAAGTACGAGGAGCTCAGAGAGAGAAGGCTACAGCTCGAGGTAGCCGTGGCTGATGTGCATCTCCGCTCGATGGAATCCCGGCTGACGGAGGCCGAGGATGAGTTGCGGGGTCTCAAGCGGCAACAGCCCGAGAAGGAAGCCCATCTTCGCCAGCGAGAGACCGAGGCGGAGGACCTGCGGCTCCGCATCGTGGAACGTGAGCGCGAGCGCTCCGAGGTCGCGACAGAACTCGAGAACACGCGCGCGAAGGCGGAAGGGCTGGAGCGGGAGCGGCTGCTGGCTGGCGAGAGGGTCTCCGCCGCCGAGGCGAGAACGACAGCCTTACAGGCGGAGCTCGAGGAGATCAGGGAACGCCGGGTCTCGCTGCACGCCGAGTCGGCCAGGCTACAGGCCGAGATCGAGGGCGCAGGCGCGAAGCTTACGGACCGCGCCAAAGGAATGGACGCTCTCGAAGCCTCCGTGGAGCGGCTCCGGGCGGGCAGGCAAGAGGTCGAGGGCCGGGAGCAGAACGCCCTGGCATCCCTCGCGCAGGTGATCCGGGATGCCGGAGCGCTGGATGCCGAAGGAGAGGCGATCCGTGAGCGGACCCGCGAGTGGGAGCGAGAGATTGAGCGGCGTGCCGAGGAACTGGCGGTCCTCGGCGGGGCAGTCGTGGCTGCCGATCGCCAGTTGTCCGATCTCGATTCGGTCGTCGAGAACGAAAGGGCGACTCACGCGGCACTGCAGACGCGGGTCGCCGAGGCCCGTTCCGCCGAACAGGACATGCGTGAGAGGCTGCGAAGAGAGCGGGATCGCCTCGGTGCCCTGGAGAGCGAGGTGGCGTCCACCGGCGCCGTGGCCTCAGGACTGGCCTCGATGCTGTCCGAGGGCAGGGATCTTCCGCCCGTAGTGGCGGACCTGTTCGAAGAGCTGGGCCCCGGCGAGGGCGTCATCGGGGTCCTCGCCGACTCGCTCGATGCTCCTCGGGAACTTCGACCCGCGGTGGAGTCACACCTCGGTTCTCTGCTCAACGCGGTACTGGTGCGGGACTGGAAGACGGTCCGGGTCGTGCGCGGGTGGCTGGAGGGGCGGGACGCAGACGAAGGAATCGTGCTCCTGCCCGTCGATCCGGGTCCGCGGACTTCGAGGGCCAGGCCGGAGGGGGGACTCGCCGGCCTGGTGAAACTCAGCGGTCCAGGGGGGCAATGGGCAGGGTTCCTGCTGGGTGACGTCGAGGTCAGCCCGGACGACCAGCTCGGACCGCGCGATGGTGCCTGGGTGGCTACCGACGGGTCAGGTCAGGACGAGCGTGGGGTGGTTCGTCTCGGGCGGCCGACTGCCGGCGCGGGGGCGCTGCGCCGGCGCGGCGAGCTGGCGGAGCTCGAGTCTCGTCTGCAGCTGATCCGTCAGGAGTTGGCGGAGGC
>CAZRRU010000013.1:0-16680 GCA_964602635.1 uncultured Gemmatimonadota bacterium | reverse complement strand
ATCACCCCGGTCGTACGGCGGCATGTTGACGGCTGCGCTGTAGTCGCCGTCCAGCAGCGCAGCCCGGACCGAGGCCGCAATTTCCATCGCCACTTCCCGCTGGGCATCGTGGGTCGCGGCCCCCAGGTGAGGCGTGAGCAGCAGGTTGGGAGCATCCCGCAGGGGATGGTCGGCCGGCAGCGGTTCCTCGGCGTAAACGTCCAGCGCCGCGGCGGCCAGCCGCTCTTCCCGCAGAGCGGCCGCCAGCGCCGCTTCGTCCAGGATCCCGCCGCGAGCGGCGTTCACCAGCACGGCGTGGGGCTGGAGGCGTCCGATCCGCTCGGCATCGAGCAGACCCTCCGTCTCCCTCGTCAGCGGTACGTGAAGGGTCAGGAAATCCACCTGGGGAAGCATGTCGTCCAGCTCCACGAGCTCGACATACAGGTCTTGGGCCCGCTCCTCGGTCATGTACGGATCTGCCACCATGACCTTCATGCCGAACGCCCGTGCGCGTTGGATGACCTCTGCACCGATTCGGCCGGCGCCGATGACACCGAGCGTCTTTCCGGACAGCTGCGCGCCCCGGAACGCCTTGCGGTCCCACTCTCCGGCGCGCAGCGACCGATCCGCCGCAGGGATGCGTCGGACCGCAGACAGCAGCAGAGCGAAGGCGAGCTCGGCCGTCGAAACGGTGTTTCCGGCCGGAGCGTTCATCACGGCGACACCCCTTCGGGTTGCCGCATCTACGTCTATGTTGTCGAGCCCGACGCCGGCCCGCCCCACGACCTTGAGGCTATCGCCCGCCGCTATCAGCGCGGCGTCGGCCTGCGTTCCGCTGCGCACGATCAGCCCGGTCGCCCCCGGGAGCCCCGTCTCGAGCTCAGTCCGGCTTCGAGCCGAATAGTCGTCCACCTGGAGGCGGCGATCGGCTTCGAGGATCGCCACGCCCTCCGCGGCGAGAGAATCCGCGAGCACTACTCTCGGCTTGTCAGTCATCACGATGCGTCCATTCCGTCCTCGATTACGTCGTCCAGAGCCGCAAGCAAGTCGTCCAACTCCGCCGGCGTGTGATCGCCCATATGACCGATCCGGATGGTCGAAGGCTTCAGTTTCCCGTACCCGGGGGCAAGAGTGAAGCCGCGGGCGGCCGCGCCCGCGACGATCGCCGGGCCGGACAGACCTGCGGGAAGTACCACCGAGGTAACGGTCGGGGAGCGATACTCCTCGGACGCCAGCACGGAGAACTCCCGGCCGGTTCGAGTCGCCAGGTCGTCCACCCAGGTCCACGTTCGCTCGGCCATTTCCCGATGCCGGGCCCAGCGGTTCTCAAGCCCCTCGCTCATGATTCGCTCGAGCTGCAGTTCGAGGGCGTAGAACAGATTGACGGCCGGTGTGTTCGTCGTCTGGAACGCCGGAGCCCGGCGCTCGAACTCGAGCAGGTCGAAGTAGTAGCTTCGAGCCTCGATCTCGTCCGCCCGCTGCAATGCCCGCGAGGAGGCCGCTGCCAGAGCCAGGCCCGGGGGAAGAGCCAGCGCCTTCTGCGAGCCCGTCAGAAGGAAATCGAGATCCCATTCATCGAACTCGACCGGGGCGCCGCCCACGGATGTCACGCCATCCACCGCGATCAGCACGTCTTCGTAGGCCCGGGTGACGGCCGCCAGTTCGCCCACGGGGTTGAGGACTCCGGTCGAGGTCTCGGAGTGCACCACCGTCACCAGGTCGTACCTCCCCTGTTCGGCCTCCAGCGCGCGCCGGAGGAGCTCCGGCGTGTGCGGGCTGCCCCACTCCACGTCGAGGGTATCCGCCGGGCGTCCACAGCGCTTAGCTATCTGGTGAAACCTTCCGCCGAAGGCCCCACCCACCAGGCAGAGAATCCTGCGCTTGCTCAGGTTGGTGATCGCTGCTTCCATGAATCCGGTGGCAGACGATGTCGAGACGTACACGGGCCGCGTGGTGCGAAACAGCAGGCGGAGCGCCGCGTCCATGCCACCGAGGAGTCGCTCCATGTCCGGCCCCCGATGTCCGATCACGGGCCGGACCATCGCCGCGAGCACTTCCGGCCGGACCTCGGTGGGACCGGGAAGGAAGAATCGGCCGAACTCGGTGGACTGTCTCATGCTGGCTTCAACTGGATCGGGGGTTCGCCCGGGCGTCGTCCTGACGCAGTGGATCCGCCCAAGATCCTGCGGTTCATGCCGTCGGGCAAGCGGCCTCGGGAGAGCCGCCCCTCGAGGTTGACGGGGCCGGCGGGTAGTCCGAAGTTGACGCTCCGGTCGGCGGAGGCGTCGCACCGGGCGAGGACGGACCCGGTCCATTTACCAGCGAGCCTGCTCGATGCGATATCTCGTCATGACCCACGTTTCGCCGGAAGATGTGATCCGGCGGGCCAGGGAGTTCTTCGCCGCCCACACGCTCCTCGAGGTCGCTGACGAGACGGCGGACGCGGTGCGTTTCGAGGGCGACATCGGGACTGCGGCGATCCGGGTCGACCGGGAGCACGGGCACACGAACGTACACGCCGAGACCGACCGGGTAGTCGGACTCGACGTCACGGACGTCACGAAACGGTTCCTGTACACGTTGGAGCACGTATGAGTGAGGCGGCCTCCGGAGACACCGCAGGGCCCGTGGGCTCTGCCGGCACGGTCACGGTGCGGTTGGCTATGCCCGACCGTTGGCTGGAGCACGTAGTGGAGCTTTCGACGGATACGACCGTGGGAGACGCTAAGCGGATGGGGCTGCGGGCCATGCTCCTGCGGGACACGGACGATCCGGCCGACTTCTATGTCGAGTACGCCGAGCGGAAGGTCCCGGACGAGGGTGCCAGCCTCGGTACGATCGGGTTCCGGTCCCGGGACATCCTGTGTATCAGGGCCTTCGACCTGGGACACTACCGGGCGTTCGAGGGCTGATAGCGAGCTGCCACGGTTCTCCGCGGACAGGTCAGGTCTGCGGGGGCTCTTTCCCGAAACGGCTGAAATACGAGCGCGTGTCGCGCAGCACGATCCCCGATAGCAGCAGGAGTCCGATCAGGTTCGGCACTGCCATCAGGCCGTTCATCACGTGCGACACTGCCCACACGATCTCGAGCTCGATCACTGCGGCTACTGCCGTCACGGCGACGAACAACAGCCGGTAGGGCACGATCGCTTTCACACCTATCAGGTACTGCAGGTTCCGCTCCCCGTAGTAAGACCAGCCGAGGATCGTGCTGAAGGCAAAAAAGGTCAGGCACAGGGCGACCACGCGTGATCCCCAATCGCCGGGAAGGCCGCTGGAGAACGCCTGCTGCGCCAGGGTGGCGCCGTCGAGTCCCGTCTCCCAAGCCCCCGTGACCAGGATCACCATGCCGGTGAGCGTACACACGACGAGGGTGTCGATGAACGTCTGCGTCATCGAGATCAGCGCCTGCCGAACCGGTTCCCGGGTTTGCGCCGCCGCCGCCGCGATGCCTCCGGTTCCGAGGCCTGACTCGTTCGAGAACACGCCGTGGGAAAGGCCATGTCGGATCGCCTGTCCGATCGTGTATCCGACGGCGCCGCCCGCTGCTGCCCGGCCGCTGAATGCGTGCTCGAACACGAGGCCGAACGCATCGGGTACGCTGTCCAGGTTGAGCACCAGGACCACGCCCGCCGCGGCCACGTAGATCAGGATCATCGCCGGAACGAACGCCGCCGTGAACTTCCCGATCGAGCGAATACCGCCCAGTATGACGGTCGAGACGACGAACGCGGTCAGCAGGCCGACCGCCAATCGCGAGAGCCCGGTGACGTTGCCGACGGCCTCGGCGACGGCGTTGGACTGCACACCGTTGCCGATCCCGAACGCCGCGACAGTCGCGAGCAGGGCGAAGCTGACCGCCAGGATCCGCCCCAGGCGTCCCCACCGGATCCCGTTTTCCAGGTAGTACATCGGACCGCCGGACTTCTCGCCCCGGGCGTCCGTTTCGCGGAAGCGAACGCCCAGCAAGGCCTCCGAGTACTTGGTGACCATGCCTATGAGGCCCGCGACCCACATCCAGAACAGCGCTCCGGGACCTCCTGCGGAGATCGCGGCGGCGACACCTACGATGTTGCCGGCCCCCACGGTCCCGGCCATAGCCGTCGTGAGGGCCTGGAAGTGCGAGATGTCCCCGTCAGCGCCCTCCTCCCGGCGCCTGACAAGCGCCAGGTAGAAGGCCCGCCCTAGCTGGCGGAATTGCAGGCCCCTGAGCAGCAGGGTTAGATATACTCCGGTTCCCACGAGCAGCACGATGAGCGGCACGCCCCATACCGCGTCCCTAACCGCGGTCAGCCGCTCGAGGACTCCGCCGTCCACGGTCTGCGACAGGAGGGCTGGCAAGCCTGCGAACCTGGTCATGTCGTTCCGATCGGGGATGCATGTGGACGCGAAGAGCGCCGGGTAGACTAGGGGCGATCCGGTGGCTTCGTCAACCACGATACGGGTATCCAGAACCTGATGAGAGAGAGCGTGACCTGAGATGTCGAACGAGTCCAGCGTGACTGAAATCGCGGGCCGAATGGGGTTCCGGGACGTGCCCGAGATCCTCGGGGCGGCTGAGACGCCGATTCAGCGAGGCCACCATCTCGCCCTGGCTGCCGGGCGGGGCTCGGGCGTGGAGTCGGTGTACGCGCTCGCCGTCGGCCGCGCGTGCGATCCGGAACCGGGGCTCCAGGCTCTCGTTCTGGTGCCTACGCGTGACCGGGCCACAGAGCTGGCGCTCGCCGTTCAGCGCGCGATAGGTCCAGACGAGCTGCGAGCCGGGGTCGCGCCACTGCGGTCGGACGGAAGCCTGGACGCTGGGGCGACCTCCGTTCAATGCCTGGTGGCACGACCTTCGTTGCTTCTTCCCGAAATCCGCCTGGGCAGGCTCGGCCTCGGCGACCTGCGACTTCTGATCCTCGACGGGGTGGCGGACCTCGAGGACCTGGACGAATGGGACTCGGTCGAACCCCTGCTCGACACTCTCAGCGGCGATGCCAGCCGTATCGCCGTGACGCGAAGGGTGGACGGGACGTTCCTCGAGCTGGTGCAGCGTCAGCTTCCGAGGGGCCGCCGCTGGCCCGAGAGCGCTTTCGAGGAAGGAGAGGCTCCCGACCCCGTGGAAGGGGGCTACCCGGAGAAGCTCGCCGCCGGCCTCGGTGCGTCCGCCGGTGAGCGCCTCTCCCTCCTGATCGGAGCGCTGTCCGGACGTGCGGAAGCGAAGGTGCGCTGCCGTGCCGAGTCGTCCATTCGGAGCGTGGTGGCGGCCCTGCAGAGCGCGGGATTCGCGGTCGCGGAGCCCGCGGACGGCTGGGACGTAGTGGCGACTCTTCCAGACCCTGAAAAGGGATCGGGAACGGCCTGCGTGTGGCTCGGCCTTCCATTGTCCATCGAGTCCCTGGCCGCGGGGTCGATCGACCATGCGGTGGTGATCCTGGATCCGGCGCACCGCGCGCAAATGGAGATCCTGGCCGCCCGGGCCGGCATGTCGGTCCGCTTCCTCCCCGACTCGCTTCCGACGGCCGAGCTCAACCCGCTGGGCCGGTACCGGTCGCTCGTGCGGGCGCGCGTCGAGCGCGGAGGGACGGACGCAGAGTTACTGGTGCTCGAGCCGCTGGTGAGAGAGTTCGGAACCGCCCGCGTCGCTGCCGCGCTGTCCGATCTGCTTCGACGATCCGGCGGAGGGGACCCCGACCTGCGACCGTGGGCTGACGTGGAGGCCGCTTCGAGGGGTGGCCAGGCTACGCGAGACGAGCGCCAGGCAGACCGGAGCTCTGGCGCAGCCCGTGGACCCGCGCATCGCGGAGCCCGCGGAGCCTGGTCCCGTGTGTTCATCGGGGCCGGCAATCGCGACTCGGTACGCGTCGGAGACCTGGTGGGAGCGATCACCGGGGAGACGGGAATCGCCGGTGCCCAGATCGGCAAGATCGAAATCCGGGGCAGTTTCTCGCTCGTGGAAATCGAATCGCAGGTAGTCGATCAGGTCATCGAGAAGCTGAACGGGACCGCCATCCGCGGACGTGAGGTGACCGTCAAGCACGATCGCAGCGGCTGACGGGGCCGCTGCGGCACCCGTATATTCCGGCCATGGCTCGAACACACCGACCCGGCGATCGCAGGTGAACAGATTCTGGCGGCGTTTCGCCTGGATGGCGGCGGGCGCCGCGGCACTCGTCGCGTCCGGCACCGTGGGATTCCTGCTCATTCCCGAGTACGGTCTGTCGGACGCCTTCTACATGACCGTCATCACCCTGTCTGCCGTGGGCTACGAGGAGGTCCACGAGCTGCACACGGGAGGGCGGATCTTTGTTAGCTTCCTCATCCTCGGTGGCATCACGATGCTCGGCGTCTGGTTCGCGCTCGTCACATCCGCCATCGTCGAGATGGACCTCGCTCACGTCTTCCTCACCCGGCGAACCATGAAGAAAATCGATACGCTCAAGAACCACTACATCGTATGCGGCGCGGGACGCACGGGGCGCCGGGTCGCTCGGGAACTCGAGGCGGCCGGAAAGCCCTATGTCGTAGTCGAAAAGGAAGCGGACCGGGCCGAGGCCCTGCGCGACGAGTTCGGCGAAGTCCTGGTGGTGGTCGCCGACGCGACGCGAGATGAGTCGCTCATCGAGGCCAGGATCGGAACTGCCGCCGGTCTGGTGACATGTCTGAGCGCCGACACGGACAATCTGTTCGTGTGCCTGAGCGCGCGGGACCTGCAGCCGGGCCTCACGATCGTGGCCCGCGCGTACGACGAGCAGACCTTGCAGAAGCTCTACGTCGCCGGGGCGGACCACGTGGTGAGCCCGAATCTCACCGGCGGCATGCGCATGGCCGCCATGCTCCTGCAACCCGAGGTCGTCAGCTTCCTGGACGTGGCCACACGGAGCGAGGACCTCGACCTCAGGCTCGAGGAGGTGCACGTCCCGGTGGGCTCGCCGTTCGAAGAGCAGACGCTGGCGGAGGCCAGGATCCCCCACAAGACCGGTTTGATCGTGATCGCGGCTCGGCACGCGGATGCGCCCGGGCGCGTCGGCTCCTGGGTCTACAATCCCGGCCCTGAGCACCAGATCCAGGCGGGAGATGTGCTGATCGTGATGGGACAGGAGAAGCAGATCGACCTGCTGACACAGAGCGTCCAGGCGTAGGGCCGTCGGTCCGTCAGGCGTCTTCCTTCATGCGGCGCTTGAGCTCTTTCAGCTGAAGCTCCGCCAGCTCTTCCTTCGACAGACTCGGGCCCTCGTCATCGAACTCGTGTGGATCGTACCCGCCGTCCAGGTCATTATCGACCGCGCGGCTGGCCTCTGACAGATCACCTTCGCGCTCTATCGCGTCCGCGAGCCGATCGAACTCGTCCGCGCTCGAACGGCCTCCACCCCTCATCCGCTCGGTGCTCCCGGCCCGCCTTGCCTGGATCGCTATCGCGTCCTTCCGGGCTCGGGCTTCCTTGAGCTGCTCCGTCTGCTCTCCGACGGTCTGCAGTTGCATGGCGAGCTCGGCCTCGGCGGCCTCCATCTTCTGAACCCACACGTCAACCGCCACCCGGTGTTTGGCCTCAAACCTCAGGGCGACATCGACGGTTTCCTCGTCGCCGATCTTCTGGGCCTGAACCGCACGGCGGTGGCAGTCGTCGGCCTGCCTGACCTCCCGCTCGTGCGCGAGTTTCAGCTTGGCGACCTGTTCTTCCAGCACCGGGATGCGCGATTTCGTCTCGATCAGCTCCTCCCTCATCCCGTCGAGGAGCTTCTCGACGTCTTCGCGCGTGGCGTGGCCTGCCCGACCCTCCAGCGCGCTGAGCGCCGATTCGATGTCGTCTTTCAGCTTCTTGAACATGCATGAGTCTAACGCCGAGGGTGTCCCGGTGGAACCCGTACGGGTACCATGGAGTTGCAACGGTCGGGCCATCACTGGACGGTCGCTGAGCCGTGCAAAAGGCTTCCGAGGGCCAGGGCGAATACATGCAAGACTCCAACGCGCGAAGCGGTGACGCGGCCGTGTCAAGCCGGCACATCGAGGTCTACCCGGTCGAGGGTATGCACTGCGGTGCGTGCAGCATCGCCGTCGAGAGAGCCCTCAACCGGATGGAGGGAGTCCAGGCTGCCGTCAGTCTCCCGGCGGAGACGGCGACCGTGACCTTCACGGGGCCCGCGGTAGCCTTCGAAGAGCTGGAGCGCGCCGTAGCCGACGCCGGGTTCCGGTTGGTGCCCCGGAATCCGCTCGAGGACAGGGCCGAACGGGAGCGTGAGCGCCTGCGTCGGGACGCCGAGAAGGTCACCGGGGCGAGGCGCCGGATGATCGTCGCCTGGGCACTCACGGCGCCCATCATGGCATGGATGATCCCGGAGATGTTCTTCGGGGCCCCGTGGCCGAGCGCCGTGACGTTCAACATCGGCCTGCTGGTCCTCGCTCTCCCCGTTGTCCTCGGGCCCGGACGCGAGACGATGACGAGCGGCCTGCGAGCCCTCAAGGGCCGGCGTCCCAACATGGACAGCCTGATCGCCCTCGGGAGCGGATCGGCAGTTCTCACGGGCCTCGCCGCACTTCCGCACCACTTCGGTGCCGGCCCGATGATCATGAACTACGCCGGTGTGGGTGCCATGATCATGGCCATCCACCTCACGGGCCGGTTCGTGGAGACCAAGGCGCGCGGACGCACGTCAGCGGCGATTCAGAAACTGCTTTCGCTGGAAGCGAGGACGGCGCGTGTCCTGCGCGAGGGGCTGGAAGTGGAGATCCCGATCGCCGCCGTGGCCGTCGGAGACGTGATGGTGGTTCGGCCGGGAGAGAAGATCCCCACCGACGGGGTGGTCGAGTCGGGACACAGCGCCGTTGACGAATCGCTGGCCACGGGCGAGTCGATGCCGGTGGACAAGACCGAAGGCGACCACGTCATTGGATCGACCATCAACCGGCAGGGCCTGCTGCAGGTGCGGGCGACGGGCGTCGGTGAGAACACGTTTCTCGCGGGTGTCGTCCGGATGGTCGAGCAGGCCCAGGGAAGCAAGGTGCCGATCCAGGAGTTCGCCGATCGGGTGACTGCCGTGTTCGTTCCGGTCGTCCTCGCGATCTCGCTCGCTACCCTGCTGGGCTGGCTCGTGTTTCCGGGGGCCTTCCACACCGTCGTCGAGTGGGCGGCGGCTTTCGTGCCGTGGGTGCAGCCCGACCTGGGACGGGCCTCGCTGGCCCTGTTTGCCGCCCTGGCCGTGCTGGTCATCGCTTGCCCCTGCGCACTCGGCCTGGCGACGCCCACGGCGCTCATGGTCGGCACCGGACTGGGAGCGGAAAACGGTATCCTGATCCGGGACGGGGCCGCCATCCAGACCCTCGAAGGCGCCGACGTAATCGTCTTCGACAAGACGGGCACGATCACTCGGGGAGAACCGTCGGTGACGGAGATCGTAACCGTCCGCGGCCTGTCGGAGGAAGATGTGCTCCGCCTTGCCGCCTCGGTGGAGCACGGCTCGGAGCACCCGCTCGGTCAGGCGGTCGCCGCAGCCGCGGTGAGTCGAGGTCTCGAGCTGGCGCCGGCGGTCGGCTTCCGATCGCTCACCGGACTGGGCGTCTCGGGCCGGGTGCAAGGCGCGCCGGTCCTGGTGGGCAGCGAGCGCTTGATGCGGGAGCGGGAGGTTGACGTGGGCAGCCTGGCCGACGCGGCGAACGAGCTCGAGGCGCGCGGGCGCACGGCCATGTTCGTGGCGGCCGGGGACCAGGTCCAGGGCCTGGTGGCGGTGGCCGATAGGATCAAGGACGACAGCCGGGGCGCGGTCCGGGACCTGTCCGCTCTCGGTCTCAGGACCATCATGCTCACGGGTGACAACGAACGCACCGCTCGAGCCGTCGCCTATGAGGTAGGCATCGACGAAGTGAGGGCGGGACTCCTTCCGGACGGCAAGGTGGAAGCGATCCGGGAGCTCCAGGCGGAGGGGGCGGTGACGGCGATGGTCGGAGACGGAATCAACGATGCGCCGTCACTCAAGCAGGCGGACGTGGGTATCGCGATCGGAACGGGCACCGACATCGCGATCGAGGCAGCGGACATGACGCTCGTGCACGGCAGCCTGACGGGCGTCGTTCGCGCCGTCCTGCTGTCGCGCGCCACGTTCAGGAAGATCCGGCAGAACCTGTTCTGGGCCTACTTCTACAATACGATCGCCATCCCGGTGGCGATCCTCGGCCTGCTGCACCCGATCCTGGCGGAGGCGGCGATGGCCTTGAGCTCGATCACCGTGGTCACCAACGCGAACCGGCTGCGGGGCGCCCGCATCGACCCGCCATCCGCATCTCCGGCGGGCTGATCGGACTCAGTTCCTGCCAGTTACCTCCCGCGCTCGGACGGATTCAGCCTCCAGCATGGCGTCGTGCACCTGGTACTCGGACCTGCCCGAAGCCAGCCCGGCCGGAAGCGCATCCAGGAATTGCCCGTACGCGGCGGTCTGACCCGCGGCGTCTCCGCGGGCGTCCGCGACCCTCGCCTTGATGGAAAGCGCCAGAAGGTGCTGGCTGTCCAGCGCGAGGATCAGATCCGCTTCCTGGTCCGCGGCATCCGCATCGTCGAGCACCAGGTTCAGCAATGCCAGATGGAAATGGGCGTCGGCATCCACCTCGGCCGGGGGTAGCATTCCGTACGCCTGGATCGCCATCGTCGCGAACTGCTGCGCCTGCGCTTCGTTGCCCCCCTCATCCTCTCGCATCACGCGATCGAACAGGCGGTCCGCCGCCTGACGAGGGGTCATGGAGCCCAGGTCGATTCCTCCCGGTCCGGCGCCGGCAGGAGCCAGCGGAGCGCCATCGGGGCTGACGCGCTCCGCCTCCGGAAGAGCTCCGGTCAGCGGCATATCGCCCACGCGACTCGCCGTCTGGCCCTGGATGAACATCGTGAGGGCCACGGCGAACGCGACGAGAGCCAGCCCGGAGAGTATCCACGGAAGATAGGCGATGGCGCCCTTGGCGGGGCGGTTACCGGTCGGCTCGCCGCACTCGGCACAGAACATGGCCCCTGGCTCGAGGCCCTTGCCGCACTTCGAACACTTCCCGCCGCCAGCCTTCCGGCGAACTTCGGTGCCGCACTTCGAGCAGTACTTCCCGCTCTCGTCGCTACCGCACTTCGGACACCTCATCTGATCTCCTCATTAGTGACACTCGCCCGCCTCATCCGAGGCGACGCGTTGAGAATCCCGGCCGGTTCAGGCCCCGAACTTGGCAAGTCGGCCGGCCCACGACGCCGCCAGCGGCATGAGCTCGCACCCGCGAATGAAGCCGATCGATCCGTGGGCACACTCCGATTCACCGAACCCCGCCGTCCCCTCGCTCCGATGACCCCGGCCCGGGCCACCGTTGAGGAGGAAAGGCACCGGGTGCCAGCTGTGGGCACCCATCCTGGCTGGCGTCGAATGGTCGCCAGTGATCAAGCTGACCCCGATTCCGGTGGCCAGCAGGGCGGGCACAATTTCGTCCACTTGTTCTATGATGTCCACTTTCCTCTGGAAATCCCCGTCCTCGCCGGCCTTGTCCGTGCCCTTCACGTGCAGGAAGAAGACGTCGTAGTCGTCGATCCGTTCGCGCAGAGCAGGTACGAGGGCGGCTGGATCATCCTCTACACCGACGGCATCCATCCCCACGAGCCGTGCCACTCCGCGGTACATGGGATAGGCGGCTACGGCGAGCGAGCGCATCCGATAGACGTCCGGGAAGCGCGGCCAGTCCGGCAGCGTCGCGAAGCCGCGCAGGAGGACCATGTTCGCTCGCGGCTGGCCGGCTAGCACGCTGGTCGCCTGCGCGAGCCATTCGCGAGTGATCCGCGCCGCGGGCTCGGAACCGGGAGAGCCCGCCACGACGTTCTGTGGCGGGACTCCGGTCACTCCGGGGTCCGTGTCCTCCATGTCAGCCCCCGTCGCCTCATCCGGGCGAAGGACCAGGAGAAAGCGATGTTCCTTCACCGGTCTGACGAACGCCTGCGCGCCCCCGACCCGAATGCCGTCCAGCAGCTCCACCACCGGCTGGGCCTCGTCCGTCGGTATGCGCCCGGCTCTCCGATCGGTGATGACGCCCTGGCCATCGACGGTGCACAGATTTCCTCGGATCGCGACATCGCCGGGCTGCAGGGGGAACTCCACCCCCAGGGCCGCGAGGGCTCCGCGGCCGACCCGGTAGCGCAGCGGATCGAAGCCGAACAGCGACAGGTGGCCCGGGCCGCTTCCGGGGGTGACGCCCCGCGCCACGGGTACGTGCAGCCCCGCGTCGCCGGACGCGAGCAGCGCGTCCATCCGGGGGGTGCGGGCCGTCTCCAGCTCGGTCAGGCCGCCGGGCTCCAGCGGAAGCCCGCCGAGGCCATCCAGCACCAGGAGCAGGATCTTCTCGCCCGTCGGTTGAGCGAGCGCGGCAATATCGGTGAGCTCCACGGTTCCTCCGGTCCTTTCCACGACGTTCACGCTCCTGGCTTCGGGCCAGCGCCGAGCCGAACATACCGCGTGCGAGGTAAGGGTTCCAGAAGGCGCCGAACCCGCACCGAAAGCTTGCATCAGGAAGCCTCAGGCCGCATAACCAAGTGCTCGTGTGAGCCCGCAGGGGCACCAGCACATCCGAGGCCGAGGAGGATACATGCTCTCTCCCCGAACGACGACATGGCTCGCGACCGGAATGATCGCCGGCATCCTGGCCGCATGCGCGTCTGGAGCAGGGAGCCAGGGTATCAGTCGTGGGCCTTCCAAGAACGCGACGGTGGTGCGAGTGGCCGCTCCGCCGGACACGGTGATGGAGCGAGCCTGGGAGGTCCTGCGCAACGACGGGGTCCAGCCGCGCTGGTTCTCGCGCACGGCGGATGACACCACCAACGTGGCCAGGATGGAGTCGGACTGGATCTACGTCCCGCGGGTGCTCAGCTCGGCACCGTTCGGCTACCTGTCGGAGCCCGAGAAATACATCAAGATGCTGTTCTGGGCGGAACCTGAGCGGGGCGGCACGCTGTTGTACGTGGAAGCCTTGTACAATCCAATGGACCTTCCGTCCGAGCCCGTCCAGTGGTCGCTCATGCGACCCGTTCCGGCCTCGCATCCGGCGTGGCAGTACGTTGAGCAGTTCGGGCGCAACCTGGTGCGACGGCTCGAGACCGACGAACCGGCAGAGGGCTGAGCGATACCGATAGACCGTGAGACCCGCGCCGCTGTCGAGCTGGAAGGACTCTCGAAGCGGTTCGGGTGGAAGTGGGCCCTGCGCGACGCCAGCGTTCGGGTGGAGCCCGGAACGACTCTGTGTCTCGTGGGGCCGAACGGAGCGGGCAAGACCACCCTCCTGAAGCTCGTCGCGACCCTGTTGCGTCCGTCCGGCGGCGATGGCCACATCATGGGGCACTCGCTGAAGAACGATCCGGACGAGGTGCGGATGCGCACGGGCCTTCTCACCGTGCGCGGTTTCCTGTACGACGACCTGACGGCGACCGAGAACCTCCACTTCACAATGAGAATGTCCGGCCTCAAACCGGACCGCGGCGTGATCGCAGCGGTGCTGGAGCGCATAGGCCTGGACGAGGTCGCGGACAATCGGATGCGGACCTTCTCCACCGGGATGAGGAAGCGCCTGGCGCTCGGGCAGCTGCTCGTGCGTCCGATCGAGGTCGCGCTGCTCGACGAACCCTATTCCGGACTCGATTCCCAGGGCATGCACCTGGTGGACGAGGTGGTGGGCGAGTTCAAGGCAGCCGGCACTACAGTCCTCCTGGCCTCACACCAGGACGGAGAGGCAGTGCGCGAAGCCGAGCAGACCGGAGTTCTTCGAAGGGGCTACCTCGAAATTCTCCCCCAGTCCGAGCCCTTGAGCCGACACCTGTCCGTCGGCGGGCCGGCGGGCGCGCCGGAGGTCGAGTGATGTCCGTCCTGCACCGGGCCTGGGCCATCGTGTGGAAGGACCTCCTCATAGAGGCTCGCACGAAGCAGAGCTTCAACGCGATGGTGTTCTTTGCCGCCCTCGTGCTGTTCATCTTCAGCTTCGCCCTTGGACCGGACACCGAGCTCCTGCAGAGAGTGGCCGGCGGGCTCCTGTGGGTCGGGATCGCCTTCACGGGCCTCCTGTCGCTCAGCCGTACGTACCAGAACGAGGAGACGAGCGGCGGTCTCGAGGGGCTGCGGGCCTACCCCGGCGATCCCCGCGCCATCTACCTGGGCAAGCTGCTCGGGAACATAGTGATGCTCCTGCTGGTCGAAGCCGTCCTGTTTCCGGCCGCCGGGATCCTGTTTCAGGCCAACCTGTGGCCGTATGCGGGTGGCCTGGCCGCAGTCGCGGTCCTCGGCACGATCGGCTTTTCGCTCGTGGGCACCTTTTACTCGGCGCTCACCGTGAACCTGCGGGCCCGGGAAGTCATGCTCCCGCTGCTGCTATTCCCGGCTCTCGTCCCCGTGCTGCTCGGAGCGGTGAACGCCACGACGCTGATCCTGGAGGGAGACCTGATGGGAGAGGCGATCGTGTGGCTCCGGGTGCTGGGCGCGTTTGACATCATCTTCTTCGTCATCTGTATTTGGATCTTCCCGATCGCCCTGGAGGAATGAAGTGGGACCCGGAACGGCAATCGAAAAATCCCTCGGGGTCGCGGCGCTCGCGGCCATGCTGGTGGGCAGCTACGTCGGCCTCGTGGTCGTCCCGGCGGACGCGGCGCAGGGAAACGTGCAGAGGCTCATGTACGTGCACGTTCCGGCCGCGTGGCTCGCGTTCCTCGCGTTCTTCATCGTGTTCGTGATGAGCGTGCTCTACCTCATTCAAAGGGACGAGCGCTGGGACCGGGTGGCCGCCAGCTCGGCCGAGATCGGCGTGGTGTTCACGGTCGTCACCCTGTTGCTGGGCATGATGTGGGGCAAGCCGACCTGGGGCGTGTTCTGGACCTGGGATCCCAGGCTCACGACCACGGCCATCCTGCTCGCCATCTACGTCGGTTACGGGGCCCTGCGGAGCTTCGCGGACGACGCGGAGCAGCGGGCTCGCTGGTCGGCGATCGTCGGGGTGATCGGTTTCGCCAACGTGCCCATCGTCTACATGTCGGTCACTTGGTGGCGCACGCTGCATCAGCCGCCTTCGAGTCCGCGCAGCGTGGCTCCCGACATCCTGTGGACGCTGATGCTGAATCTGGGCGCCTTCACACTCGTCTACGCCTATCTGATGGTACGGCGAATCCGGCTGGCCCGACTCGAAGGGGAACTCGAGAAGAGAATGGCGTACAATGCGTAAGTGGAACGTGGTAGGCGTTGTCTACGTTCTGGCCCTGATCCTGCTATGGTTCTACACGGGCCGGGTAGAAATGGACAACCGCGGCTTCGTGGTGGCAGGCTACGGACTCACCTGGGGCGCACTCCTGTGGTACGCGTTCAGGCTGGAATCACGCGAGCGGACGACGGCCCGCGCCGTCGATTCGTTAGAGGTTGCGGGAACCGGGGACTGACTCTCCGATTCACATAGCAAGGGACAATCCGTCACATGAACAAGTCTAAGAAGATATGGGCCGGTCTCGGTCTGCTCGCGATCGCCGGTGGAATCGCGCTGCTGATAGCAGGCGGGCTGAGCAGCAACGTCGTCTACTTCCTGACCCCGAGTGAGCTTCGAGCGGAGCTGGCGGAGCGAGCCGACGAGATAGTCGATCAGCCGCTGCGCCTCGGCGGGCAGGTGAAGCCGGGCTCCCTGACCTGGGACGCGGAGGCGCTGGACCTGCGCTTCGTGGTCTCCGACAGCCTGGGCGAGGTGCCGGTACGCAGCACCGGAGCGCCGCCCTCCATGTTCAAGGAGGGAATCGGGGTCGTGGTCGAAGGACGCTATACGCACGACGGTGTCTTCGAGTCCACCAACCTGATGGTCAAGCACTCCAACGAGTATGAGCCGCCGCACGGAGAGAAGCCGGAGCAGATGTACGAGTCTCTCATCAAGTCCGACGGGTAGCGGCGCATGCTGAGTCTGAGCCTCATCGGAAGCGCCTCCGTCGCCGCGGCCCTCCTCGGGGCCCTGGTGGTGCTCGTCACCGGCATCGCCGGCGGATTCACACGCAAGCCGGGGCTGATCCGGGCGTGCCGCTACGGCACCTATTTCGTGTTCGCCGCCATGACGACGGCGTTCATCACGATGGAGGTCGCGCTTCTCTCGCACGACTTCAGCGTGTCCTACGTGGCTCGAGTCGGGAGCCGCGAGACGCCGACGTACTACACCGCCATCTCACTGTGGAGCAGCCTCGAGGGCTCGATCCTGTTCTGGGGCTGGATTCTCTCGGCCTATGGCGCGCTGGTGGCGTTCGTAAACCGCAAGTCCGACTCGCGGCTCGTCCCGTTCGCCCAGGGAGTCATGGGCTTCGTCGGACTGTTCTTCTACGGATTGCTCACCGGCCCGGCCAACCCGTTCGGGACGGTCTTTCCGGTGCCGGCCAACGGCCCGGGGCCGAACCCCCTGCTCCAGAACCACCCGCTCATGGGCCTGCACCCGCCGATGCTTTACTTCGGCTACGTGGGGCTCACGGTACCATTCGCTTTCGCGATCGGCGCGCTGCTCAGCGGAAAGCTGGACGAGGAGTGGATCCGGTCCACGCGGCGGTGGACGGTGGCCGCCTGGGCGTTCCTCTCCGTCGGCATCGTGGCCGGCGGCTGGTGGTCCTACGAAGTCCTGGGCTGGGGCGGCTATTGGGCGTGGGATCCGGTGGAGAACGCGTCCTTCCTTCCGTGGCTCACGGCCACGGCGTTCCTGCACTCCGTGATGGTCCAGGAG
>CAZRRU010000012.1:0-7987 GCA_964602635.1 uncultured Gemmatimonadota bacterium | reverse complement strand
GAGACTGGACTCCGAGGGGTCGCGGAGAGCCGGGGGGTCGGCTTCGGCAAGGTGATCGGGCCGCTTCGGGTCGCTCTGCTGGGGGTGCAGGACAGCCCCGGCATCTTCGACGTGATCCTTCTGATTGGCCGGGAGCGATCGATAGAGCGAATCGACGCTGCGCTGGCCGAGCTCGACCGCCTGGCCGCCCCGTGAAAGACACCGACGCGCGCTGGATGGGGCGAGCTCTCGCGCTGGCCCGGGAGGCCGCCCAGAACGAAGAGGTTCCCGTGGGCGCAGTGGTGGTGGCGCCGGACGGGACGGCCTTCGAGGAGCGGAACCGTACACACGAGCTGGCGGATCCGACGGCACACGCCGAAGTCCTCGCCATCCGGCGCGCGGCGGCCTACCAGCGGGACTGGCGTCTCACGGGGCACACCCTGTACGTGACGCTCGAGCCCTGCTCGATGTGTGCGGGCGCCGTCGTCCTGTCGCGCGTCGATCGCCTGGTGTTCGGAGCACACGACCCGAAAGCGGGGATGTGCGGCTCGCACGGCAATCTCGTCCAGGACGGGCGGTTGAATCACGAGGTGGAGCTAATCTCCGGGGTGGGCGCGGAAGAGGCCTCGGCGCTGCTCAAGAGCTTCTTCGCCGATCGGCGATGAAGGCGGGAGTCGAACCGTGATCGAATCCATGGACAGGCTCGTTCTGGTGGCGGGAGAGCTGCACGAGCTATCGGGTCCGGAGCCCCAGTGGCCGGGCGGTCGCGAAACGTTGTTCCATCAGCCCGGAGCGCCGCTTCCGGCGCGGGCCGACGTGGACGCGATCATTCCTCTCGTTTCGCAGCCCGTAGGTGAAGTGGAACTGGCCGGACTGCCCTCCCTGCGCGTGGTCGCCAACTACGGGGTAGGCTACGACAACATCGACCTGGCCGCGGCGGCGAGGCGAGGCGTCACGGTGACCAACACGCCCGACGTGCTGACCGACGCCACGGCCGACCTCGCCATGGCGCTGCTGCTGGCGGCCGCGCGCCGCCTGCGGGAGGGCCTCCACCTGGCCCGAAGCGGCGAGTGGGCCGGGTGGCACCCGACGCAGCTTCTGGGCATGGGGTTGCAGGGCAGGGTGCTGGGGATTCTCGGGGCCGGCCGCATCGGCGTGGCGACGGCCCGCCGGGCCGCGGCGTTCGGAATGGAGATCGTCTACTGGAGCCGATCGGCTTCTCCGGCGATGGAATCGGAGGCCGGCGGACAGCGGATCGAGTCGCTGGAGGCGCTGCTGGGGGCGGCGGATGTGGTGAGCCTGCACCTGCCACTGTCAGCTGAGACGCGCGGGGTCATGGACGCGGGACGTCTGGCGGCCATGAAACCGGGCTCGATCGTGGTGAACACGGCGCGCGGCGCGTTGGTGGACCAGGAGGCACTCGCCGATGCGCTTCGTTCGGGCCACCTGGCAGCGGCTGGCCTCGACGTGTTCGAGAACGAGCCGAAGATTCCGGCTAACCTGCGGGAGCTGCCGAACTGCGTCGTGCTACCGCACCTGGGCAGCGCGACGCGCGAGGCCAGGCAGGCCATGTGGGACCTGGCGGCGGCGAACGCGCGGGCGGTGCTCTCCGGTGAGGCGCCGCTGACGCCGGTGGTCTAGCACCTGAGCCCTGCCGTCAGGCGCCGTCCAGGCTATACTTACTTGGTCCCCTCTGACACATTCCGATGGAGCGGTCAACATGCCAGATCTTCTTTCGCGTCTCGGTGAGTCGCTGTCGGATCGCTACGTGATCGAGAGCGAAATTGGTCGCGGCGGGATGGCCACGGTGTACCTGGCGACGGACCTGAAGCACAACCGTAAGGTGGCGCTGAAGGTTCTGCATCCGGAGCTGGCGGCCTCCGTGGGCCACGATCGTTTCCTGCGGGAGATCGAGATCGTGGCCGGTCTGACGCACCCCCGTATTCTCACCCTCATCGATTCCGGCGACGCGGACGGACTCCTGTTCTACGTGATGCCGTACGTCGAAGGTCAGACGCTGAAGGAACGGCTGACACGCGAGGGGGCTCTTCCCCTGGACGAGTCGCTGCGGATCGCGCGGGAGGTAGCCGACGCGCTGGCGTATGCGCACGAGAAGGGCGTGATCCACCGGGACATCAAGCCGTCGAACATCCTGTTCGAGGCGGGGCACGCGGTGATCTCGGACTTCGGGGTGGCGCGTGCGGTCGGCGCGGCCGGCGAGGGGGGAGACGCGACGGCGGCAGGGCTGGCGGTGGGGACGCCGAAGTACATGAGCCCGGAGCAGGCGAGCGCGGGAGACGTGGACGGCCGGGCGGACGTGTACGCGCTGGGGTGCGTGCTGTGGGAGATGCTGGCCGGCGACGCGCCGTTTGACGCTCCGACACCACACGCGATCCTGGCTCTCAAGTCGTCGGACTCCACTCCGAGCCTGAGGGTGAGACGCAAGAGCGTGCCACCGGACGTGGAGGGGGTGATCGCGAAGGCGATGGCCCCGCAGGCGGCCGATCGATACCGGACAGCGCGGGAGTTCGAGGGGGCCCTGGCCGAGCCGGAGACCGCCGAGAAGCTCAGGCCGCGCCGTCGCAGGCAGGCCCGCATGCGTGCGCTTGCAGGCACGGCGATCGTCGTCCTGGCCGTCCTCGCCGCCTGGTGGGTGTTCGGAAGGGGCACACCGCTCGAGGCCGCCGGGCCGTATCCCCTTGCGGTGCTCGCCCCCGAGAACCTGACCGGAGAGGAGGACTACTTCGTCGCCGGACAGCACCAGGCTCTGATCGACCAGATCGCCGCGATCAGCGGATTCCGGGTGATCTCTCGCCGCACCGTCGCGCGGTATGATGAGGAGGGTAAGACGATTCCGGAAATCGCGGAGGCGATGGGCGTACGCGGAGTCGTCGCGTCGTCGCTCACTCGTGAAGGCGATACGGTCCGCGTCGGGCTGCAACTCATCCAGGCCGACCCGGAAGAGGACCTTCTCTGGTCGGGCTCGGTCGACGAAGACATGACGGGCCTGTACTCGATGTATCGTGAGGCAGCGCTTTCCATAGCCACAGGTGCCGGGGTCGAGCTGACGCCGGCCGAGGAAGCGCGCCTCACGGGCGAGCGGCCGATCGACCCGGAGACCTATGAGGCCTACTTGCGTGGCATGCACCACCTGCAGAAGCGCACGCCGGAGGACTTCCAACGGGGTCTCGCGTACCTGCACGAGGCTACGGATCGTAATCCCGGCGACGCTCTGGCCTGGGCAGGTCTCGCCCTCGGCTATGCCACGATCGGGCACGGCCCGTCCGCCCCACCGGACGTGTGGCAGAAGGCACGTGCGGCGGCCGAGAGGGCCGTGCGCCTCGACTCGATGCTGGCCGAGGGGTGGGCAGCGCTGGCTGATGTACGGACCTACTACGAATGGGACTGGGCCGGTGCGGAGGAGGCCTTTCGCCGTGCCAACGAGCTGAACCCGAATCTGGCGATGAACCACTACCACTACGCCTGGTACCTGCTGCTCATGAACCGGTACGATGAGGCGAAGGTGGAGCACGAGCTGGCCTACGAGATCGAGCCGCTCATCCCGTTCCAGGCGGCGACCCTGGGGTGGCTGTACGCCTACGGCGGGGAGATCGACAAGGCGATCGAGCAGGCACGGCGAGCTCTCGAGCTTGATCCCGACGGTGCCTTCGGCCTCGTCACTCTCGGCGAGGCCCTGAAAGAGGCGGGTCGGTACGAGGAGGCGATCGCAGCACACGAGCGCCTGGTGGAGCTCTATCCCGTCTGGCGCTCGCTGCTAGGTATGACGTATGCGGAAGCGGGACGCACAGAGGATGCCCGCGGCATCGCGGCTGAAATGGAATCGCGGGAACAGGATCCGTTCGGCGCCTACTTCCTGGCCGGTCTGTACGGGGCATTGGGCGAGAACGACGACGCCTACCGGTGGCTCGCGTACGAGCCGCCGCACGCATGGGTCCCGTGGGCTGCGGTCGATCCGATGAATATGATTCCGCGGGACGATCCGCGGTTCGAGGAGTTTCTGGCCCGGCTGAACCTTCCGCCCCGTCCGGACTGACTCAGCCCGCTCCCCCGAAGTTCACGATCGTGAATTTGCCTACGTACTCGCTCTTGTCGGCCGTCACGACGTGGAAGAAGTAGACGCCGCTGGCCACGAACTGGTTGTTGCGGTTTCGCATGTCCCACTCGGCTCGGCCGCTGCCCGTCGGGTCGCTGTGTTCCAGGATGTCCACCAGGACTCCGCCGACGGAGTAGATGCGGATCGTGGCCTCCGGTGGGAGGTTCACGAACATGAGCTTCTTCGACGTCGGCGAACGGTCGTAACGGCTCGTCGACAGGTACGGATCCGGCACGGTGTGCACTTCGCTGAGGTCGAAGTTGGCGACCTGCTGGATCCCTGCCTCCAGAACGTCCAGCGTGAACACCACGTTCGGGATCGCCGGTGACCGGTTCGAGCCGGACCCCGGACGCAGCTCGTAGTTGCTTGGATCGTACGTCAGCGGGTCCTGGGCCCGAATCCGCCCGTTGTACGTGCGGTACGTCCACACCTCTCCCTCGGCCGGCAGCGCATCGGTGAGAAAGATGTAGCGCTCGCCGTTGATGTACATGCCGAATCCGTCGCCGGCGCTCGCCATCGGACCCGCGGACGGGTTCGTTCCGTCCAGCGACACCGGTTGGATCTGTGCCGTCGTCTCTAGCGCCGAGCGGGCAGGGGACCCGATGCCCGCCACTGCGAACTCGCAGAACCCGAGACCCAGGGAGCTCTCTCGCGCCACGTCTATGTAATCGAAGTCCTGCCAGTCGATCACCCCGTTCCCGTTTCCGTCCGTGTTCAGGAAGCCCCAGCTCATCTGCGGCGACTCCTTGAAGTCAACGGGAACGTTGTGCGTGATGTCACGCACCGTGACCGTTCCGCCCGCCCCCCACGTGACCTGGAAGTCGGCCGCGCGTGACAGGATGGCCAGCGTGTATCCGAAGCACTGCATCTGGCTGGAGGCCGGATAAGCGGTCGGCTCGGCGGCCGAGCGCTCCGTGTGATGGATGGGCGCCCACACGCTGTCCACGCCGTCGATGTGACCGGCCCGGATGAAGGTGGTCGGATCCGGCGTGCCGTTCACCGTTCCGTCGAACCACCGGTTACCGCCCGGCTGGTACCCTCCGTCCGGGAAGCGGCGCACCCGCTGACCGATGAACGCCGGATCGCTGATCGTCATGTCGAACGTTCCGGTCAGGCCGGCGGCCACGCCCGGCCCGGCTCCCGGGGGTATGCCGAAGTCCGCGAGCCGCTCGTCGTCGAACGGGTACACGCCGGCACCCAGAGGACCTTCGACCGTGACGACCTCCCCGAAACCATCATACACCGTCCGTGCTATCTCCAGGCTGCTGCTCGTCTGCTCGATGCCGTTGTCGAACGTCATGTGCACGACCAGGCACGCGCCAAGGGCGTTACCGCCGCTCTGGGCGCAGCCGAACGAGATATCCTCGGCGGTCACGCTGTCGAATGCGCCCGTCAGCTGGCCGGTGGTCAGCAGGTCGGCCACCTCGGCCGGTGGTGGCTCGACCAGAAGCCCGAGCGCGTTCGTCGGATGCTGGGGGCCGGGGAAGGTGCCCGTGTCCGGATCGGGCGCCACTTGCGGCTCGTCCAGGTCCAGCGCGACGCCGTCGTCACCGGACACGATCACGTCGGCCTCGAAGCCGGCCTGGAGGGCCGAGTTCGTGGCAAACGGGATGGTAGAGCTCGCGACCTGCACTGAGCGGAGCGTGTGTGGGCCCGACGCCATCGAATTCACGTCGAACGCTGTGACGGCGTAGGAATACGTGAAGTTGTTGACCACGGCGTCGTCCCTATGGACGAACGGCACGCCCGTGTCGGTGAGCAAGGCCGTCGGGCCCGTCTCACGGTCGGAGATGATGACTGTGTCGATTGTCGCGGAGGTGGGGAAGCGGGTCACGCCGCCACCCGGTGGGCCGCCGGGCACGCCGTTGTTGAACACCATCGTGCTGTTGATCGGTCGCACGAACGGATTCGACTCGTCAGCGGGGCACACCTCGCCGGCGCCGTAGCCCGGAACCTCGACCTCGATTTCGGTCCCCGGCACGTTGTACAGCGACCCGACCTCCTCCTCTGGCCCCACCGTCTCGCACGTGTAGTCCAGGAACTCTGTGTCCTCGTAGTCGAACTGGGCGATCAGCTCGAGGCCTCCGACGAGCGTTCCGCGCCACACCCTGTACCCCTCCACGTCGAACTTCCGATAGTTGGGGTTGTAGATTGGAGATTCGGGATCGCCGACGAGATCGAAGAACGGATCGCCGACCTGTTCCGAAGGGCTCGGATCCCACAGGATCGTCACCTTCTCGTCGCCCGGTACGAGGTAGAACGGCACCGGCTCGGGGGCGAACCCGAGCAGGAAGCCGTTGTCGAACACCGTCTGGGCGACCAGGGCGCGGCCCAGGAGGCTGCCGGGTACTGCCAGCACCTCGTTCTCGTCTAGCTTGTTCGTTCGGTGCTCGACATCCGCCGGGAACTCGAATCCCGACGGCGGCCCTCCCGCATACGCGAACCAGCCAGCTCCGCGCTCCAGCGGAGTGACCGGGTTCTCCGCCGCCGCGATCGTGACTTCGCAGTTGAGTCCGCGGGAGTCGCACCCCCTGGCACTCGCGAAGCCCGGGTGAAAGGACGGCACGGAGGGGGAGTTCGCGTTGACGTCGCCCCCGCCCTGGATGATGCCCGAGGGGGTTCCATCAGGCATCGTCTCCACGGTCGGTGCGACGATGTAGGCGACCGCGATCGTCGCCGTCTGTGCCGGCGCCAGGTCGAACGGCCCGGAGGACTGGTAGAACCGGGTGTCCGAGGCCTGGGTGCCTACGAAGCACAGGGAACGCTCGGTCGTCGCCGGATTGTTGGTGTCGATCTCCGGGAGAATCGGGCACGGTACATCTCCCACGCTCGTGTCCAGCCTGCCGGAGAGGTAGCGCCAGAGCTGGCGTACGCCAGACGGGTCCGGAAACTGGGTGACGAAGGCGCCCGGGTTCTGGGTGACCGAGAACATGGTGAGCCCCACCTCCTCCCCCGTATCCGGATCGATCGGACTCTTGAGGTACTTGACCCCGACGAGTCCGGGCGCGTCGGTGAAGAACGGCGGAAAGAAGACCTCCGGGGGGTAGGTGAATCCGGCGGCGGTGAACAGCCCGTGATACGAAAACCCGAGATCGAACGGGAGGACGGCGGTCGAGAAGTTGGCGAAGGCGTCCGAGAACGTGAGGCCTACGTCGGCGTCGATCCCGAACGCCACGTACGTGTCCTCAAAGGTCCATCCCCCATCGGGAAGGACGGCGTCGCCCCCGAAGTAGAAGGCCTCGTTCAGGCCCTGGAACTCGGGGTCATCCGTCACGTTGGTGAGCTCGAACACGAAGTAGACCACCGACTCGTTGCCCAGCGGGTACGTCCACGACAGGCTGCGCTGCTCCACCTGGATGCCCATCGGGTGGGGGTCGCGGGATCCGTCGGTCGGGTCGCCCTCCCAGTAGCGTACCCAGGTGTCCTGCTGCGCCGCGGTCTTGCGCCCGAGGAGAACCGGCGAGAACACCTCCGGGTTGTCCACGTAGGCGTCCGGTGGCCAGCTCTCGAGATCGTCCGGGTTCAGCGAATCGAAGATGTCGGTGAGCGGGACTCCCCTCTGGTCGCCGCCCTTGGGGTCGTAAAAGTAGTTACCGACCGTGTCGCCGGCCCACGGGCCCGCCTCCGGGCCGTTGATTCCGGCGATCTGCATGCCGGAATTGAAGATGTACGCATCGCTCGTTCCGAGCGGCCAGAAGGCTCCCACGCCTGTACCCGGGATGACGGTGAAGCTGCACACACCGCCGGCCCCGGTCAGGCCACACTGTAGCTGGTTGCCGGTGAGGATCGCCGTCGGGCCCGCGAACAGCTGGTAGTCCCCACCCCGCCCGTCACGCCGGGCCGAGGACTCTCGCGCCAGCCCCTCGAAAGCGGTCTGCACCGAGGCCAGCGCCA
>CAZRRU010000011.1:0-4002 GCA_964602635.1 uncultured Gemmatimonadota bacterium | reverse complement strand
CCCGCGCGTCTTCGAGAAGGCCCCATCCTTCGTGAACTCGCCCCAGCTCCAGGTAGGCCAGCCCGGCCACGAAGCCGCTTACCTTGAAGGACGGGATCTGGTATGCCTCGTGCCAGTACAGGAGATCCTCGGCCCGTAGGCTGTCGCCCTCGGCCAGCAGCCAGCGACTCGCCGCCAGCCGATTCAGCGACCGAAATACCGGAATTTCCTCGAAATTGCTGGACGTCCAGAGAAAGAACTCGCCTTCGTCGGCCACGACTGCTTCCAGCGAGTAGAGGCTGTCGGCGGCCGCCGCCCGGTCCCCCTCCAGGCAAAGCTGAAAGGCCGCGAGCGACCGTTCGAAGCGACTGAAGACCCAGTCGTCATTGACCGGTATGTCAGACCGGGCACGACGTACCGCCGCGAGGTCGTTTGCGGCGAAGGCCAGTATGCCGTCCATCCAGCTGAGCTCGGCAAGCAGGTAGGGAACCTCCGGATCCGGGGCGCCGTCCGTCCGATGGGCGGCCCGCTCGGTCAGGGGTCGCAGCTCCCTCATCGCTGCTGGATCTACGTAGCCAAGCCAGGCTCCTGCCACCCCCAGCCGGTAGGCCGCCAGCGCCGTGGTTGGATCGGACCCCTGAACGAGAGCCTGTATGTGCACGAAGGCCGAGTCCCAAGCGCCCACGGCGGCCCATCCATTGGCCGCGTTGTAGCGAAACCAAGCCCGCGCCACCGGATCGGTCTCACTTTCAAGGCGAGCCTCGAACCAGTCGGGCAGACAGCGCGGTGTTCCCCGGTCGTACGCCACCTTTCTGGCCCAGAAGGCTGAACCTCCGGTAATCCACTCGCGGGTCTCGCGTTCGCGTTCCGAGGTCGGCGGATTGATCAGAGCGTCTCTCAGACGCCGATGCGTAAGCGTATCCTCGGGTTGCGAGAAGTACGATTTGCAGAAGAAGCCCAAACTGCCGCGGACTACTTCGACAGAATCGGCCAACATGTCGTCGCTCATCGAGGCAGCGCGCTTCAGGGCATCGTCCCAGTCGGTTGAACTCGGCTCCCATGAAGACATCCCTAAGTGCCCCACCCAGACATCGCCGAGGTCTGGATTGAGCTCGAAACCTCGCTCGAAGGCCTGTCGAGCCTTCGCCTTACGTTGCCCGTACAGGGCACCCCAGTGGAGAACGTGGTCCCCGTAGTCGATGACGATCGGCCAGAAGTCCCACTCCCTGCGTGCGAGAGCCTCGTACTCTTCGAAGAGCACGGGCCAGGCGGCTCCAGGCCGATAGTCCAGGGCGTCCAGGCCGAACCGCCAGGGCGCCGTGGTAATCCAGGAACGTTGCGGCTCCGGCAGCTCATCCGCGTGATCGGCGAGGGAAGCCAGGATTCTCGGATCAGCAGGCGGCGTATCCGGGTCGTCGTGCTCCGCCCACCGCCAACTCAGGGCGTACATGGCGGCGGCGAGCCAGAACGTCGAGTCGATTTGAAACGCCTCCAGATACGCAGCGTCCGCTTCGGAGATTTGACCTCTCGCATACGCCAGCTCCCCTTCGAGGAATCTCCTGAGGGCCCTCAGGGAGTCTGTGCCCAGCGCTGCCTCCACCTGCGGCGACGGCGCCCTTCCCGTCCGCCAGATTTCCTCGAGCAGTGCACGGGTGAGGGCATTCGCCAGTGAGGTCACGCTGTCGGCAGGTGCGCTCGCAGACGTTTGCGCCATGAAGGACATCGTGGAATCGCTCCCCAGCAGGAGAAGATCGGCCCTCGCCAAGTCGCCTTCCCGGTGCAACGTGCCGGTCAGGACGCTGCTCGCCCCAAACTTCCGCGCGAGCTCCGCGGCTTCTGCTTCGGAGAGTACCTGGTCCCCCACGGCCGACAGAATCCCTATCGGCCGCTCCGTCTCGATCTCGCCGACACCGTCGAGGTTGCGGGCAAGGAGGTTCGCGAGGTTCTTGCCGAGGTTCGCGAGGGAAGAGTCGCCCTCTGCAGTGGGAATCAGCGGGAGAATGGCCATCTTCGACGCCGCGGCAGGCACCGCGCTCCGACCCGTGCTCCAGATTCCAAAGCCGAGCAGCGTCACCAGAACTGCCGCCGCAGGCAGCCCTACGGTCAGTCGCCGCGACGGTCGCTTCGGGCCTCTAGCGGCGCGTCGCTCGTCCCCCTTCTCCAGCGCCTCGGCGAACGCCCCCGCGCTCGGGTACCGGTCCGCCGGCACCTTGGCCATCGCCCGCTCGACCGCCCCGATCACTCCCTCCGGCACCGTCGACCGCACCGTCCCCAGATCCGGCACCGGGTCCAGCGCGTGACGCGCCATCACCGCCTGGGGCGTCGGGCCCGTGAACGGTGGCGTGCCCCCCAGCATCTCGTACAGCACGCACGCCAGCGCGTACTCGTCGCTCCGGGCGTCCGCCTCGCCCCCCGCCGCCTGCTCTGGGCTCATGTAGCTCGGCGTCCCCACCGCCACGCCCGTACGCGTCAGCTTCTCGCCGCCCGCCTCCTCGAGCGCCGTCGCCACCCCGAAGTCCGCGATCAGGGGCTGGTCTCCCTCGAACAGCACGTTCGCTGGCTTGATGTCCCGGTGGATCACTCCGTGCTCGTGCGCCTCGTCCAGGGCCGCCGCCAGCTCGGAGGTGATCCGCAGTGCTTCGTCCACCGACAGCTGTTTCTCACGCTCGAGACGCGCCTGCAAACTGTCGCCTTCCACAAACGGCATCACGTAGTACAGCAGGCCGTCCGCCTCGCCGGAGTCGTACAGGGGGAGGATGCCTCGGTGGCGCAGGTTGGCGACGATCTCGATTTCGCGCAGGAAGCGCTCGCGGCCCAGGGAAGCGGCGATGTCGGGATGCAGCACCTTGATCGCAACCTGGCGGTGATGCTTGAGGTCTGCGGCCAGGAACACCGTGGCCATGCCGCCACGACCGATCTCGCGATCGATCGCGTAACTGTCCGAAAGGGCCGCACGAATCCGGTCCAGATCGTCCGACATGGAGTGCCCCTTTGACGCAGGTGGGGCGAAGGGTAGACACAAGTTAAGTCGCGCGTCGACAGCAGGCTAGCAGCGGTGTCCTGGCGGGAAAGTACGAGAGAGGCCGGGGCGCACCCGTTCCAGGCGCTCGGCCCCTGACCCACGGCCTCTCTCGGCTACCGGGTAAGGAAGTCCTCTCGGCGGATCAGGGTCCGACCGGACAGACCGTCGACGGGTCCGGCTGGGCCGTGATCGTCAGCTGGAACGGCATGCTCTGAAATGCTCCCTCGCCCCCGGTGCAGTAGGCCTCCGCCGCCGGGCCGTCTGCCGTGACCTTCCAGGTGGTCTGGCCTGTGCGTTCGGCCCTGACCCCAGCCAGCTGCCGCGGGCCATCCTCCGCTGCAATCGTCGTGTCCGCGTAGACGAGCGTCCCGCACACGTTGAACTGCGCGCGAGTGTCGGTACGTACTTCAGCGACGGCCATGGAGCAGAGACCATCGATGTTCATGAATGCGCCGAGGTCCGTCCTGGCGGGTCGATCGTCGAACTCAAACACCTGCACGCGTGCAGCGCCGCAATTCCGGGCGTCCCTCTTCTTGTAGCTCCAGTCCGGATCGAACAGCGCGTCATCCAGATTCCCGATCTTCGCCATGACGCCGCACTCTCCGTCGGAGTAAGAAAGGTCCGTCAGGTCGGGTCGAAGTTCACCTTCACTGCGGATCTGGTCGCCTGCCCGGTCCGCGAACGTCACTGTCATCGGCCATTCGCCGGGATCTCGCCCACCCGGTGGTCCCTTGCCTCCGCCCTTCTTGAACGCGGCGCTCGCCAGGTCCTCATCCGTTCCGACGATGCTATCCGAGCATCCAGCCAGACCAACGAGCATTAGTCCGACAAGCAGGGCTCCGGTCGATTTCATACCGCGTTCCTTTCCCGGTTAGGCTGACGCGCGCGCAGAGGCCCCTCCACGAAGCCCGCTACGATGTGGCGGCCGACCGGCCGAGTGCTTACCGTGTACTTGAGCCCAACAGCAACCCTGCCGGCCGACCCCAGATTGCCGTTCGTGT
>CAZRRU010000010.1:0-4275 GCA_964602635.1 uncultured Gemmatimonadota bacterium | reverse complement strand
CGCGGAGCGCTGACGAGCTCCCGCGCCTCGTCATACAACTGGACGGCGGCCTGCGCGTCTCCACCGTACCAGGCGACCACCGCGTCGACGAGAAGCTCGATCAGCGCTACCTGGCCCTGAATGATGGGCGGCGCGTCTGCGAACCGGGCGACCACCGTGTCCCGCACCATGAGCATCTCGTCGATCCGCCCCTGCTCGCCGCTGTTGATCAGCAGCCCGAACAGCACGCCTGCGAGCAGCGGATCGATCGCGTCGGCCTCCTGGAAACTGGCCGCCGCTCCGTCGTAGTCGCCCATGAAAGTGGCGAGCTGCCCAGCTTCGAGGAGCGGTTGTATCCGCAAGTCCTGCCGCTCCAGGCGCGCCGCCAGCTCCGCGGCCGAGCTCCACGTAGCAAGGGCCTCCGGGTAGCTGCCGTCGGCGATGTATGTGTCGCCCAGCAGACGCCTGATATACACCGCGGCGTCGGCATCCTCGGTGTCCAGATGGCGCTGCAGGGCAGCCCTGGCGCCCTCGGCGTCGCCTTCGCGCAGATACGAGCGCACCAGGTGATCGAATGACGCCAGGAAACCCGGCTCCAACTCCAGAGCCGCCTGATACTCGGCTCGCGCGTCCTCGTTTCGGCCTATCATCTCGAGGATCTCGCCCCGGGAGTCACGCGGATTCGCCTGACCCGGCTCAAGCTCGATGTAGCGAAGGCTCAGCGAGTCCGCCTCTGCAGAATCACCAGCGCGCCCCGCCATGTAGGCGAGGTGGTTGATCCCCGGAGCGTAGTACGGGTCCAAACGCACGGCCTCACGGATGATCGCCCGGCCCTCCTCGTCCCGGTCCGTCGCGTCGTAGAAGACGCCCAGCTGATACCGGGCTTCCTTCTCTTCCGGGTACTTCTCGATCAGCTCCCGCAGAAGCGAGTCCGCGGCTGCCAGATCTCTTTGGAAGTTGGCCGCGAACATCGCCTCGATCATGTAGCGATCGCGCTCGGTGGCCTTGTCCTTGTTGTTGTCAGCGTTCTGGAACGCGAGCAGCGACTCCTGGCCGGTCACGTTGCCGAGCATGCCAAGACGCAGCCAGGCGATGGCGAATTCCGGATCCAGCTCGACGGCCCGACGGTAGCTTCCCTCCGCCTGCTCGAACAGGAAGCGACGCTCGGCCAACAGGCCCTCCTGATATTCCTTGTAGGCCTCCAGGTCACCGGTCGCGAGTTGCGTCACCGGGGTGAGCTCGGTAGGCCGGAACGAGGCCCCCAGCATCTGGCCGGACAGGCGGGCCGAGACATCGTCCACCAGAGCGAAGACATCCGTGCCTCGCGCTTGCTCAGCCGCCGCGATCGTACCGTCCTCCAGGTCGATGAGCTGCACGTCCAGGCGGACTTCGTCGCCGACAGCCATGAACGATCCGCGCACCAGGGTTCGGGCGCCGGACCGGGATGCGATCTGCAGCGCCAGGTCATCCGGGATCGCCTCGGTCTCCCCACGCCCCGCCTGGCGCAGAAGATCGAGCAGGCGTTGAGCGCTCACCACGCGCAGGCCATCCAGCTGGGCCAGGTTGGTCGTGAGCATGTCTGCAAGGCCCGGTCCGAGCCAGTCGAGGCTGTCGGCTCCCGTCCGATTGGCGAGCGGGAGAACGGCTACGGACCCCTCGCCGAGATCATCCGCCATGATGCCTGCCGGAGCGAGCGTCGGTGACCGCGGCTCGGGGCGATCGCGAGTGAGGATGATCCCGGACCCGACGAGCGCGACCAGAATCAGGGTTCCCACCATCAGCCCCTCGGAGCGCGGCACGTTCTGCCTTCCTCCGGCTCCGTGGTACCACGAAATGACGAGGGCGATTGGGAACCCGACGCCGATCAGGAGGAGGGCACAGTCGAGAACGGCCCTCTCGAAGCCGTAGTTTTCCACCACGAAGCCGATGAACTCCAGCCCGACCCAGCCGGCGCCGAGATACAGCACGGCCGTGCGCAGGACGTGCCGTTCCTGCAGCTGCCGGAATATGTCCTTCACGATTCCCCTCTCGAGGCCTCTGCCTCTTTCAGTCGGGCCAGGCGCTACTCTTATCCGCTATCCAGCGTAATCCTCAAAGCTAGGATACGGCTACGGGCGCGGCCAGTTTCAGACCCGGTGCACGAAGACCGCCGCTCCGGGATGGGGTACCCGAAGCGGCGGCTCGCTATTCGACCATTCTGACCCGGCTGATCGTCCGGGCGTCATGCGTTCAGCGGTTCAGCACCAGCGCACGCGCACGCGGTACGTGATCGTGGTCTCGCCTCGCGGCGGGATCTTCACCGTGAACTTGAAGGTGTGGGCGTCCAGCTTGGTGGCGCGATGCGAAGACGAGAGGATCTCCCAGTCCGCCCCGATCGGCTCGAAGACCTCGACTTCGGTTTCTTCGTCCTTGTGGTTCCGAAGCTTGATCTCCCATTCGCTCTCGGTGACGCAGTCGGCGATGATGTCGAAGTCCATCTGCCGGCGGTCGCCCACCACGTCGAACGCCTCACCCATCTTGATCCGTACCGTTTCGTCACGCGGCGTGTGATCGATCCGGTCCTCGCCGATGAACTGCTGGGCGCCGGACGCATCGCTCTTGTACACGCGGACGATTCCTGCCGGGAGTGGCATACCGAGGCCGTTCTTCTCGCTGTTCTCGAAATCGAGGAACACGCCGACCTTCTGGTTCGACTCGACCTGACCGTACGATCCGCGGAAGTAGTAGGCGGCACCGTAGAAGATGAGCCGCTTCTTGATCCCGTAGTCCGAGGCTTCGAGCAGCGTGACCTGCTTCTGCTCGTTGTTCAGTACCGTGGCCGGGCGGTTGAGCGTGTACAGGTGGTACTCGAAGAACGCCTCCTCCGCGAACGCCTCGTCCATGGCCATCTCGGCCGCCATCATCGACTTGCGAGCGGCGCCGTAGGCCTGCGGGGCGGAAACGCGCTGCACGTCGCCCGCCACCAGCTTGAGTTGTGCGTTCTCGTAGCTCGCTCCGCTCTGGTTGGTGAGGGTGACCCACCCCGTGATGTCGCCGCGCCGGTCGTTCTCGTCCACCACCATCACGTAGTCGGCCTTCCAGTTGAGATTGTGCGTCAGGTACGAAGTCTCGACGCGCTGTCTGCTGGAGCCGCTGTCGAGCAGCCACAGCAGGGTCGGCCGGGCGATCAGGTTGTCGGGGACCTCGGGGAAGGCCAGGCGTCCGGGGTAGTTGAACGTGATCTCGTCGCCGATCCTGAGGATCGTCCCCTGGTTCACGGATAGCACCTCGGCCTCGACCATCTCGTCGCGGCCCAGGACCTCGTTCCATCGGTACACCTTGACCATCCTCCCGACGTACTTCTCCAGCAGCTTTTGCGGGCTCAGGAGGTCGTACTGATAGTTCTGCTCCAGCACCGTGAGGCGTCCGCCATCCAGCGCCCGCAGATGCACCGTCTCCGGCTGGATGCTCGAGGCCACGTCTCCGAACTCGAGAGAGACCGGGCCACGAGCGAGGCTGAGATCCCTGATCTCCCGCACCAATCCGAAGTTCTGATTGTACACGGTGATCATCACGGACTCGCGGTCGCCCGAAGTGGACTGGAGACGCGGAGCCTCCTGGGCGGGTGCGGCGTCCGGATTCGGCAGAGATGCGGCCGCGACATAAAACAGGGCCACGACGAGGCCGGCTGCGATCTTCCTGATCATGATTCTATCCTCCGAGAGGGTCCATTTCCGCTTTCCACCTCTGGATGACGATCAGGGCACCGGATGTTGCACATCCCTCCGGCAGTGAGCCCGAGGGCCGGGCCGGACGCAAGTCGGTGGCCCTCGGGCTCAGCGCGTCAGGTGTCCGTCTCGATCCCTATTCGACGTGCGGTATCGTGGACATGCCGAGCTGCTCCATCATCGCAGCCGTGTCATAGTACACCCACTCTTCGGTGATCATGCCGTCCGCGTAGCGCACCATCGTGACGCCCGGTGTCTCGATAACGGCCTCGGTGCCGTCCTCGAGTGTCGCAGTACCGGTCACCGTCCACTGGTTGAACGAGAGATTCTCGCCGAAGAGGCTCTCCCCCAAGACGATCTGCAAATCGGTGTAGGTCGCGTGCAGCTGCCGGATGAACGCGGCCATTTCCTCGGGGCCGTTGGCGTTCTGGTCCGGTGCGATGCGTCTGAAGTTCGGCGCAAAGACACCTTCCAGCTTGGAGTAATCCTGCGTGTTGAAAACCTCGATGAAGGTGTTGAACGCCGGGCTGAGCTCGGCGGCGTAGTCCGGTGCCTCCGGTTCGGCGGGTGGCGCGGGCGCCTGGCAGGC
>CAZRRU010000009.1:0-11382 GCA_964602635.1 uncultured Gemmatimonadota bacterium | reverse complement strand
CCGCGACCATCCACGGCGACCGCCAGATCAGGTAGGCGAATCGGACGGCGGAACGACCGAGGGCCCGGGACCGGACCCGCCGGTCCCGGGCCTCGATGTCGAGCGCGATGCGCTCGGCCCCGGCCGACGCATCGATCGCGGACCCGATCGAGCGCACCATGACGGCCGTCTCGGCGACGGTTCGCGGGAAGCTCGCGTGGCAGGCGATCCCTGCGGCCCGCAACGCCTCGGCGTCCTCGATCCGGTTCTCCTCCTCGTTCAACAGGACCATATCCGGATCGAGCTCGATGATGCGCTTCACATTCGGGTTCTTGGTCCCGCCCACCTTCTCGACCTCGGCGACTCCGTCGGCGGGATGAATGCAGAACCGGGTCACCGCGACGAGATCGGCGCCGCGACCGAGATCGAACACGAGCTCCGTGAGGCTGGGGCACAGGGATACAATTCGCATGGTGGGCGGCTACCCCGAGGTCAAAACCCCGGTCCAGCGGGAGACAACGGGGCCTGCCCCCGGAGCAGGTGCCCGCCGACGTCCGCGAGGGCCGACGCCGACGAGCACCCCGGACTCCCCGGATCGGGAGCCCGATAGGTCAGTGCGGCGCGGCCGCGGTCGGGACGCTCACGTCCGGCAGCGGAGTATCCGCCGTGTGAGGCGGCAGGATCGGGTATTCCACTTCAGGTTGATTCCCCGTCAGGGTCTCGAGAAACGCCGTGATCGCACCGATCTCGTCGGGCGTCAGGACCGCACCTAGCTGGGCCGAGCCCATCACGGCAACCGCTTCCTCCAGCGACCACACTTTTCCGGAGTGGAAGTAGGGCGCGGTCAGTTCGATGTTGCGCAGTGACGGAGACTTGAAAACGTACTCGTCGGCTGCCGTGCTGGTCACGGCGAACCGGCCCAGGTCCCCGGGCGGTCGGATTTCATCCGACGGCGCCTGCACTACGCCGAATGCGAAGTAGCCCTGTCCACCGAAGTTCAGACCGGCATGGCACGCGGTGCACCCCTTCGAGACGAAGGTCTCCAGCCCCTCGACTTGCACAGCCGTCATGGCGGAATTGTCGCCGGCGAGCCATCGGTCGAACGGGGAGCCCGGGGTGATCAGCGTTGCCTCGAACGCCTCGATCGCCCGGGCCATGTTGTCGAACGTGACCGGCTCCGCCTCACCCGGGAACGCCTTTGCGAACCACTCCCGGTATTCCGGGATCGACAGCAGGGTCTGCACCGCCCGCTCAGGGTCGCTCGCCATCTCGACCGAGGCCTGGACCGGCCCCTTGGCCTGCTCCTCGAGGTCCGCCGCGCGGCCGTCCCAGAACTGGGCCAGGTTGTACACGGCATTGAGCACCGTCGGGGCGTTGCGCGGTCCCTTCTGCCAGCCGTGCCCGATCGAGGTCTCCATCAGGTCGATGCCGCCAAGCGACAGGTTGTGGCAGGTGTTGCAGCTGATCAGCCAACTGGCCGACAGGCGGGGCTCGAAGTACAGCATCTTGCCGAGTTCGACCCTTTCCTCGGTGAGCTCGTTGTCCGGCAGTGCCGGCGCCTCGGCCGGTATGACCTTGAACATCGCCGCGGCCTGCGTCCGGATCGCCAGTCCTTCGCCCTGGACCGTGGTCGTGGTCGCTGACTGGTCGTCGCCCGCATCCGCCGTGGCCGGCGTATCTCCACCGGAACAGGCGCCCAGGGTGGCTGCCAGGAAAAGGAGACTGCCGATACGTTCGGTCTTCATGTTCCGCCTCGCTGTGGTTCAAGTGCTGCTCGCCGTTGCGCGCTCCGCAGGTTTCAGCAATCGTGCCATCGAGCGGGATCGGGCCCGTTCGGCGCAGCCCGGCTCCCGCAATGATCGCATTCCGGTAAGATCACTGATCCCAAGGGATTCCGATCGTCGCTTCTGTCGGAACGCTCGCCGGCGATGCGAGACGAAGTTGGAGCAGCGACTGGGCACGGGCGATTCCGGGAACTAACGCGCCAGAACGTCCCGGTGTGAAGGGCGGCGCGGGAGGAGGACCCGATGTCGGCGATGTACTCGACATGCCTGTTCTGTAATCGGCCCCTGGGCCGGAACGAAATCCTGCAGACCTTCCCGGTCGGACGTCGGGTGGCGTTCGACGGCGACCGCGGACGGCTGTGGGTCGTGTGCCGGCGGTGCGAGCGGTGGAACCTCTCCCCGCTCGAGGAGCGTTGGGAGGCGATCGAGGACTGCGAGCGCCTGTTCCGTGACACTCGGCTGCGTGTCTCCACCGACAACATCGGCCTCGCCCGGATCGGCGACGAGCTCGAAATCATCCGTATCGGTCGACCGGTTCGGGGTGAATTCGCGGCCTGGAGATACGGGGACCAGTTCGGTCGCCGTCGGAAGCGGGCCATGGCTTACACGACCGCCGGGATCGCCGGTGCGGGAGTGCTCGTAGCAGGCGGCGCCGCAATCGGCCTTTCGATCGGAGGCGGCTGGTGGGGCGCGTCCCAGCTCGTGAACTGGATTAACGGAGAGCGCACGGCAGCCCGCCTGCGCAACGAGGACGGGGAACAGGTCCGGGTGCAGCTCAAGCACCTCGAACGATCCAGGCTCGTGCCGGCGGACAACCCCGACGGCTGGGAGCTGCACGTGAAGCACACAATCGGCTGGTCCGCCGGGTTTTCGCAGACCGATGACCAGCTGATGGTGCTGACGGGGCCGAGGGCGGTGGCGGTAGGCGGCAAGTTGATGGCTCGCGCCAATCGGCGGGGGGGCAAGAAGGACACGATCGCACAGGCCGTACAGCGCATCGAGGCCGTGGGTCATCCCGAAGCGTTCCTTCTCGAGGCGACGAACGAGGCGACCCGGTTGCGCGAGGAAAAGGCGAAGGGAAGCGCGAAGAAGCGGAAGAAGACGGACGCCGGGTCGCTGGCCAAGCTGCCCGGTGATATCCGGCTCGCGGTAGAGATGGCCACACAGGAAGAGACGGAGCGGCGGGCGATGGAAGGCGAGCTGGCGATCCTCGAGGAGGCGTGGCGACAGGCGGAGGAGATCGCGGGAATCGCCGACAACCTGCTGGTCCCGCAGTCCGTCGAAGACTTCCTGGCCGAGGCGAAGAAGGAGGGGAGGATTATTCCCGGACCGACCGCCGATGACGAGAGCGCCGATGAGTGAAGCCGGCCGGGGACCGGAAATCGGCGCAGACGACCTGACGTTCCGTCCGGTTCGCGCCTCGGACGACCCGGCGCTGGCCGCGATCATCAGGAGCGGCATGGCCGAATTCGGCATCTGCGGCGAGGGCCCGGCCGCCGATCCTGAAGTCGACTCGATATCCGTGGCATATGCGGGATCGCGGGCGGCCTACTTCGTGGTTGAATCCGACGGTCGGGTGTTCGGTGGAGGCGGAATCGGTCCGATCCCGGGGTCTCCCGACGACGTATGCGAGCTGCGGAAGATGTACCTGCGCCCGGAGAGCCGGGGACTCGGGGCCGGTCGCCGACTGCTCGAGCTGTGTCTCGAAGCGGCACGCGACCGCGGGTACCGCCGCTGTCACCTCGCGACGCTGGCCCGGATGGAAACAGCACGTCACATGTACGATCGCGCCGGCTTCCGCCTCCTGGACCATGAAGTACCGGGATCCGGCCACCTCGGGTGCGACACCTGGTACGCGCTGGAGCTGTAGCCCGGGCGACCCGGGTGGTTCCACTGACTCTGTCGATTCTGTCGATTCCCCGAACACTGGCGCCGGGAGCGGCCGCACGGAAGTTTGGCGGGACCTCTGTCCCCTATTCGGAGGAATGCATGACCCCCACCGGACGACCGGGTCCGGAGCTGTCTTCGACGGCGACTCCACCGGGAGACCAGGGACGATTGGCCGAGCTTCTTGAGCTCGGCTTCGTGTCGTCCCCCGTCGAGCCGCTTGAGGTGGAGGCGAACTGGCAGGGGGACAGCTTCGCACTGGCGCTCGAGCGTCCCGGGATGGGGACCCGAATCGGAATCTCCATTCGGGCCGACGGGCCCGCCCGGGCCGAGGATGCCGCACACGGTGCGTTCGAATTGATGGACAGACTCACTTCCCTGCTGAACCGCTACGATTCCGGCTCCGCCCTGAGCGCTCTCAACGATCGCGGAGCTCTGGCCGACGCTCCTCCCGCCCTGGTCGATGTAGTGGATCGCGCTCTCGCTGCCGGGCGGCAGACATCAGGCGCGTTCGACCCGACCGTGGCACCGCTGGTGGACCTGTTCGGCGGCGGCGTACCGCGTGTCCCGCCGAACGACCTCGCAGCTGCCTGGGCGCATGTACCGGCCGACCACCCCGTGGCCCTGCTCGCACCCGATCCGGCAGACCTGCAGGAAGCCCTGGCGCTGGTCGGCGCGGATCGTGTGCGGCGGGACGGTTCCCGAATCGCGTTCGCCCGCGAAGGGGTGCGACTCACACTGGACGGAGTCGCGAAGGGGTGGATCGTGGATACGATGGCGGCGTCGCTCGAGGAGGCCGGCATCCGTGACTTCCTGGTCGACGCGGGTGGCGACATCCGGGCCGCCGGGCGGCCCGAGCCCGACCGACCGTGGACCGTGGCCGTACAGGATCCCTGGAAACAGGACCACTGGCCGGACGTGATCGGCCTGTTCCAGGGTGCGGTCGCCACCTCCGGCAGCTATGAGTTCTACTTCGATCCCGAACGGACTCGCCACCACATCGTGGCCGGGCCGCAGGGAGTTTCTCCCGTCGAGGCATCGAGCGTCACCGTGACCGCCCCGGAGGCGGCGACGGCGGACGCGCTGGCGACGGCGGTATTCGTCCTGGGGCCCACGGCAGGGCTCCGGTTGATCGAGGCGACGGCCGGTTCCGAGTGCCTCCTGATAGCCCCGGATGGGGCGCGGCACATGTCTACCGGCTGGACGGCCCTCTCCCTCGAAGGCAGGTGAGCGATGTCGAAGGTCTCATACGACCCTCTGTCCTCCCCGTACACGAAGCTGCAGGTCGTGGCCCTGGTGGCCCTGCGCTTCGGGATCGGCTGGCACTTCTTTTACGAGGGCCTGACGAAGATCATGAATCCCTACTGGACCTCGGCCGGCTATCTCTCTGCGTCGCAGGGATTCGCGTCGGAGTGGTTCGAGTGGCTGGTGTCCGACCCGAGTCGCCTCGCGATGGTGGACGGCCTCAACAAGTGGGGACTCCTGATCCTCGGACTCCTGCTGATGCTGGGCCTGTTGACCCGGACGGCCACCATCTGCGCGATCGTTCTGCTGGCCCTCTACTACATCGCGGCGCCGCCGTGGGTCGGGTTCGAGTACGCGATCCCGCAGGAAGGCGCATACGTGATCGTGAACAAGAACCTGGTCGAGCTGTTCGCCCTGTTCGTCACCCTGTTCTTCCCCACCGGGAGGCTCATCGGCCTCGATCGATTGATCTGGTGGATGCGAAACCCCGAGCCGCCGGCCACGGTCGCGGCAGAGCAATACGGATGAACCTGACGCGAGCGAACGGGGAGACCATACGATGAGCGACGAGATCCGGAAGGACGACGAAATGGATAACGAACAGAACAGGCCCGACGCCGTGGAACCGGACGACGCGGCCCCGGCGGCCGATGAGACGCCCCCCTACGAGGCGCCCCCGAGTGAACCGCCCCCGACGACCGGTGGCGATGGCCCCTCTCCGTGGGGCATGCACCGGCGGGACGTGGTCAAGGCGCTCGCCACCGTCCCATTCGTCGGGGCACTGGGCTTCGAGGCGTTTCGAAAATCATCGCTGGTGGACGACAAGCGAGAGGCGATCGCGAACGAAATCGAGATCAAGCTCGAGTCACCGGCGTTCTCCGAAGAAGCCATCAGCCGGAGCAGCCAGACGATCCGCATCGGGATCATCGGGAACGGCGGCGAGGGAGAGTCACTGGTCCGCAGCCTCGGATTCGCGCACCCGGACTGGATCCAGGCGAGGCGCGAGTCGATGGCCGAGGACCCGAGGGATCGCTGGCTGCAGGAGTGGCTCAGCCAGCAGGATTTGAACGTCGAGATCACGGCCGTGTGCGACGTGTTCGATGTGCGGGCCGAGCGGGCAATCGCCGCGTCCACCCAGCCGCTGCGTCCCGGGGAGGATACCCGGACGCTGAAGCCGGCGAAGCGGTACAGGCATTACGAGGAACTGATCGCCAGCCCGGACGTGGATGCCGTGATCATCGCCACGCCGGACCACTGGCATGCGCCAATCACGATCGCGGCGGCGAAGGCCGGGAAGCACGTGTACTGCGAGAAGTGCATGACCCGGACGTTCGACGAAGTATTCCCGATGGCCGACGCGGTACGCGAAGCGGGCATCGTGTTCCAGCTCGGACACCAGAACCGCCAGCTCGAGAGCCACGACAAGGCTCGCGAGGTCGTCGCGAAGGGCCTGCTGGGTCCGCTCACGCTGGTCGAGACGACGACGAACCGGAACGACCCGTGGGGCGCCTGGGTGTGGGACATCCACCCCGAAGGAAATCCGCGCACCATCGACTGGGAGATGTTCCAGGGAGCGGCCGCGAACAAGGTGCCGTTCAGCCTCGAGCGGTTCTTCCGCTGGCGGTGCTGGTACGACTATGGGACCGGCCTGTCCGGCGACCTGCTGTCGCACGAGTTCGACGCGGTCAACCAGATCCTCGGCCTCGGAATTCCGCACAGCGCCACAGCCTCGGGCGGAATCTATTTCTTCAAGGACGGACGGGATGTGCCGGACGTCTTCCAGGCGGTATTCGAGTACCCGTACCGGGACCTGACGGTCGTGTACAGCGCGACGCTGGCCAACGGCAACTACCGGGGCCAGAAGTACATGGGACACGACGCCACGATGGAGGTCGGCAGCAGCCTCAAGGTGACTCCGGACGGGTCGTCCACCCGCTACGCCGACATGCTCGAGGCCGGCACCGTCAGCCCGCGACGTCCGATGGTGACCTACCAGAGTGGATACAAGGGGCTCGATGCGGTGACGACCGCGACGCAGGAGTACTTCGCGAGTCGGGGCCTGATGTTCACCTACCGCGGCGGGCGGCGGATCAGCACCTACTACCTGCACCTCAAGGAGTGGTTGGCGGCGATCCGGGACGGCACGCAGGTGAGCTGCGACATCAGTCAGGGCGTGCAGGAGGCAGTGACCTGTCACATGGCGACGGAGAGCTTCCTGCAAGGCCGCAGAGTCACGTGGGACCCGGTGCTGAAGCAGATCGTCTAGTGCGTTCGAAGAAGGTCCAGCTCGGGATCATGATGTTCCTGCAGTACGCGATCTGGGGCGCGTGGGCCCCGGTCCTGTCGTCATATCTGCTCAACGACCTCGGGTTCAGCGGCTCCCAGGTAGGCTGGATATACGCCCTGCTGCCGCTGGCGACGATCATCGCCCCGATCGTTGGCGGCCAGGTGGCGGACCGCTACTTCGCGACGGAGAAAGTGATCGCGTTCCTGCAGCTCGGCGGAGGACTGCTGCTGCTGTTCGCGGCCCGGATCACGGACTTCGATACGCTGGCCGTGGTGATGCTGTTCTATTGCATGTTGTACGCCCCCACTCTCGCGCTCACCAACTCGGTGGCGATGATCAACATGGAGGACTCCGAGAAGGAATTCGGAGCGATCCGCGTGTGGGGGACGCTGGGGTGGATCGCCGCGGGCTGGATGCTCACCGGATGGCGGTGGTTCGGCGAAAGCGAGGCGATTTCGGCGATGCAGGGAGACATGCTGTTCCTCGCCGGGGTGCTGTCGCTCGTGATGGGGCTGCAGGCGTTCCTGCTGCCGCACACGCCGCCGCAGAGGGAGGGCGTCAGTCCCTGGGCCTTCCTCGAGTCGCTGAAGATGCTGAAGGTCAAGGACTTCGCGGTATTCGTGGGCATCACTTTCGTCGTGGCCACGGAGCTCGAATTCTACTACATCCTCACGGCCCCGTTCCTGGAATCGGATGCAATCGGGGTGTCCAGCCGCAACATCCCGGCGGTGATGACGATCGCGCAGTTCGCCGAGATCTTCGTCATGGCGTTCTTCCTGTCGTGGTCGCTGAAGAAGTACGGCATGCGCCGGACCCTGGCGTTCGGGGTGATCGCCTGGCCGATCCGATACATCATCTTCGCTGTCGGCGCCCCGGCCTGGCTGGTGATCGCCTCGCTCGCGCTGCACGGGTTCTGCTACGTGTTCTTCTTCGTCGCGGCGTTCATTTACGTGGACAAGGTCGCGCCACCCGACATACGGGCCTCGGCGCAGAGTCTGATCGCGATTATCGCGCTCGGCTTCGGGCGCTTCCTCGGCAGCCTGTTCGCCGGGTGGATCCGGGACGTGTTCACGACTGAAGCGGGCACCAACTGGACGTTCGTGTTCCTCGTGCCGTGCGCCTTGACGATCTTCTGCGCCGTGGCGTTTCTGCTGTTCTTCCGGGAAGAGTCGGAACCGCTGGCCGTGGGGTCCGCGTGAGCGGATGACTGTGACAGAAAGAGAGATGGTCCGGAATGAGCGATAAGCGACTGGGCGTGGGTTTCGTCGGCGGCGGGTTCGTGGCCCGCTTCCACATCCGTTCGTTTCAGGGTGTCCGCGACGCGGACGTGCTCGGCGTCGTGGGCCGGGCGGACCCGACAGCGGAGGAGGCGGCGGCCCTGGCGCGTGAGCTCGGAGTCGGGAACGCGAGGGCATACGACACGATCACAGAGATGGTGGCCGACCCGGCGATCGACGCGATCTGGATCTGCGCCCCGAACTTCGCGCGGCTCGAGGTGATGAACGAGATCGTCCACGCGATCGAGAGCGGGAAGGGTGAGCTCCGCGGCGTCGCCTGCGAAAAGCCCCTGGGCCGAAACGCCGCCGAGGCCCGCCGCATGCTCGAGCTCGTGGAACGTGTCGGCCTATTGCACGGATACCTGGAAAACCAGCTCTTTTCGCCGGGAGTCGTGCGCGGCAGGGACATCGTGTGGGCGCGCGGCGCAGCGCTCACCGGGCCCCCGTTCCTCGCGCGGGCGGCCGAGGAGCACAGCGGCCCGCACATGCCGTGGTTCTGGGAGGGAGAGCTGCAGGGCGGCGGCGTATTGAACGACATGATGTGCCACTCGGTAGAGGTGGCGCGCTTTCTACTCACACCACCGGGCGCACCCCGCACGGTGCTCACGCCGAAAAAGGTGACGGCGTACACCTCGTGCCTGAAGTGGCAGAAGCCGCGCTACGCCGAGCAACTGGCGGAGATGAGCGGCGGCTCGCTTGACTACCGCGCCCGGCCGTCGGAGGACTTCGCCCGGGCGCTGGTCGAATTCGAGGACGAAGCAGGAGGAATCCGGGTCGTCGAGGCCACGACCTCGTGGTGCTTCGTCGGTGCCGGGCTCCGGCTGACAATGGAGCTGCTGGGGCCCGAGTACTCGATGGAAGTGAACTCACTCGACTCGGGACCGAAGGTGTTCTTCAGCCGCGAGGTGCAGGGCGACACGGGTGAAGACCTGGTCGAGAAGCAGAACGCCGAGACCGGCGTGATGCCGATTGTGTCGGACGAGGAGGCCGAGTACGGCTACGTGGGCGAGAACCGGCACATGGTCCAGGCGTTCCGAGCCGGTGTGATGCCGATGTCGACCTTCGTGGATGGGGTCGCAGTCACCGACCTGCTGATGGCGGCCTACATGAGCGCCGAACAGGAGCGAACCGTCGCGTTCCCGCCGCCGAACCTCGAGAGCTTCATTCCCGCCGTGGCGCGGGGTGAGTGGAATCCCGGGAGAAAATGATAGAGACGGCCCGCACCTGGCTCCAGGTCCACCCGGGCACCCAGACTGCCCTGGGCCTGGCCGTACTGCTGCTCATCGCCTTGCTGGCGGACGTGGTGACCCGTCGCTACCTGGTCCGGCTCGTGGAGCGCCTGACGGCGAAGTCGCCGATCGACTGGGACAACATCGTCGCCCGCCACGGCGTGTTCCGGCATCTCGCTCACCTGGTCCCGCTCGTCATCATCCAGTTCGGAATCGATCTCGTCCCGAATGTTCCGCCCGGCGTCTACGCCACGATCGAGAATATCGTTCTCATTCTGATCGTGTGGACGGCATTGCGCGCAGCGGACGCCTTCCCGGACGCCGGCGGGGAGATCTTCAGGGGGCTCCCGATCTCGAAGGATCGGCCCATCCAGGGCTTCCTGCAGCTGTTCAAGATCTTCATGTACGTGGCGGGCGCGATCATCATCGTGTCCATCGCGATCGGGCGGTCTCCGCTCGTGTTGCTGGGCGGTTTCGGGGCCCTGACCGCCGTCCTGATGCTGGTGTTCAAGGACACCATCCTCTCCGTCGTAGCCAGCATCCAGATCGCCAGCAACGATATGATCCGCGTCGGCGACTGGGTCGAGATGCCCGGGTACGGCGCGGACGGAGACGTGATCGAGATCGCCCTTCACACGGTGAAGATCCAGAACTGGGACAAGACGGTCACGACCGTCCCGACACACGCCTTCATCTCGGACTGGTTCCGGAACTGGCGCTACATGTCGGAGTCCGGCGGGCGCAGAATCAAGCGCGACCTGTGCATCGATCAGTCGACGATTGGCTTTCTCACCCCGGCGCAGGTCGAGCGGTTCAGGCGGTTCGAGCTGTTGAAGGACTACATCTCGGATAAGGAAACCGATCTCACGGAAGCGAATCGGGCGGTGGAGGACGCGGACCCGGTCAACGCGCGGCGGCTCACGAACGTCGGTACGCTGAGAGCGTACATCTTCAGATACCTGCGGAATCATCCCCTGATCAACCAGGAAATGACGCTGCTGGTGCGACAGCGCGAACCGTCTGTGGACGGCCTTCCGATCCAGATCTATTGCTTCACGGCGACGACGAATTGGGCGCAGTACGAGGACATTCAGTCAGACATCTTCGATCACATCCTGGCCATAGTCCCCGAGTTCGGCCTGCGCGTGTTCCAGCATCCGTCCGGTGAAGACGTGCGTACGTTGTGGAATCCCGGGAGGGACAGATGAGCAGCATGCGGATGTTTGCGGTGCTCGCCGGCCTGGCCCTGGCCGGGCTGGGGCTCTACAGCGTCATGGCGGGGCAGAGCGAGGCGACGCCGGACGCCGCGGAGGTGCCGGCAGTGGCCGCGGAACAGGAGACGAGCATGGGAATCAGGGCGCCGCGAGACGTGGACGGGCCTGCGTTCTTAGTGGAGGACGACTTCACTCCCCTGCTGGGTCAGTGGGGAGACGGCAGCTATCACAAGGCCGGCTGGAATCACTACGGCCCCGGCTACTTCACGCTCGACCGCGAGACCGGGGTGCTCGCCGCGCACGGAGGCATGGGCCTGTTCTGGTACGCGGCCGAGCAGTTCGGCGACTTCACGCTGCGGCTGCAGTTCCAGACCTCGGTGCCGGAGTCGAATTCTGGCGTGTTCCTGCGGGTGCCGGAGATGCCGGTCAGCGACGATTACATCTATCACTCGTTCGAAATCCAGATCCACGCCACGGCCG
>CAZRRU010000008.1:0-13168 GCA_964602635.1 uncultured Gemmatimonadota bacterium | reverse complement strand
CGGAGGTCGCGGACGATCCCCCAGTTGAAAAGAAGCTCGTTGCTCCACTGGCCGCCGAACGTCGAGAACAGCTGCGCGACTAGCGTGTTCGTCGTGTTCGTGAAGTCCTGACCAGTCGATGTGTAACCATAGCCGAAAGAGCCACGTCCGGGCGACCGGTCGGCCCGGTTCCTGGCATAGTTGTCCCGAATCGCGAGTCGGTGGTTGTCTCCCAACTGGAAGTCGACCCGCGCGAACAGATTGGTGCGTGGGTTTTGCTGCGTCTCGTTTGCGGTCGTGCCGACTTCATCCGCCGTTGTGTTGTACGTATCGCCCATGATGTCGATCAGGCGCTGCGCGGAGTCCGGGTGGATGCCGCGGTCGATCGCGCCCGGCTGAGTGGGCGATCCGCCCGGCTCGAAGCCGAGACCCGGCGGGGGGCCGTCGAACTTCTGGAACTCACCCCCCACGAAGTAATGGATTTTGTCCCTCTTGAGCGGGCCGCCGAGCGTGAACCCGAATTGCGTGTTTTTGAACTCGCTCTTCTCGATCGTCTCGTCGTTAACGGTCAGACCCGACTGCATTCCCTCGTTCGTGAAGAACCCGAACACCGATCCTGAGGTCTGGTTGGTGCCCGACTTGGTGATCGCGTTCATCAGGCCGCCGCTGAAGCCGGCGTAACGGACGTCGTATGGCGCGGTCAGGACCTGGAATTCCTTCACAACTTCGATGGAGACGGACTTGCCGTTCACCTGACCGCCCGGAATGCCACTGTCGGCCAGCCCGAACACGTCGTTGTTCACCGCGCCGTCGATCTGGATGTTGTTGTAGCGGTTGTTCTGACCGGCGATGCTGGGGCCACCCGAGGTGATCGACACGCGCGAGTCGAGCAGCGCGAAGTTCGTGATGTCCCGGCTGACGGTGGGCTGGTTCGAGATCTCGACGGCTTCGATCGTGGTCGAGGTACCGGTCCGCGTCGGGCTGAGAAGCGGATTCGATTCCGCCACGACCACCAGCGCGTCGAGCTCGACGGCGGATTCGGTGAGGACGAAGCTGGCTCCCTCTGTCCGGCCGAGCGTCAGGTAGATTCCGGTCCGCTGCTCGGGGCGGTTGCCGATCAGGCTCACGTCCACGGTGTACGGACCACCGGGGATGAGGTGGCCCACGAAGTAGCGTCCCGCGTCGTTGGTGATCGTCGTGTTCGACGTCCCCGTTTCGGTGTTAGTGACCGTCACTTGCGCCCCGACCAGTGGCTCGCCGGCCTGGCTCATGACGGAGCCGCCAAGGGCCGACGTCGTCACGCCCTGTGCGGCGGCCGTAGAGGCCAGCACGAACGTGCCGACGGCCACGAGGGCCAGGTTTCGGACAAACAAACGCAGTTTCATGAGCGACTCCCCGTTGCTGAGTAGGGTTAGGAGTGCGATGGGCATATGGCGTTGCTGAGCGCGGAATGTATGTCTGAGACCACAGCACACGTCGAGGGACGTTGACGAAGAGTGAAGATCCTGTCTCGACGCGGACATGCAGTATCTGCTTCTGGAAGTTCCGCTAACGATACAGTACGACAAATCTATACGAGTATCTCGGGGCCTTCGCAAGGGTGCAAGAGCCGATTATAGAGCGCGTTAGACGCGGCGGCGATTGCGTCCGGGTCAGGCCGCGAGGCCCCGCACTTGCTCCTCGACCTCCAAGATCAGGGCCTGCTTCTCCCTCCAGGACAGAAACGCGCTCCCGAAGCCGTTCAGAATGAGCCTGGCCAGCTCGGCTCGCGTGAACCCGAGATGCTGCGCCGCCCGCAGGTACTCCTCGGTCATCGTGGTGCCGCTCATCAGGCGGTTGTCCGTGTGCAGGCTGACCAGGAGACCGTCGTCGAAGTACCGGCGCACCGGGTGCGAGGCGAAGCTGTCGGCCGCCCGCGTCTGCACGTTGCTCGTCAGGCAGACCTCGATGGGTATTCTGTGATCGTTGACGTATGTGAGGAGGGCGGGGTCCTGGTACAGGTGCGTGCCGTGTCCGACCCGATTGGCGCCGCACTGGTGCACCGCCTCCGCGATCGACTCCGCTCCGGCGGCCTCTCCGGCGTGAATCGTGATGTTCTGATTGGATTCACGTGCGATTCGAAACGCCTCGGCGTGCTCGATCGCCGGATTCCCGGCTTCGCCGCCCGCCAGGTCGAACGCCACGACGCCCCGGTCCTTGAAAGCCACCGCCAGCTCGGCCAGGCGCACAGACGTCTCGGGCGGCAGATTGCGGATGCCGCAGATGATGAGACCGGCCTGCACGTCCAGGGCATCCTCGGCCTGCCGGACCCCGCGAAGCGGCGCCTCGACCGCCTCTTCCAGGGTCAGGTCAGCCTGCTGGTGCAGGATCGGCGAGTAGCGGATCTCCAGGTAGCGCACGTTCTCGGCCGCCGCGTCCTCACACAGCTCGCGCGCCGAGCGTTCCAGCGACTCGGCCGTCTGCATCACGGACAGGGTCAGGTCGAAGCGCTTCAAATAGTCCACCAGGTCGCGGCCGTCCTGCACGTGCAGGTAGTCGTACAGAGATTCCTCGTCCGCGTACGGCAGCGAGACGCCTGCGTCCGCCGCCAGCTCCATGATCGTCGACGGCCGAAGCGAACCGTCCAGGTGCAGGTGCAGCTCGGCCTTCGGGACCGCGTGCAGGCGCTGCCGCAACTCGTCTCGCTGTGCGTCGTCCATCAGGCTGCTCCCTCCTCGGCCGACCGGGCCTCCTCGAGCGCCGCGTGCGCCGCCGCCAGCCGGGCCACCGGAACGCGGAACGGAGAGCACGACACGTACTCCATTCCCAGCGAGTGGCAGAAGATGACGGAGGACGGGTCCCCTCCGTGCTCGCCGCAGATGCCGACCTTGAGATCGGGGCGTGTCTCGCGTCCTTCGTCGACCGCCAATCGCATCAGGCGTCCCACGCCCCCGGTGTCGATCGATTGGAATGGGTCGCGCTCGTACACGCCCGCTTCCACGTACAAAGGCAGGAAGTTGCCGGCGTCATCGCGCGACAGGCCGAGTGTGGTCTGCGTGAGGTCGTTGGTGCCGAACGAGAAGAACTCCGCCCTCTCCGCGATGTCGCCAGCCGTGAGGCAGGCGCGCGGCAGCTCGATCATGGTCCCGACCAGGTAGTTCACCTCGCGGTCCTGTTCGTCGAACACCTCCCGGGCCGTGGCATCGACGATGGCGCGCTGGTTCTCGAGTTCATCCAGGTGCCCGACGAGCGGGACCATGATCTCCGGAAGGACATCGATGCCTTCCGCCGCCACTTCGAGCGCCGCTTCGATGATTGCCCGCGCCTGCATGGCGGTGATCTCCGGGTGCGAGTAGCCGAGCCGGCAGCCGCGGTGGCCCAGCATGGGGTTGGCCTCGTGCAGCCGGCCTACGGCGCCCTCGATCTCGGCCACGGACCGGCCGAGACCGTCCGCCAGGCGGCGCACTTCATCCGGCTCCGCGGGCAGAAACTCGTGCAGCGGCGGATCGAGCAGGCGGATCGTCACCGGGAGACCGTCCATGGCGCGGAAGATTCCGGCGAAGTCCGAGCGCTGCATGGGAAGCAGCTTGTCGAGGGCGGCCGCTCTCCCGGTCTGGTCACTCGCCAGGATCATCTCCTGCACGGCGTCGATACGCTCCTCGCCGAAGAACATGTGCTCCGTGCGACACAGCCCGATGCCCTGCGCCCCGAATCCCCTCGCCGCCGCGGCGTCAGCCGGGTTGTCCGCGTTGGTGCGCACGCGAAGTCTGCGAAACTCGTCCGCCCAGCCCATGAGCGTGTGGAAGTCCTCCCCCGGCTCCGGCTTCACGGTAGGGATCTGCCCTTCGATGACCTCTCCCGAGGCACCGTCCACCGTGATCCAGTCGCCGCGTCTGACGACCTTGCCGTTCGCCCGGATCTCGCCCGCGTCTTCGTCGATCTCGAGCTCCTTGGTGCCCACCACGCAGCACTTGCCCATGCCGCGCGCCACGACGGCCGCATGGCTCGACTTGCCGCCCCGGCTGGTCACGATCGCCACCGCCGCCACCATCCCCTCGAAGTCGTCGGGGGACGTCTCGGTGCGGACCAGGATCACGGGATCGCCACCGCTGGCCTCATCCACGGCCTCCTTCGCCGTGAAGACGATGCGCCCGCTCGACGCGCCCGGCGACGCGGGATTGCCCACGGCCAGGGGCGTGAAATCGACCGACGGGTCGACCATCGGATGGAGCACCTGCTCCAGGCGATCCGGCTCGACCCGGAGCACCGCCTCCTCCCGGCTGATGAGGCCCTCGTTCGCCATGTCGACCGCGATGCGGACCGCGGCTCGTGCGGTGCGCTTGCCGGTCCGGGTCTGCAGCAGGTAGAGAGTGCCCCTCTCGACGGTGAACTCCAGGTCCTCCATCTCCTGGTAGTGCGTCTCCAGCCGCTGTGCGGTCTCGAGCAGCTCCTCGTAGGCCTCGGGCAGGTACCCCTGCATCTGGTCGATCGACAGGGGGTCGCGGGTTCCCGCCACCACATCCTCTCCCTGGGCGTTGATGAGGAATTCCCCGAACAGCTTCGGCTCCCCGGTGGCCGCGTTGCGCGTGAAGGCCACGCCGGTGCCGCAGTCCGCTCCCCGATTGCCGTACACCATCGTCTGGACGTTCACGGCGGTACCGAGGTCGTGTGGAATCCGATACGTCTTCCGATACGCCTGGGCCCGCGGGGTACGCCAGCTCCGGAATACGGCCTCGATCGCGCCCCACAGCTGGTCCTCCGGCTCTTCCGGGAACGGAGCATCGGACTCGTTCTCGATCAGCTCCTTGTAGCGCCGGACCACATCGCGCAGCGCATCGGCGTCGAGTTCGTTGTCCGTCGCCACGCCGGCCTCGCGCTTGGCGTCAGACAGGATGGCCTCGAACGAGTGGTGGTCTACTTCCAGGACCACGTCCGAGTACATCTGCAGAAACCGCCGGTAGCTGTCGTACGCGAAGCACTCGTTGCCCGAAATACGGGCCAGCGCCTCGACGGTCCGGTCGTTGAGTCCCAGGTTCAGGATCGTGTCCATCATCCCGGGCATGGAGACGGCCCCGCCCGAGCGCACGGAGACGAGCAGGGGGTCGTCCGTGCCTCCGAACTGCTTCTCCGTGAGGCGCTCGAGGCGCTTGATCGCGTCGGCGACCTGCTCCTCCACGCCGTCCGGCAGGTGGTGGGTGATCAGGTGATGGCGGCACACCTCCGTGGTGACCGTGAACCCCGGGGGCACGGGGACGCCGAGCCGCGTCATCTCGGCCAGGTTGGCGCCCTTGCCGCCGAGGAGGCTCCGCATGTCCCGGTCGCCGTCGGTCTGTCCCTTGGAGAAGAAGTAGACGTGTTTCATGGGTAGTATCTCGCTGCAGGTTCGAAGTCCGATGTATAGGGGTGCAACAACTCAGAGTGCTCGAGTTCCGACGACGGCCCCGTTCTCCAGGTCCACCAGGGGAGCCGGGTAGTCACCCGTCCAGCACGCCTCGCAGAACGGGCCGTACTCCTCGACCATCTCGCGCATGCCGTCGAGCGACAGGTAGCCCAGCGATTCGACGCCCAGGTGCTCCCTGATCTCCTCGACCGTGTGGGTCGAGCCGATGAGCTCCTCGCGAGTGGGCATGTCGATGCCGTAGTAGCACGGCGCCACGATCGGGGGCGAGGCCACGCGGAAGTGAATCTCCCGGGCCCCGGCTTCCCTGAGAAGAGCGACCAGGCCGCGGCTCGTGGTGCCGCGTACCAGCGAGTCGTCGATCACGACCACCCGCCGGCCCTCGATCAGCTCGGTCACCGGGTTGTACTTGACCCGGACGCGGAAATCCCGCCCTGCCTGCCCCGGGTGAATGAACGTGCGCCCGACATAGTGATTCCGAATCAGGGCCAGCTCGAACGGGAGACCTGATTCTTCGCTGAAACCGAGGGCCGCCGAGTTGGAGGAATCCGGCACGGCAAAGACGCAATCGGCCTCCGCCGGGTGCTCGCGGGCCAGCTGGCGGCCGAACGCCCGCCGGGCGCGGTCCACGCTGCATCCCCATATGCGCGAGTCCGGCCGTGCGAAGTACACCAGCTCGAACAGGCACGGCGAGTGAGGCTCGGGCTCGAGTGGGCGCAGTTTCTGGATGTGGCCGTCCTCGATCCTGAGGACCTCTCCCGGCCGCACGTCTCTCTCGTACTCGGCCCCGATGATGTCCAGCGCACAGGTCTCCGAGGCTACGACCACGGCGTCTCCGAGCCGTCCGAGGACCAGGGGCCGGAAGCCCCTCGCGTCGCGTGCCACGTACAGGGTGCGGCCGACGGTCAGAACGAACGAGAACGCTCCGACGAGTTGCGAGAGCGCGTCGTCCACCTGCTGGTCCGGGAGATCGCGCCGGGAGCGGGCGATCAGGTGAATCACGACCTCCGAGTCGCTCTCGGTCTGGAAGATGGCGCCTTCGTCCGTGAGGCGAGCCTTGAGTTCGCCCGCATTCGTCAGCGTGCCGTTATGGGCGAGGGCCATACTCCCGTGCCGGTAGTTGACGAGCACCGGCTGGGCGTTGCGCAGGTTCGAGCTTCCGGCGGTCGAATAGCGCACGTGTCCGAGCGCCAGGTCCCCCGACAGGCGGGCGAGGATGGAATCATCGAAGGCCTCGCTCACGTGGCCCATGTCCTTGTGCGAGGACGCGGCTCCTTGCGCGTCGATCGCCACGATCCCGGCGGATTCCTGTCCTCGATGCTGAAGCGAGTACAGGCCGAGAAACGTGAGCTCGGCTGCCCTGTCGGCCCCGCTGATCGCGAAGATCCCGCACTCGTCGCGCAACCGGTCGTCGTCCCGCCATGTGGGAAGGGGTGTGCGAACCCGGTGCGACATTAGAACTCCGGAAGGGGATGAGAAGTGATTTGCTCGAACGCCTCGCGGTACCTGGCCGTCGTCGAGGACACCACGGAATCGGGAAGATCCGGGGCCGGCGGCTGCCGATCCCACTCGCCAGCCTGGACGCGCTCCTCCAGGTAGTCGCGCACCGGCTGCTTGTCCAGCGACGGAGGCGTCCGCCCGGGCTCGTACTCGCCCTCGGGCCAGAAGCGTGACGAATCCGGCGTGAGCGCCTCGTCGATCAGGAGCAGCTCCCCCATCGGCGATGTCCCGAACTCGAACTTCGTGTCCGCGATGATGATGCCCTTCCGCCGCGCGTCGTCGCGGGCGAAGCGATACAGGTCCAGGCTCTTTTCTTTCAGGAACTCGGCGACCTTGCTGCCGAGGATTCCCCGCACCTGCGCGAGCGTGATGTTCTCGTCGTGACCCTCCTCGGCCTTGGTGGCCGGCGAGAAGATCGGCTCATCCAGCTGCTGCGCCTCCACCAGGCCCTCGGGCAGGGGCTCCCCCGCCAGCGTGCCCGTATCCCGGTACTCCTTCCACGCGGAGCCCGTGATGAATCCGCGGACCACGCACTCGACAGGGAACGGATCGGCCCGATTCACCAGCATACCGCGACCCGCCCATTGCTCGCGGGTGTCCGCGAGGCGAGGCTCGACCTCGATGATTCGATCCGGGTCGGCGCTCACGCAGTGGTTGCGCACGATGTGGCCCGTGCGATCGAACCAGTAGTCGGACATCTGGGTCAGGACCGCACCCTTGTCCGGGATGGGCTGTGGAAGCACGCAATCGAAGGCGCTGATCCGGTCGCTCGCCACGAGCAGGAGATGGTCGCCCAGGTCGTATATCTCCCTGACCTTCCCCTGTCGAAGGAGCGGAAACGGGAGCTCGGTTCGCTCAACGGCCGACATTCCCCTCACACCTTCCTTTCCATGATCGTCGGGCACCGATCTGACGGAATCAGACCCGCAGTTCCGGCGGTCCCAGCTCTTCGGGCTTCGCGGCTGCCAGCAGCCCGTCCACCCTGTCCCGCAGGAGGCGGTCTGCCTGGACCGGGGCCCGCCCCACCAGGGCGACCGGATCGGCCAGTTCCTCGAGCTCCGAAATCGTCAGGTCGATGGCTTCGTCGCCTGCCACCCGCTCGAAGAAGTCGTTGACGGGGGCTCCCTCATCGAGTCCTGTCCGCGCGTCCATCGCGTGCCGACGGAGACGCTCGTGCAGCTCCTGGCGATCGCCTCCCTTCGCCACGCCGGCGATGAGAACCCTCTCCACGACCAGGAAGGGAAGCGCCCTCGCCAGACGTGCGGCGATCACCGCCTCGTGCACCACCAGGCCGGAAGCCACGTTCCCCACGATCTGCAGGATCGAGTCGGCGCACAGGAACGCCTCCGGGATCGAGATCCGCCGGTTCGCGGAATCGTCGAGCGTGCGCTCCAGCCCCTGCACCGAAGCCGTCCACGAAGCGTCGATCTGGAGGCTGCACAGGTGGCGGGCGAGGGCGCAGATTCTCTCGGACCGCATCGGATTCCGCTTGTACGGCATGGCGGAGGACCCGACCTGCCGACTTCCGAAAGGCTCTTCAATCTCGCCGAAACTCTGCAGGAGCCGGACGTCGCCTCCGAACTTGGCGGTACTGGCTCCGATTCCTGCGAGGACCGCCAGAACTCGATGATCGACCTTCCGCGGGTAGGTCTGGCCAACGACATCGTAAGTCCCCGGAAAACCGAACCGGTTCGCCAGGCGCTCGTTCAGCTGGTCTACCTTCTTGCCGTCGCCGAGCAGCTCGAGGAACGAATCCTCGGTACCGGTCGTCCCGCGGGCCCCGCGGAAGCGCAGCTCACCGAGCACCGCGTCCACCTGCTCCAGGTCGAGCAGCAGGTCCTGCAGCCACAGAGTGGCCCGCTTTCCCACGGTGGTGGGCTGCGCCGGCTGCCAGTGCGTGTAGCCGAGAGTGGGGAGCTCCTTCCATTGGTCGGCGAACCCGGCGAGCGCCGCGATCGCCGCGATCAGGCGGGAGCGCACGATCTCCAGACCCTCGCGAAGCTGAATGAGTCCTGCGTTGTCAGTTACGAAGCAGCTGGTGGCCCCGAGATGGATGTACGCCTTCGCAGGCGGAGCCATCTCGCCGAAATGGTGCACGTGGGCCATCACATCGTGCCTCAGGTCCGCCTCGAGCTCGGCCACCCGGGACAGATCCACCGAGTCCCGGGCCTCCCGCATGGCCGCGATCGCCTGCTCCGGAACGTCGACGCCCAGCTCACGCTCCGTCTCGGCGAGAGCGATCCACAGATCCCGCCAGGTGAGGGCCTGCCGGACCGGTGAGAAAACGTCTGCCATCTCCGCCGACGCGTAACGCTCGATCAGCGGATGCGGATAGCGGTTCTGTGTGGCTGACAAATTACTGTACGTAGAAGGTGGTGATGTAGATATTCCCGCTCCTGTACACGCTGACACGGATGCTACTACGTCCGGAGTAATACTGGAAGAGGTCGGCCACGTCCGCCGCCGTGCTCACCCGGCGCCGGTTGATTTCCACGATCACGTCTCCATCTCGCATCCCCGTGTATGCCGCGTTGCGCTGCGATATTCGCGTGATCATCGCGCCCGAGTCGACGTCCAGTCCGCGCTCCACGGCGATCTGGTCGTCCACGGTGATGAGCTCCAGTCCGGCGAGAACCTCCAGTCGCTCGGCCGATTCCGAGGGAAGCTCCACGATGCGCAGTCGGGCCGACCGGTCCCTGCCGTCCCGCCGATAGGTTACGTCGACCTCGTTCCCGACTCCGGCGTCCAGCAGGCCCACTTCCCAATCGAGCGGGCTGGCGACCGACCGGCCACCGATGGCGACGAGCACGTCGCCAGGCTCGAGCCCCGCTGCCGCCGCCGAGGAACCGGGCGCCACGCGCCGGACCAGCGTCTCGGAGAACAGCAGCGTGTCGGACTCGACGGCCATTGGGTCCACACCCACGAAGGGGCGCCGGATGCGTCCGAATTCCGCCAGCTCGTCCACGATACGAAGCGCGCGATCGATGGGAATCGCGAATCCCAGGCCCTCCGAGCCGCCGGAGCGGGAGAAGATCGACGAGTTGACACCGATCACCTGGCCGTCCGCGTTGACCAACGGACCGCCCGAATTTCCGGGGTTGATCGACGCGTCTGTCTGCACCATGTCGGCGAGGAGCGTCTGGCGCTCGTCGGCCGAGTGGATGTCCCTTCCCACGCCCGAGATCACGCCGGCCGTTACCGTCGCCTCGGCGTTGGCCAGCAGATAGCCGAACGGGTTCCCGATCGCGATGGCCGGCTCACCGACCATCAGATCCGAGGAGGTCCCGAGCGGGGCGGCGGGGACCCGCCCGCCCTCGATCCGGAGCACCGCGATGTCGGTGAGCTCGTCGGCCCCCACCACTGTCGCCGCGTGGACCCGGCCCAGGGCATCGGTGACGACGATCGAGTCCGCGCCCCGTACCACGTGCTCGTTGGTGACGAGAAATCCCGCGTCGTTGATCGCGAAGCCCGACCCGTAGGATCTCCGGAGACGAGACCGGGGCGCCGTCCTGCCGAAGAAGTCCTCGAACAGGCTGCGCGGCCCGGCCCGGCCGATCCGCAGGATATTGATGCTCACGACCGAGGGCGCCACCCGGCGGGCGGCCTCCACGATCGGCGTGTTGCGGCGGCTGCCCGAGGCCTCCTGCGCCACTGCGGCCGCGGCTGGACCGATCGACCGGGCCGGAAGTGCCTCTCCCGGGGCGGAGGAGCTGACGATCGAGGCCGTGGCGGGACTGGGAGAGTTGAATCCGACCCCGTCCGGCGTGACCCCGAGACGCTCGCCGGATCCGAGGAGGGAGCCGAGAAGGAGGCCTGCTGGAAATGCCGCGAGCAGGATCACCGGGATCCAGATGCGCCAGTCACGTCGGTTCACTGCGGTCCCTCTCCAGTCGCGAGGCGGCGCTGGCTGGAGGCGGCCACGGCCCTGACCGGCACGGGCCACAGGCCCGGCACGCCGGGAAGCCGGTTCCAGCCTTCCCGGTAGCGCACGCCCGTCAGGTAGAGGCCCCACGGCTCCGCGGGGCCGGGCGGACGCACGTCGTCGGATCCTGCCAGGAGTCTCAACATGTCCACGGGGGGGCGATCTCCCGCTGCCTGCTCGGTCATTGTAGCGACCAGGTATCGTACCATCCGATGGAGGAATCGGTCCGCCACGATGGTGAAGCGCAGGTCGCCGAGCGACGTCCTCAACCATTCGGCTTTCTCGACCGTGCATACCGTCTTCACGTCCGGCTGACCGGACTTGGCGAACCCGGCAAAGTCGTGCCGGCCGAGAATCGTACGGGCCGCTGCCCGCAGCAACTCGAGGTCCGGAGCTTCGGCGATCCACGCCGTGCCGCGGCGCCGACTGGGGGCGCGTCCGTCCGGCCCGGGAGCCAGGTAGTACTCGTAGCGCCTGCCCGTGGCCTGGAAGCGAGGATGGAAGTCCGCCGCCGCCTCCTTCAATGTCTCGATCCACACGTCTGCCGGGAGCACGGAATCCAGGGCGCGGCTCAGGCGTGCAGCGGCCCAACTGGCGGGGGCGTCGAAAGACATCTCCTGGCCGGCGGCGTGGACGCCGGCATCGGTCCGGCCGGCGCCGTACGGCCTGCCTTCAATGCCGAGTCTGTGCAGGGCGGCCTCGATTTCCCCCTGGACCGTGCGTACCCGGGGCTGCACCTGCCAACCGGCGAAGGCGGAGCCGTCGTAGTGAACCGTGGCGCGGTAGCGCGTTCCATCCGGGGAGTGCACGGCGGCAAGCTACCGGCCGGCCGAAACGGGTGTCAACGCGTGGACCCGGCGACGGAAGCGCCGCGGTGCGCGGGAAGCGGCGTGGCTCAGACCCCGCGCACGAGCATGGCCACGTCCCACGGCCCCGGAACGGGGGGAGACGTAGGCCGGAGAAACCAGATCGTGGAGGTGCCGCGGACCTGGCGGCCCACCAGAAACGGCTGACGCGGCGGCCGCTGCACCAGCTCCGGGCCCTTTTCGAGCTTCGGAAACGATGCGGAGACCGGTGCCGGGATCACGGCTAGTACTTCCGGATCACGCCGACGACGATGCCCTGGACGGTCACCCGGTCGGCCGTGAAGTACATGGGCTCGAGCTCCGGATTGGCCGGCTGAAGTCGCACGACTCCGCCGGGCTCCCGATAGAACTTCTTGACCGTGGCATTCTCGCCATCGATGAGAGCGATCACCATCTCCGAGTCGTTCGCGGTATCGCGCGCCCGGACGATGACATAGTCGCCGTCCCGGATCTGTTCTTCGATCATCGAATCGCCGCGCACCCGGAGGACGTAGTGAGCCACCGTACCCGATACCATGTCCTCGGGTACGGCAATCGCCTCCTTCTCCGCGACCGCCTCGATCGGCTCTCCCGCGGCCACCGTTCCGAGAAGGGGAAGATCCACCGCGGCGAGCCTCATCTCGGTGCGCGCGAGCTCGATGGACCGGCTCTCGTTGTAGTTCTTCCGGATGTACCCCTTGGCCTCGAGGTTCGAGAGGTGCTCGTGCACCGTGGCCAGGGACCGGTACTGGAAGAAGCCCGCGATCTCCTCGAAGCTCGGCGAATACCCGCGAGCGTCGAGGAAGCTCTCGATGAAATCCAGGATTTCCTTCTGCCGTCTCGTCAGGGCCATGACCTGTTCTCTCCTGCCGGCCGGAAAGGGAACCGAACGGACACCGAAATCAAGCTACCCGAACAGGAACCGAAACGCAAGCCGGCCGAGGTTGGAATCCGGGGACGCCCCGCATATGTTCCTCGCCGTTCGGTCTCACGGGCGAGGCCACGAGCTCTCACGGGAGGAACATGACCACGAGTCGGAGGGCGACGATCTTGCAGCGCCGGAGCCTGCGAGCGGGAGGACTGCTTCCCGTTCTGGCGATGATGACCGCAGCCGTCATCGGGACGCCCGAGGTGGTCACGGGGCAGGAGGTCGGGACGGCTGGAGGGGCTCGAGTGGCAGCATCCCTCAGCGTGGCCGTCGGACGGGCGGCGCCGACCGACACTCTGCCGATCATCATACAGTATGCAGCGCCGGCTCCGGCTCCCGGTCCGGCCGCGGACCAGGCCCTGCGGCTCCAGGTACGCGCAGCGGACGCCCTGGTTCGGCTGGATTCCGTGGCCCGTAGTCTCGGGGATCGACTCCGGGTGAGAGAGCGGCTGTGGGTGGTGCCCGCCGTGATCGCGGAAGCGACGCCCGCCGCGGTGGAGGCCCTGGCGGCCGATCCGTCGGTGCTCCGCATCTATCTCGACGAGAGACTGCCGGTGAATCTCTCCCCGCTCGCGGGCGCGATCGCCGATCCGAGCTTCACGTCACAGGCGATGCAG
>CAZRRU010000007.1:0-15050 GCA_964602635.1 uncultured Gemmatimonadota bacterium | reverse complement strand
CGCGTGAGGTCTTCGTCCTGCACGATGTCGAAGGCTACAAGCACCGCGAGATCGCCAAGATGCTGGGAGTGACGACCGGAACGACGAAAGCGCAGCTCCACAGGGCCCGGATGCTGATGCGGGAGTACATGAGTCGCTGATCGCGCTCGCTCACGCTCTCCAACCTTCGGGGGCTTTCCACGATCGAATCGGATGCGGAGAGAATCCGCGCGAACGCATAGACGCGAAGGCGTAAGGAAAGAACAGGACGATGACCGACTGGACCGAGAGACTCTCCGACTACCTGGACGGCGAACTGTCCGGGGACGAGCGTGCCCGTATCGATGAGGCCCTGAAGGGCGACGTCGAGCTGCGCCGCCTGCTGGAAGATCTCCAGGCGGTGAAGGACACCGCGGGCTCTCTGCCGTGGCATCCTCCTGAGAATGACCTGTGGCCGGGTATCGAGTCCCGGATCGCGGCTGGTCAGGAAGAAGCGGTGGTGCCCCTCTCGAGCGCGGGACGCGCGCGGCGCAGCTTCTCGCTCACGATCCCGCAACTCGCAGCCGCGGCCATGGTGATGCTCGTGCTGGGCAGCGCAAGCGTCTGGCTGGCGATGAGCGCCGGTGTGGGCGGACCGGAAGGAGCCGGTTCAATCGCGGTGGCTCCGGAGGCGGGCTTCGTCTCGGCTCCCGATGAGGGCTCGGCGTTCTCGTATGAGGCGACGATCCAGGATCTCGAAGATCAGCTGCAGATGGGCCGTGACCGCCTCGACCCGAAGACCGTCGAAGCGCTGGAGGGGAGCCTGGCCACGATCGATCGGGCCATCGCGCGCGCTCAGAAGGCGCTGGAGGAGGACCCGGCAAGCGTATACCTGAACCGGCACCTGGCCGATGCCCGGTCACGGAAGCTGCGTGTCCTTCAGCAAGCAGTGGTGCTGGCAACATCGTGAGGCTCTGAATTGAACGGACCCGTGGGCGGGCGGTCTGCGGGAACGATGAACGGGAAGAAGGAGGGGAAACCATGATTGCGCATATGACCGCCGCGTTGCTGGCCGCACTGGCGCCGATGCAACAGGCCGATACCACCTTCGCGGTGGATGCGGGAGACCGACTCGAGGTGAGCCAGCTCGAGGGCGTGGTGGAGGTGAAGACCTGGGATCGGGCCGAGATGCGTGTCATTGCCGTCTACGACGAGGAAGAAGGGCGCCTCGACGTCCGAAGCTCGGGCGGGACGGTGCACGTCGCCGCGAAGGGCGAGTGGGGTGAGCCGGTGTATGGGGAGCTCGAGATTTCGATACCTCGCAGCATGGCTCTGGAGATTACTGGAGTCTCGCTCGAAGTGACTATCGAGGGGTCAGCGGGTGACGCGACCGTCAGCACGGTGGAGGGAAGTATCCTCCTGGCGGGCGGCTCAGGCAATATCGCGCTGAACGCGGTGGACGGCGACGTGACGCTGAGCGTCGCTTCCGGCAAGATCACCATCAACGCGGTGGACGGTGACGTGTCCATCTCGGAATCGAGTGGCGCGATAGCCGTGACAGCCGTGGACGGTGATGTCACCCTCGATGGCATCGACTCGGACAACGTGAGCGTGAACTCGGTCGATGGAGACATCGGCTACGAAGGGACGATCTCGGACGGTGGCCGCTACGTGCTGTCGACCCACGACGGCGACCTCGACGTGCTCATCCCCGACGGGGCGAACGCGCGGATTTCGATCGACACGTTCAGCGGAGATCTCGATACGGACTTTCCCGTCGAGTTGGAGGGCGACTTCGGCAAGAAGCGAATTTCGTTCACCGTGGGTACAGGCAAGGCGCTAGTCGAGTTGTCGGCTTTCGACGGTACGATCTCGTTGAGGCAAGATTAGAAGAGGGGGTTGATGATGAAGACGATTGGGGTGATGGCGCTCGCCGCCGCGGGTCTGGTCACGGTGGCGGGTTCGCTCGAGACGCCGGCCGTAGGCGACCTGTTCGAGTCAACGCCTGCGGCACAGCAGGCACAGGACTGGGACTGGCAGGGCTCGATCGATCGGGGAGACGCGATCGAGATCAAGGGCATCAATGGAAGCATCAGGGCGACCGGTGCATCCGGCGGCCAGGTAGCCGTGTCCGCGGTCAAGAAGGGAAAGAAGGACGATCCGGCGGACGTGCGAATCGAAGTCGTGGAGCATTCCGGTGGTGTGACGATCTGCGCAGTCTACCCGGACGCTGACGGCAAGAAGAACGAGTGCGCTCCCGGTGATGGCGGCCGACTCTCCAACCAGGATAACGATGTCTCCGTGAGCTTCACCGTGCAGGTGCCGGCGGGCGTGCGATTCGTTGGATCGACGGTGAACGGAGACATCGAAGCCGGCAACTTGCAGGCCGACGCCGCCGCGACGACGGTCAACGGCGACGTCATGGTCTCGACCTCCGGCCTCGTTAAGGCCACGACGGTCAACGGATCGATCCAGGCGTCGATGGGGCGCGCGGATTGGGACGGTACCGTGCACTTCAATACCGTGAACGGCAGCATCACGGTGAATCTACCGGACGGAGTCAACGCGGATGTCTCGGCAGCGACGGTCAACGGCGGGATGGAAACGGACTTTCCGCTCACTGTTTCGGGACGCTTCTCGATGAAGAGCATGAAGGGCACGATCGGCAGTGGAGGCCGCGGCCTCCAGTTGGAGACCGTAAACGGCTCCATTCACCTGAAGAAGGGCGGCTGAGACCAGCGCTCAGCTGAGTCGATCCGGATCGAGGACAGGCGCCGCCCCTTACCCGGGCGGCGCTTCGTTTTCCACGTCCTGGAGTGCGGACAGCGTGTTCGCTTCGATGATCCGCAGGGCGCGGCGCAGGGCCTTCAGTTCCTTCTTCTTGAGGCCTTCGTAGAGTCGGTCTCGCGTGCGCATGGCGAGCGGCGCGGTCGAGGCGACGATCTCGTGGGCCCTCGGCGTCAGGTAGATCCGGGTCTTCCGTCGATCCTCGGCATCGGGGCGGCGTGACACCAGGCTCCGTTGCTCCATACCCGCCAGAATCCGGCTCATGTTCGGGCGATCGCGGTACGTCGCCGCCGCCAGCTCGGATTGGTACTGACCGTCCCGAGCCATCAGACGCGTCATGACCGTCCACATCTCGGGGGTCACGTCCACTCCACCCTGCTCCTGGACCAGGCGCAGGAAGAGCACCCTCAGAAGGCGGGCCGTTCGCTGGATGAGCCACGCAGGCGCGTCGTCCGACCGGCCTGTCTGAAGCAGCCCCTTTCCATCAGCCTTCATTCTCTTCTTCTTGTCTTTGGCCATACCCGAATGTTCAGCCTTCCAGTTGCCTGCGCAACCAGTTTATTGTGGAGGCAACATTGGGTCGGACCGATCCTGGGCGGAAACGTCGCGGGGGGAGTCTACACTCGATTGCTGATGCCGAAGCCTGATGCGGCCGGAGCTACTGCCGCGGAGTCGGTCGCACCCTGTCCGCACCAACTTCCACGCGGGGGGCGCCCGGAGGCGGGGCGCCCTCCACACGGGCCGGCCGCCCTCCCTTCTCCACCCAATCAGCCTGAATGGCCGACATCCTCTCGGCAGCATCCGAGAGACGCGGGATGTCCCCGATCACGTCGCCCCAGTCCTTGAGGAGCTTGCCGTAGGCGGCCATGGCAGCCCGCGGCTTCCCGAGCAGCTCGTACACCCTGCCCTTCAGATACAGGATCGTGTGAAACTCGAGCGGATACAGACGGTCCGAGTCCCGCACGTACAGGCGGTCGGCAGCTTCGACCAGGTTCAGGGCTGTCTCGCCCCTCCCCAGATCGAGCAATGTCCATACCGAGCTGTTGATACGCGACACTCCGATTTCCGGATCGAGCAGCGCGTCCACCCACAGGGTGCTCTCGCGGCCCGCCGCTTCCAGGTCGGGACGGTTCTCGCGCACGCCCACGGCCTCGGCACGTCCATAGGCATCCCTGGCTTCAGCGAATTGCCCTTCCCAGGCCCATGCGTCCCCGATCAGCAGGTGTGCCTCGGATTCGATCCGCGGGCTGGAGCCGGAGGTGAACGCCTCCATTTCGGAGCGGGCTCCGGCCGGATCGTTGGCCCGGAGATAGGTCCGGACCAGAAGGTCCAGCAGCATGGCGTTCTCGGGCTCGACCCGGAGCGCCTGCCGATACGCATCCCTGGCCTCCTCGAACCGCGCCGCGTGCTCCAGGAGCTGGCCAGAGCCCGTGTGCACCTTGAACTCGTCCTTCTCGAGCCCGGCATAGCGCACGATCAGGCTGTCGGCCGCTGCCATGTCTCCCTGCACGATGGCTATACGGGCCAGGCGCCCCACGGCCTGTGCTTCCTCCGGAGACATCTCGATGATCTCCTCGAGCGCCCGACGAGCCTCGTCCTCCCGTCCCGGCATCATCTCCAGCATGTCCACCAGGTGGTAGCGCACTGCGAGACTGTCGCTGTCCAGCTGGTTCCAGGCCGACCGGAGCCCCGTCTGGTAGTCGCGCAGCTTGCCCATATCGCCTGTGAGCTCCAGAGGCGACTTCTCGGGCGCGGCCGCCATCTGGTATTCCAGACCGCCGGCGAGGCGGCTCGCCAGACGCTCGGCTACCGTATCGGCCAATGCGAAGACGTCCGAGCCACGGGCACGCTCGGCCGCGATGACCGTACCGTCCCGCAGGTCTATGAGCTGCGCGTCGAGCGCCATGTCGTCGGGCGTGCCGAGAATGGCGCCGTGCACCATGGTCCGGGCCCCCGACCGCGCCGCGATCTCCATGGCGCGCTCCTGCGGAATCTCGTCCGTCTCGGCGTGGCCCTCCTGCCGAAGAAGCTCGAACAGGCGCTGCGGGCTCACCACCCGAAGGGCTCCGGTCTGAGCCAGATTCGTGGTCAGCATGTCCGACATCCCGGATCCCAGCCAGTCGAGGCTGTCCACGCCCGTGCTGTTCACGAACGGAAGGACCGCCACCGAGCGTTCGCCCAGGTCCACGGCCGCCGCCGTGATCGCGTCCGTATCCCTCGGAGAGAACTGCTGACCGCTGAAGTCCTGGGCGGCCGTGCTGAGTCGGAACGTGCCGATCGCGGCGAGGACGGCCAGCGTCAGCAACAGCGACGCCTCTCCGCGCTGGATCTGCTGCTTGCCCTTCTCTCCGTGGTTCCAGGCGATGATCAGCGCGGCTGGAAAGCCGAGCACGATGAGTAACACGGCGATGTCCAGTACCGTCCTGGACCAACCGTAGTTGTCCACGAAGAAGCCGATCGCTTCCACCGAAGCCCAGGCTGCGCCCAGGTAGATGAAGGCGGTCCTGAAGATGTGCTTCTCGCGCGCCTGTTCGAACCAGCTCATCGACACTCGACTATGGTATGAGTCCCGTCCCGAGCCTTAGAGGCCCGGGGGACGGAAGCTATTCCCGTTGCAGGGTGGTTGACCAGCGAGGAACCGAAGTTCGCCCGCTTCCCTTTTCTTCTTTGACACGCGAAAGGCCCGATGGGATGACCGGACGTTGTGGCTGCATGCGGGATTACCCGGTATACATAGCTGGGATCCCTTGCACTGGAGGTGCGGTGGCGGAAGACAGACCAGACCTGAAGAGAGTGCAGAACGTCGCCGATCCGGCCGACGATACTGCCGTCCGGATCGGCCGCTCGCTCGGCCTGCGCACGACTCAGCTCGGCTCGGCGTTCGAGCGCGAGCACAGGGAACTGTTGTGGCAGCGGACGCGACTGGTCCTGGCGATCGGGCTGGCCAACGCCCTGATTTGGGTGATGCTCACGCTTTTCGTACCGCTGGCCGAGCCCGTCACCGAGTACGGCGTCTGGGCGTGGAAGAACTGGCTGGATCTGCTGTATCCGGTCTCCTTCACCGTCGGTCTGGGCTATATTTACGCCGCCCGGCCCGGTGTCACAGGACTTCAGACCACTGCATTCCTCGTGATAGCGGCCAATGTCATCGCTTCGCTGGTGCACATCTCGTTCTCCGAACCGGACATGATTTCGGGTTTCGGCATCGGGCTGGCTCTGTTCGTGCCCGCGGCTTTCATTCCGTGGCGCCTAAGGTACCAGGTGGCGCTCGCGGTGGTGACCCTCGTGGCGGCCCTGACCGTTCCTGTGATCAGCTACGTGTCCGTTCCCGCGATCCAGGAATTCTGGACCGTCAACGCGGCACGTGGGTTCGGCCAGCATCTCCTCATGAACGCCGTTGGCACGTTGCTCCTGGGAGCCACGTCCGTGTTCGTCACACGGACGCTGTACGGGCTGCGCAAGACGGCGTTCCGGGCCCAACGACTGGGCAATTACGTGCTCCACAAGGAGATCGGTGAAGGCGGCATGGGGAAGGTGTTCGTGGCCGAGCACGCCCTCATGTGCCGGCCCAGCGCCGTGAAGGTTCTCAAGGCCTCGAGTGGAGTGGACCCGACGGCACTGGCCCGCTTCGAGCGCGAGGTGCGGCTCTCGGCGAGCCTTTCCCATCCGAACACGATCACCATCTTCGATTTCGGACGCGCGGGCCAGGACACGTTCTACTACGCCATGGAGTACCTCGAGGGCATGGACCTGGACCGGTTTGTTGAACGGTTCGGACCCATCCCTGTCAGCCGAGCGCTGTTTCTCCTCCTGCAGGTCGCCGGTCCGCTCGCGGAGGCGCACGAACGGGAGATCATTCACCGTGACCTTAAGCCTTCGAACGTGTTCCTCACCACGCGAGGGGGGTTGTACGATTTCGTGAAGGTGCTCGATTTCGGGCTGGCCAAGCGCGTCCAGGGGGCCGACACGCCGGCCAATCTCACCAAGACGGGCGTCGTGTTCGGAACGCCCCGTTACCTCGCGCCCGAGACCGTGTACGGTACGACCGGTGTGGGTCCGCGCGCGGACATATATGCCCTGGGGACCGTGGCTTACTGGATGCTCGCGGGCCGTCCTCCCTTTATGTCGGACTCGGCGGTCGAGCTGATGATCGACCACGTGAAGACGGTGCCGGCCCGGCCCTCGGAGGTCAGTGAATTGCCCATCCCGCCCGAGCTGGACGACGTGGTGATGAAGTGCCTGGAGAAGGACCCGGACGATCGATTCCAGTCGATCGCGGAGCTCGAAGACGCGCTTCGCGCGGTGCCCGACTCCGCGCCGTGGACGCGCGTGCGGGCGGCGAAGTGGTGGGAGCTGCACATGTCGGATGACGAGGTGGTGCGGGAGTGCTTCTGCGCACCTCTGGAGGAGCTGGCCTCCGATAGTGCAGACTACGCGGATCTGCCGATGGCGGGGACGCAGTAGGGCTCTGCACGAACATGGTAGACTGACAGACCAGCGCCCGGCCGGAGCCGGGCGCTGGTTCTTAGGGGCCTGGTACCACCGCTTCAGGGTAGCATGGGAACAGCGTTAGTGGTTGGAATGTCCATGCCGCGTGCAGTCGCCTCCGATAGGCGTGGTCGAGATCGGATAGAACCGCATTTGCGTATTCCGCATACCGTCATTATCGACGTGCCAGAAGTAGTCTTCTCCAAGATCGCTGAACAGCGGCACCAGCTCGAGGTCTACCGCCTCAGTATCGTCTACGTCGGCACACACCTGCAGCAGATCCCTGCTCACGTCCCTGAACTTGTTGTTCTTGGTCAGGTTCTGGACCAGCTCGCCCGCGTAGCACCACGCTGAGCCTGACTCAAACTCGGTGAAACATGACTGGAAGGAGATATTCCCTTTGCCGGCCACGGGGCGCACCCACACCGAGTAGGCGAGATTACCGCTTCCGTCGTCGGGGTCCGGGAGCTGGAACTCCGCACGGTCGTCATCGGTGCCGTTGGCATCCAGCACCTGGTAGTCTCCCTCCCGAAGATAGATGTCCACCTTGCCATCGTAGTGGATGAAGATCCGATGGCCCTTATTCCCGCTTATATCTGCGGTCTTGTCCTGCGGGACTCCGATCAGGTTGAGGTTGTAATGCCAGCCTGAGGGCGCATTGTTGCCGAACCCAAGCGCGGGTGCAGTCGTCAGTGCGTGAGTCTCAGGCTCGGTCGGCTGCTCGTCGCACGCCGTGAACGTGAACGCGACGGCCGCCGACAGGGCGACAGCCAGTGGTTTGAAACTTCTCATGCACAACTCCTTGTTGCGTTGGATTCGCCCGCCACACACACGGTGTCCGGGGACGACGATTGAAGAGAACAACGGTCGGTCAGATGCAAGGAATGCTCCGATGGAGCCGCGCCGTTCGCGTAATCGCAACGCCAGTCGGCCCATGAAGTTAGTGGCGAGATCACCCCGCGAGCCAGAACCTCGACCTGTCGGATTCGTGTCACTTTGTGTTGGACCCGGTCATCGTTTCACAGTGCGCAAACGTTCGAGGGTCACGCTCTCGGCCCTTGGTGAGATTCACGGACACGAGCTCAAAACTGACCGCACAGTCACCGTGATTGTAACCCGCCCGCAGGGCGACTTTGTCGCTGGCCGCCGCCATCGGCGCAAGGATGCGATTCGTGCAAAAGGTGGCAAACCGGGGTGATCCGTACGGGGCCCAGTGTGGCGAAAGCGCCACACTCGTGCCCTGGACAGTTTTCATATCGTTTTGTAAATAAACCACATACGAGCATCGAAGTTACCGCTCCCGGGCTGGCCCCATGGTTGCACGTTCTGGGGCCGGTATGGTGCGTTCCGATCATTCGGAGCGCTTCCGATCACGGGGTTAAGAAGGAGCGTAAAGGTAGACATGAGCACGCCACATGGCCCGGCAGAAACCATGCGAAGGCACCGGTCGATTGTGAGAGACGAGCAGGGCTCCGTGCTGATGATCGTTCTCGTGGCCCTGGTAGGGCTCTCGGCCCTGGCTGCCGCGGGAATGATGATGACGGAGACGGAGCTGCGCGCCAGCGAGAACCAGGAGGCTGGGGCAAGTGCCTTCTATGCGGCCGATGCCGGTATTCAGGAGTACCTGGGCACCCATGAATACGCCACGAGTACCGACACGTTCACGTATGCCGCCGGTACCGCGATCGTCCAGGGCGAGAAGCTGCTGGACATGCCGACCACCAACGGCGACCACATCCTCTACCGGGTGCGGTCCGTTTCGTCCTATACGCCCCCAGAGGGCGGAACCGCATCGAGAACCCTGTCACGCCTGGCCATATACAGCGATGGCTCGATCGTGGCCAAGGCGTCATTCGCTTCGGGCACCGGCCTTCTGAAGACCGGAAACGCGGGCACGCTGTCGGGGGTCGACGAGGCGCCCGCCGGCAACCCGGACTGCCCGAACTCGCCGAGGCCGGACGTCGCCGGTGTGGCGGTGCCGCCGGGAGGGTACGTCCAGAGCGGAGGAGGGCCAGGCGCTCTGGTCCCAGAGGGTGATCCACCGGTATTGGAGGCACCTTCGGCGCTCGACCTGCTTCAGTCCACGGGCGTTCCGTGGGACGCGATCGTCAATGAAGGTCTTCTCGTTCCCGACTACACGATCCCCGGGGACAGCTGGCCCAATTTCGGCTCGCTGCCCGCCGATGAGTGGCCGACGATCTATGTGGACGGCAACTCGACGCTCGGACCGGGGGACAGTGGCAGAGGCACGCTCATTGTTCGACATAACCTGGAAATGGACGGAAGCTTCCAGTGGGACGGTCTCGTCCTGGTCGGCGGCTATTTGACGAGCAACGGCTTCCAGACAGTGCAGGGCGCCACCATCACCGGGCTCAACGAGCTCCTGGGAGAATCGGTACCTTCCTCCGACCTTGGTAACGGAAACAAGGTATTCGAGTACGACTCCTGCAAGATGAAGCTGGCCATGAAGAACGCTTTCGGAGGGCTCTCGGAGGTCCCCGGCAGTTGGGCTGAGCGGTGGCAGTAGAGCAGTAGAGCCAGACGGGGTTCGCAGTCCGTCTCCGTCAAGACACAAGAAACAGCGGCGCCCCAGCTTCGGCAGGGGGCGCCGCTGTCTTCGTCCGGCATGGTCTACTGATCGACGATCATGGCGTGAGGCTGCCCAGCCTGGCAGGTCTCAGTTGCGGAAGGGGACGTCGAACTGCATCTGCCGCCGTACGTCGTACCGATTCGCGCCGTCACCCACGGCCGTAGCCGTGACGCGGACGGACACTACCTCGTCGAGCTGCGCAGGCGGAACGTTGTTCCTCAGGGTGCCGTCATCCATCACGTAGCTGAATGCGGCGTCGTTCTCGAATGGTCCCACGAGTTCCTGGGCGCCTCGCCACAGGGCGGTGCGGGCTGCAAAAAACGTCGACGGCGCGAATCTGTAGGTCAACCGGCTGTAGAACCTGACGATCGAACCCCGATCCGGCACTCCGCCCGTGAAATTGCCGCCCCAGCCCGAGAGGGTGGCGTAGGTGTTGTCCGGGCTCGTCGAGGGTGCCCCGTTCGCTACGCACGTCGCTTTAGGACCCGAGCCCGTGGCTGCGGTCGATGGAAGAAACGCGTCGGCGAATTCGAAGGCTTCTTCGTACGGACCCGAGTATGCCGTTCCCGTGAACCCACCGTCGAGTCCCCACGCCGCCACGGTGTCGTAGACGAGCACCGTTGCCTGATCCGCCGCGACCGAATCGCATACGATCGCGCGCATGATGTCGAATCGCGTGGAGACGGAGTCGGGTTTGGCAACGAGCAGGTCGATCGCTGACGCCATGCGCAATTCGGAGGACAGGAGGTCGAAGGTCGCACGATTGCTCTGCTCAGCCCAGATCTGGTCATCCGTGTGCTGATAGAAGCGAGTCTGACCGAGCATCAGGGAGAGCAGTGCCGATGCCACGATTCCGCTGATCGCGAGGGCGACCAGCGCCTCGACCAGTGTGAACCCGTCCTGCGACCGAATTCGCTTCATGCTCGACTTACTCCTCACGGGGCGGGTGGCGGGTCCGGAAGTGGTAGTGGCTTGTACAGACGCGTCCTGTACATCGCCGTGTCTACAACCCCAGCCGCAGCGACAACGATCGTGATCTGCTTCACTCGGGACGATACACTCGAAACGTTGATCGTCACCGGGAAGTCATGACCGGCCACGGTTGCCGTATCGGAGCCGCTCACGGCCGACCACCAGCCGTCCTGCTGAATTCCTTCCATCACGATCTGGGCAGCGGTGGACTGATGCGTGCGCCAGTTGGCGATCAGCGCCTGATCCGCCGAGGCGAGACTCAATCCGCTGACGGCCACGAGACCGATCACCAGGATCGTGAGAGCGATCAACACTTCGACAAGTCCGAATCCGCCCTCGTCTCTCAAACGGGCCCGCAGCCGCTCGGTCACACCCATTCGCTCAGGCATCAGTTCGCGATGATCCGGTAGCGCCCGAGGCCGTTCACCACGACCCTCTTCGAGTCGGAGTCGCTTCCGATATCGATCAGGGCGAAAGCCGACACGAGCATGCCTCGCGCGTTGAAGGTCAGCGAGTCACCTGTGGAGAGGACATCGAGTTGCACGAGTCGAAGATCCGAATCGGCGTCGAACCAGCGCGTCTTCAGCACGTTGCCGGCTGCATCACGGATCTGGTAGGTCTGGTTGGACTCATCGGCGACCATGGACACGTTGGCGCGCTCGCGGATCGCATAGGTCCTGGTCAGGGCGACATCCGCCGCTATGACCTGAGCCGCACGATTCAGGATCGTGCGCTCCCTGAAATCGCGGTATGAAGTATTGGCAATCAGGCCCACGACGCTCATGATCGTGAGAGTGATCAACATCTCCACGAGAGTGAAGCCTCTCCGATTGCCTCTGCGGAGACAGTCCATGACATCCGTTCGTATGTTGTTTCAGTTTCAGTCGGTCGACTGCCGTACCGACTTCTTCCATGCCCCGGAGGAGCAATTCGCGGACCAGCGGCCGATTGCAGGTTCATCGGGGTCACTGGCGTGCTCAGCCAGGAGGAGCCTGAGGTGGCCACTGCGGTGTAACGGTCTACCCCGCTAGCTCTTGCGAGACGTTCGACATTGGTGATCGGGGCCAGAAGCGAACAAAACCCGAATCGGATCTGTCCAGGCCGATCCCCGGGCATGGTGGCAGTTTTCCGCAGGGTGCAAGATCTTGCAGGGAGTTTTCGGCACAGGATTCAACAGGGAGGCCCGGCTATGGAGCGGCTGACTGGAGGGACCTTCGCGATTCTGCTGGCACTGTCGGCGGTGGCTTGCGGCACCGATGGCGCAAGCGAGGTGAGCCCCGAGATCCGGGCGGCAGTGCAGGAGGTGGGCGGCCCAGCTGCCGAAGCTCTACTGGGCACGTTGGTCACCCGCCTGTCGGGTGCGATCCAACAAGGTGGAACGGCCAGCGCCATCGAGTTCTGTTCGACCAGCGCGTCGGAGTTGACGGCCGGGGTGGCGCGCGAGCAGGGTCTCGACATCAAGCGGACCAGCCTCAGGTACCGGAACCCCGCCAACGCCCCTGACGAGGCAGAAACCGAAGCGCTCAAGTACTTCGAGTCGACCCTGGCCGAGACCGGTGCGCTGCCCCAGGCATGGGTGCAGACGGCAGGGCGTGACGAGTACCGATACTACACGCCGCTGACGGTGGCCCCCGCATGCCTCCAGTGTCACGGCATGCCCGACGAGATCGATCCGGCAGTCCGGGCGATCCTGGACGAGCAGTATCCCGACGATCTGGCTACCGACTACGCGGTGGGGGACTTCCGGGGGCTCGTACGCGTGTCCATCCCGGCCGACCGGGTGGAAGTACCGCAGGGCTGACCGAACCGGCCGACTCTGCGGACATGGCCGGAACCGGGTTACATTCGGCCGCACGCGCACCGGACGAGCGACGAAGCGATGACCTGAGACCGAAGAACGACGCATGCAAAGACCGGATGTCGGATCCCTGACTCCACCCGATCGAATCTTGATGGGGCCCGGCCCGAGTGATGTTCATCCCCGAGTCCTGCGTGCCATGAGCACGCCGCTCATCGGACACCTCGACCCCGCGTTCATCGAGATCATGCAGGAGGTACAGTCACTCCTCCGGTACACGTTCCGCACCGCCAACCGGTGGACGATCCCGGTGAGCGGGACGGGATCTGCGGCGATGGAAGCCGCGTTCGCCAACCTGGTCGAGCCCGGAGACGTGGTCCTCGTGCCGACGAACGGGTACTTCGGAGCTCGAATGGACAGCATGGCGCGGCGGGCCGGTGGCCAGGTGGTTCACGTGGACGCGCCGTGGGGGGAGCCCCTGGACCCGGACGACGTGCGGGCCGCGTTCTACGAGCACCGGCCGAGCGTGTTCGGATTCGTACACGCCGAGACGAGCACCGGGGCCCTCCAGCCGGACGTGCCGGACCTCACGGCGATAGCGCACGAACATGGAGCGTTCGTGATCGCGGACACGGTCACATCGCTCGGCGGCGTCGAGCTTCGGGTGGACGAATGGGATATCGACGTCGCCTACTCGGGAGGCCAGAAGTGCCTTTCCTGTCCGCCGGGCGCCAGCCCGCTGACCCTGAATGACCGGGCGTTCGAGAAGGTGCGGAATCGCGCCGAAACGGTGCGGAGCTGGTACCTGGACGTCGGGCTGCTCGAAAGCTACTGGGGCGACGATCGGTCGTATCACCACACGGCGCCGATCACGGCCATCTATGGACTGCGCGAGGCGCTGAGGCTGGTGGCCGAAGAGGGGATCGAAGAGCGCTGGACGCGGCACCTGCGGGTCGCCGGCGGGCTGAAGGCGGGGGTCGAGGCCATGGGGCTGCGGATGAACCCGCAGGACGAATTCTGGCTCCCGAGTCTCAACGCCGTGCGGATTCCCGAGGGAGTGGACGCGAAGGCGCTATGCCGGCACATCCTCTTCACACACGGAATCGAGATCGCAGGCGGGCTCGGCGACCTGGCGGGGAAGATCATTCGCATCGGCTGCATGGGTCACTCGGCGCAGCCCCGCAACGTGCTCAACCTCCTGCCGGCGCTCGCGGACGGCTTCGCCGAGCAGGACGTCGACCTCGACGTCGCGGCCGGGCTCGCTGCGTCAGCCGCGGCCCTGGAAGCCGACTGACGGATCCCGCGACAATGACGGATGAGAGGCCGATCGGGGGCGAGGAAGATGGCAGGGCCTGGCGAGTCGCTCTGGGCGTAGCCCTGGGGGCGGCCGTCCTGCGCCTGGCCATGGCAGGACTCGTTCCGCTCCTCCCGGACGAGGCGTACTACTGGGAATGGTCCCGCCGGCCCGCCGCATCCTACTTCGATCATCCCCCGGCCGTTTCTGCGGTCATCGCGTTCGGCACGGCGCTTTTCGGCGACACGCGCGTCGGCGTTCGTTTCGGCGCGGTCCTGCTGAGTCTGGTGGGGTCGTTGGCGACGATCGCTGTCGCCCGTCGGCTGGGTGGCGGGAGGTCCGCCCTCATTGCCTCCCTGGCCCTGGCCGTCATGCCGATGGCCGCCGCCGGCCTGCTCCTCGCCACCCCGGACGCCCCTCTGCTCGCGGCTTTCGCCGTCGCCACCTGGACGCTCGTGCGAGCCGTGGATGACGAGCCGGGGAGCATGGCCGAGATCGCCTGGTGGTGCGCCACGGGCCTGGCCCTCGGGTTCGCCTTGCTCTCCAAATACACGGCCGTGTTGCTGCCGGCGGGCGCCGCGCTCGGTTTCGTGCTGGACCCGCGGCTGCGACGGCGGCTTCTCACTCCCGGACCGTGGATCGGAGTAGGACTCGGCCTGGCTACCTTCTCACCGGTCATCATGTGGAACGCCCGGCTCGGGTGGCCGTCGTTCGCGTTCCAGCTGGACCACGGCCTTGGAGGGAGCGGATCGGACGCGGGGATTCTCGGACGTGGACTCGAGGCTCTGAACCGGGTCCTCGAATACCTGGGGGGACAGATGGGCCTGGTCTCCCCGATCCTGTTCGCCATGATCGGAATCGCTACGTTTGGCGCCCTGCGGAGCGGGGTGCGCGGCGAAGGTGACTCGCGGCGAACAGTGCTGGCGGGAATAGCGCTCGTGGTGTTCGGCACCTTCGCCCTGAGCTCGCTGCGAAGACATGTGGAGCCGAACTGGCCGGCGCCGGCGTACGTAGCGGGAGTCGTGCTTCTGGGGGTGGCGACGTGGCGGGCCTTGGGACGCAGGTGGCTCAGGTGGGGGCTGTGGCTTGGCGCGGCAGTGGCGGCGGTGATCTACACGCAGGCTCTAGTGCCCCTGCTGCCCATCGACGCCCGGCGCGACCCA
>CAZRRU010000006.1:0-4399 GCA_964602635.1 uncultured Gemmatimonadota bacterium | reverse complement strand
GAAAAAGCTGAACGTGCGCACGTAGGCCCCGAGCAGCGAATGGACCTTTCCGGTACCGTCCTCCAGGGGAATCGACGGGTCGAGGAGCACGTTGCCAAACGAATATCCATACCCGAGGCCGGCGAAGTTGACGCTGACGGGGACCGGCGAGAAGGCTCGCGGCTCCAGGTCCTGCGCGCTGAGCTCCGTCGCGGAACCCAGCAGCATCCCCACCGAAAGGGTGAGGAAGGTACGTTGCAACTTCCGGTACCCTCTACTCATTCTATGACCCCTGTGCCGGGAGGGCCCGCGTCTCGATGGCCGACTCGTCAACCTCGATATCGTACCGCTCGCTCAGGCCTTCGTACAGCGCCTCGTTCGCCCGATCGCGGCGCACCCGGTTGAAGTCGCTGACCAGGCGGTCCCTGACCTCCCCGTACTCCGGGACTCTGCTCTCGACGCGCTCGGTGATGTTCACCAGGTGCAGTCCGTAGCCCGACCCGATCGGTCCGTGCCACCCCGGCTCGAGGGCCAGCAGATCCTCGGCGAAACCGCTTCCAAACGATCGCTGGATCTCCGAGGGTGCCTGCAGCCTGTAGTCGTAGGCGAGCATGAACCGGTCGCCCAGTTCCGGGGCGCTCGCCGGCGGGGGATCGGCGGACTCGAGCTCCAACAGAACACGCCGGGCCTCGTCCTCCACTCCGGCGCCCCTACGGTCGACGTTGAAATAGACATGGCTGAAGCTGATCCGCGGCGGTACGAGGTAGTCGTCCCGGTTCTCGTCGAAGAACGCCCGCAGCTCCTGGTCGGTGGGGTCGGCCAGGAGGGCCAGGTCCTGAGACAGGAGTTCCATCTTCTGCACCATCCGCCGCCGGACCACGATGTCATCGACATCGAGGCCCATCGCCTGCGCTTGCCGGTACAGCACTTCCTCCCTTACGCGGGCGTCCACCAGGCCTCGAAGTTCCTCGGCCGTGGGCGGGCGCTGCCACTGGCGCTGCCAGCCGTCGGCCAGGAGTTCGATCTCCGCCTCGTCCATCACGATCTGGCGGGCCTGGTCCACGGCGAACACGTCGCTCACCACTGCATAGGCCAGGAACAGGGCAGCCCCCAGGATGATGAAGTGCACGAGCGGTTCCCTGATCCACTTCATCTCACTCGCTCCTGCTCCAGGACTTCGATCGAACGGATCTTCCAGGTCCCGTCCACCGGATCGATGCCAACTCGGGCGTCATATCGATTCTGTCGGAAGTGTCTGTGTCCGAAATGAGTCACCATTCCTCCCACTGTCCATTCGCCTCGGACGGAGAACCCCTCTCCGGCCTGCTCGATCTCCCGGGCGTTCTGAACTTCCACCGTCTCCACCCGGGCCTGCGCCCCGCCCCGTTCCTCCATTTCGAGCGCCCGGCGCTGCTCCAGGTACACGTCGGTCAAAGTCTCCCCGGTCACGCTTACCGCCAGCCGATCGTAGATCGCCTCTTCCTGCCTGAACTCGAGGGCCCGGTACACGTTGGGTAGCAGCCCGGAGAGGATGCGGCGGGCCTGCCGTTCTGACGGCATGCGACCTGCCGATCCGGGGACGGCAATGGCGCTGCGGGCCACCGGGCCGACCACTAGAGCCGCCGCGAGCGCGATCCTGGCCAGCGCGAGCGAGCGCCCGCGATGGTCTCCGCGAAGACCCGATGCGAGCAACAGAGCCGCAACGATCAAGAGAGGAAGAGAGAGCCACGGAATCGGGATCCTCGAGGGTTCGATTTCGACGGCGGCCACACTCGGAATCGGGTCTTCGACCAGGGTGTTTTCCCAGCGCACCGTGGGGTCCACATCCGACAGCAACGTGAAGGACGTGTTCTCCGGATCGATGACCGTTGCGGGAACCTCCGAAACGACCTCGGGGAACGGCTCCCAGTCCAACCGCACCTGTTCCGGCATGCCGGCGGTCGGGTAGGCGACGATCACGCCGACTACGGCGGTCCCGACCTCCTCGAGCACCGGGCTGGTACGCGGCAGGGCACCGGTCGGATCGACGGTCATGTAGTCGGCGCGGCGCAGCAGAGGCTGCACCTGCACGCCGTCCACGATCACGTCGGTCCAGGCCAGGACCATGCGGACCAGGCTGTCGGCGACCGACGGTTGATCCTCTATGTCCAGCGTCGACTCGAGATCCAGCCCCAGGACAGCCGAGAGACCGGCCAACCGGAGCATTACCTCGTGACGCACCTCGAACGGTTCCACGGCCAGGAAGCTCTGGATCGGTGCGTCCGGAGAAGATGGAGCCAGACGCTGCGAAGTCGCGGGGCCGGAAGCGGCCGACGATGGCGCCTGCGGCGGCACACTGTCCGAGTTGATGGCGCTGGCAGTGGACACCTGACCGGCCGCGGCGACAGAGAGGGCGAACGCCATTCCCCCGACGCCCGCGGCATAGGCCAGGACCCTACGCGTCCCGGCCCCGAACCGAATGCTCCCGACCCAACCGAGCACGAGACCCAGAAGACCGACTCCGACCAGGTGCACCGCGTCCATGCCCAGGATCGCCACCACCTGCGACCCGAAGCCGGACCCTACGCCAAGGTCTTCGGCCAGCAGCGCCGCAAGGCCAAACCCGTGCACGAGCCCTGCGGCCGTTGCCAACCCTGCCAGTCCGCGTCGCTCTCCCTCGCTCCGAAGTGACTCGCGGGCCAGCAGCACCACCCCGACCGCGAGACCGATCTCGGCCAGACCCGCGGTGAAATGGATGCCAGTCCCGGAAGCGAGAATCACCGCCGCGACCTGGCCCGCGGCGAAGAACGTGACGAGTCGAACGGGCCCAGCCAGCCCTCCGAACAGGGCCAGGACCAGCACGAACGCCAGGTGAATCCAGCTACCGAGAGCGTGCGTCGCACCAGCCAGGACTGCGCGCTGCGCGCCGTAGACGGGGTCGGGCGGCGCCGTGCCCTCGGGAACTCTCCACTCGCCCTCACCCGGGGACATGACGTGGGCGAACCGGTCGCCCGAGAGAAGGTCCACCCGAATCACGGTGGTCAGAGCCAGGTCAGGGAACGGGTAGCGGATCCCAACATCCTGGCCGGCCAATCCGCCGTCGCACCGCCAGTTCCTCGAAAAGAGCCAGGCACCCGGTTGATCCACGACAGACCGCTCGCCGACCGGCCGGCAGGTCTCCGGCAGCAGAGGAGCGGGGACGGCTCGGGCAGGCAGCGCCATGGGAACCCGCCACTGAACGGTGTACAGTCCGGGCGACTTCTCGGTGACCTGCATGTGGGCGGGAGGGCCTACGTCCGCACGCACCGCCAGGGGCACGAGCACGGCGGCGCCGATGCCGAGCACCGCGACCACGAGCGAGGGCGCGAAGGGCCGGCCCAATCCTCCGGACCGGCCCCTCATAGCCGCGACGGAACGGCTGAGCCTACGCTTCAGGAGCGCCCTCGCCAGCGGCATCGGCTTCGTCGGTCTTCGCCTTCTCGACCACGCTGCCGAACTTCTCCCTCAAGGAGCCGCCCAGCACACCCAGGTGCTCGCGAATCTCACCCATCTGCTCGCCGAGTTTCTGGCCCAGGTCTTCCATCGAGTCGCCCACACCCGTCTTCATGAACGGATACTTGAAGTCGGTGGGCGGGACGAACGTCTCCTTGATCGACCGCGGCGAGACCCAGCGCACCAGGTTCAGGAAGGAGCCGGCCTTGTCGTTGGTACCACTGGCACGGGCCCCTCCGAACGGCTGCTGCCCGACGACCGCACCGGTCGGCTTGTCGTTGATGTAGAAGTTGCCGGCGGCCCCCCTCAGGGTTGCCATGGCCTCGCGAGTCGCGGAACGGTCACGTGAGAACACGGCCCCTGTGAGCGCGTACGGTGAGGTCGAATCCACCAGGTCGAGTGTCTCTGACCACTGATCGTCCGGGTAGACGTGGACCGTGAGAACCGGCCCGAAGATCTCCTCGCACATGGTCTTGAACTTCGGATCCGAGGCCAGGATGATCGTGGGCTCGATGAAATAGCCCTTCTCGTCCGAGAACCCGCCGCCGAACAGGATCTCCGCGTCCGGGGAGGACTTGGCGTGCTCGATATAGCCCGTGATATCCCTGTACGCGGACCCGTCGATCACCGCACACACGAAGTTCTCGAAATCCCGCGGGTCTCCCATCTTGACCTCGGCGAGCTGCGTTCCGAGCGTCTCCTTCACCCGCGGCCACAGCGAGTCCGGTATGTACGCACGGGAGGCCGCGCTGCACTTCTGGCCCTGGTACTCGAAAGCACCGCGGACCATGGCCGTGGCGACCGCGTCCGCCTCCGCCGAAGGGTGCGCGACGATGAAGTCCTTGCCGCCGGTCTCGCCCACGATGCGCGGATACGAGCGATAGTTCTCCAGGTTCTCGGCCACCTTCTTCCACAGGAGCTGGAAGACCTCGGTCGATCCCGTGAAGTG
>CAZRRU010000005.1:0-19544 GCA_964602635.1 uncultured Gemmatimonadota bacterium | reverse complement strand
GTGCGTCCGGCGCGGCCCCGGGTCGCGGAGAGCGTCCTGGACGAGGACATCACCATCGCCGCCACCACGTTCGAGGATAATCCGGCATCCGAGCTGGCCCCGCCGCCTCCGAACGTGGAGCTCGATCCGAGCGCACAACCTGTCTACGTGGCTCGCGACACCGATCCGCGCCTGCTCAACGGTCCGCAGATGCTGCGCCTCCTGGCGGAGCTGTACCCGCGGCCGCTCAAGGAAGCCGGCATCGGCGGAGAAGTCCTGATGTGGGTGTGGGTAGATGCCGAGGGAAACCCGGGCAACGCCCAGATCAACCGGTCCAGCGGCTACGAGCGATTGGACGCTACGGCACTCGCGATCGTGGCGCAGATGAAATTCTCGCCCGCCATGCTGCGCGACCAGGCCATCGGCGTGTGGATCGCCCAGCCGATCAGCTTCTCGGTGGACAACTAGGGCACAGTCAGACTCGGACGCTGACGATCGCTACGATCGTCTGACCGGGTTGCGGTGCGAGCGCGCCGCGCACAGTCACGACCGTGAGCCCTCCGTCGCCCACGACGAACAGGGGGATGGCGTCCGGGTGCTGCTCGAGGAAGTCGGAGTAGCCGAACGTCTCGCTGAGCCTGGTCGTCTTGATGTCGGCACCGGCGTCGAACCGGGCCGTCAGCTGCCAGTAGCCGGCATCGGGCCGGAACAGGAATCTCCCTCGCAGGTGTCGCCTGACCAGCGTCTCTTCCGCGGCGGTCTGGAGGTCGTCGGGCGGTAACTGGAACACCGAGTCCGCCCCCAGTACCTCGCTGAAATTGAGCCCACTCAGAGAATTGACCTCGTCGTTGGAGGTCAGGGCGAGGAGGTTTCCGATTCCATTCAGGTCGATGCGGTCGAGTGCTCCCTCGGTCAGCGTGCTTCCGAAATATGTGGGCAGCCCGGCCAAGCGCGCCTGCGCGATGTTCCGGCGGTTGCTGTCGGCCAGCCGCACCTGGAAGCCGATCTCCTGGAGCTCTAGCGCGATCTCGCGAGCCCATGGGTGTGCGCCCACGAACAGCACACCCTGCGGTTCCGGCTGCGCGACGCCCAGGCGGCGGGCCAGCGGAGCGGCGGTGAATCCGTATACGACCACGGTGGAGATGATTACCAGGAAGGTGACCGAAGCCAGCTGTCCGGCGCCGGGGAAACCGTGCTGCGCAAGCTCGAGGGCGAACAGAGAGGACACTGCAGCCGCCACGATCCCGCGTGGGGCCACCCACCCGATCGCCAGGCGCTCGCGCCAGTTGAAATCCGACCCGAGGGTCGCCAGTCCGACGGCCACCGGGCGCACGACCAATATGAGCACGGCGACGAATCCGATTTCCCGTAGCCCTACCGCACGCAGATCGGCTAGCTCCAACCGGGCGGCCAGGATGATGAACAGCGAAGAAATCAGCAGGACGCGCAGGTTCTCCTTGAATTCCACTATGTGGCGCACGTTTACGGACTTCTGATTGGCCATCACCATGCCCATGAGCGTGACCGTGAGCAGGCCCGATTCCGCTTGCAGGGAGTTGGACGCAGCAAAGGCCGCTACCACGAGGGTCAGCGACAGCGGGCTTTGAAGGAACTCCGGCACCCAGCGGCGATCCAGCACCCAGATCATCAGCCCCGCCCCCACCCCCGCGAGCACCACGCCGATCACGACCGTTTTGAGAAGTCCCAGGGAGCCGACGGTCCACGCGACCTCCAGGCCTCCTTCCAGCAGCACCTCGAATACGAGCACGGCGAGTATGGCGCCGATCGGGTCGATGAGGATGCCTTCCCACTTGAGCGTATTGCCCACGTGGAGACTGGGGCGCATCTGGCGGAGAAGGGGCACGATCACGGTGGGTCCGGTGACGACCAGGATCGCGCCGAGCAGAAGAGACAGCTCGAGACCAAGGCCGAGAAGGTAGTGGGCAGCGGCCGTCGCCATGGCCCAGGTCACCATCGCTCCCACGGACACTAGATTCGCCACCACGCGGCCCACCTGCCGCAGTTCGCGAATCCGCAGACTCGCGCCGCCCTCGAACAGGATGATGGCCACGGAGACCGAGACGATGGGAAAGAGCAGGTCTCCGAAAATGGTGTCGGGATTCAACAGGCCGGTGAGAGGGCCGACCACGATCCCGAACACGAGGAGCACGAGGATCGAGGGAAGGCCGACTCGCCATGCGATCCACTCGGCCGCGATCCCGAGCGTGATGATCGCGGCGATGGAAAGAAGCAGCATCTGGCTCAGCGGTCACGCTCCTTCTTGATTAGGCGTCGCCCGGTAAGGCACGGCGGAAGAACACTGCAGGGTACCGTACTCCCCGGCTGACCGTCTCGTCAACGGAGTCGACCGGATCTGTAGCCCCGTGGTGACGCCTCGATGGAGCTCGGTTTGGAGCAGCTGAACGGTCGTGCCCGGGGCTCGCGCTCGTCTCTTCGCCCGATAGTGTGGAAAAGTGAGCGCGCCCTGTCGACCGCGTCGTACGGTCAGAACCATATGTTCTGTATTGACTTATCTCGAAAACAATGTAATATGAATAGTAACAACAACACGAGGAATGACCATGCGAGAGACCCTTGGCGTGCACGAATTCGCCCGTTTGAGTGGTAAGCACTTCAACACCGTCTACAACTGGATTCGCAGCGGGGGAGTGTCGGCACGGAAGCAGGACGGGGAGTGGCGCATTCCCACTTCGGAGCTCGACCGCATCCGGAGCCGGGGCGGCGATGGGAAGGCCCGGTCCGAGGACCTCCTGGATTGGTGGTCGCGTGACTTCGAGCAGACGATGCAGAGGCTCGTGAGGCTGTCGACCTGGATGGACCGTCTCGGTAAGCAGACGCTCTCGCGGCATGGCTCCAGCCGGACGCACGTCATGGCGGAATCACGCTCGGACGAGCTTCAGGACATGGTGACCGAGTTGCGCGAGATCGCGTCCGCCATCGAAACGGCCGAACGACTCCGCCCCCGGCTGCTGGAGCTTCGACGCCAGGCCTGAGTGGCAAACCCGGGTCATCACATCTACTCACCCGTGGAAGATGGAATGAGGGTGCGGGGCCCAGCGTCTAAGATCCAGTCGCGGGAGCAACGAGGTTGCCGCGACCAGCGAATCGACCGGCGCGCCCGGTCGCGTGCACCACGGAGGTGGAGAATGCGTTTTTGCACGGGGGAAATGGGTTGGGTCCGCGGCCGGCGCGCCATCGTTGCCGGCCTCACCATCGTCTTCGCAGGGCTCGCGGTCGCCTGCGACGGCTCTCCAACGGACGCGACCGACGCGCTGGATCAGACCACGACGTCCGCCGCGAGCGAGGCCGATCTCTCGGTGGTCTTCGGTGACCTTACCGATGGGCTGGGCCTGTCCGACGATCAAATCGAAGCCGTCAGGTCGATCCTGGAGGAGTACCGCGGGCAGGGCAGGCAGTCGGGGGCGCTGTGGTACGCCGCGGCCGATCTGCAGGACATCCTGAGCTCGGAGCAGATCGAAGCGCTCCTGGCCCGCCAGGCGGAACTGCGGGCCGAGGCGCGCGCCGGGCGCGGTGGAATGGGCGGACGCTTCGGCGATCGGTCGGAGCGGCACGGCGGCTTCCGCGGTCACGGTTCGGAAACGGGCTCGGGCCAGCGTGGACTCCACGGCGAAGGTCTCGACCTCTCCGACGAGCAGATCGCGGAGGCGGAGCAGATTCGCGAGTCGTTCGAGCCGCAGCTCGAAGAGATCCGCGACGGCGTTCGGTCGGGGAGCATCACACGCGAAGAGGCGATGACCCGGATGGAGGCAATTCGAGAAGCGATGCACGAAGCGCTGGCCGGGATTCTCACCGAAGAGCAGCTGGCTCGGCTCGAGGAACTCAGGGCCGAAGCGGAGACTCGGCGTGACGCGATGCGGAGCCAGTGGGAGGAGGGCCGGGAGGCAGGGCGCGCTGCCATGATCGCGGCCCTCGACCTCACGGACGAGCAGGTTGCGGCGATCGAGGCTCTGAAGGAGACATCAAGGGGAGAGGGGAGGCCGTCTCCAGAGGAAGCCGAGGCCCGGCGTGAAGAACACCGGCAGGCGCTGCTCGATATTCTCTCCGACGACCAGGAGGAAATCTGGAGCCTGCACGGAGCGCTGTCGCAGGTGTTCGCCCGCCACCAGGCCCGGGTCCGGGAGGCAGACGGTTCTGGCAAACGCGGGCGCCAGGGCAGGCGTGGCCAGCGTGGATCAGGAGGCTCTACGTAGCGCTCTGGAGCGGACCCCACGGGCGAGCTAGCTTCTACTGGAGTAGCCCAATCGCCGCGGACCGACCGGGAGACACTCATCGGCCCCAGATTTCGCTGGACGACCGGCATCGGAGGACTGCTGATCACGGGCGTCGGCCTCGTCGCGACGTGGAACGTCCTGGCTCCCGGATTCGACGAAACGGGTGCCACGCTGGAGGGCTGGATGTTCGAAGGTCCCGCTCTCGTCACCTTCGGCCTGCTGCTGCTCTGGACTTCGGGCGCGTTGGGGAAGGGGGGTACCGAGTTGGAAGGGCGCGGTCCCCGGCTCCTGACGCACATCGGGCTCGGTTTCCTGGCCCTGCCGATCTTCACGTGGGTGTGGAACGCTGTCTCGGGAACGGCAGCTTCCCACTACGCCTGGACGTCCTCGGCTTTCGCCCTCGGGGTGCCTGGACTGGCGCTCACACTCGTCGGCGCGGCCCTCTGGCTGTGGCGGAGGGCAAGAAGGGACGTGACCTGAGCGAGCCGGTCGAGTTGGTGGTGTAGCGGCCTACGGTAAGATGCGGACCAGTGGCACCGTTACATCCGGCGGCCGTTCCTCCTTGAGCAGCTCCCCGAACACGTAGCCTACCGCCGTGTCCTCCATCCGGTCGGCCGCCGCTGCCGGAAAGACAGCGTACCAACCGGCCCCGGCGAAGTCCACCCGCACGCTGTCTCCCGGCTCGAGGCGCGCGACTACCTCGCTCTCCGTGGTCCGGGCGGACCGGACGCGAGACGTGACGTGCACCCAGCGCAACTCGCCCCAGTCAGCCTGCCGCAATTCCTCTATGGGTAGGAGTCCCAGGCTCTGCCGGATACCCGAGAAGCCCAGAGTTCCGCCCAACCCGAGGACGGTGGTCGTGATGGCGGCTACTACGAACACGCCCAGAAAAATGCGCACTTCGGCGAATCGATTGCCGGATGTGGCAGGAGTTCTTGCATGTTGCCGTGCACCGCCGTCGGCCCTCACGGGACGTGCCTGAAAGTCGCAAGTCTCGCAATACCTGCGACCTGGGGCCGCTGGACGCTCACAGATGGGGCATACCGCCGTACTCAAACCCGATAGCCTCCGGTTAAGTTGGCTTCGTGACCACCCGGCATGGTGCATATCTCGTGCCCGACCGGGGTAATCGGGCGATCCCGAACGTGAAGGTCGGAATACCACACGGGCCGGCGTGGTCTTACTTTCGAATACCACCCGAGTCCCGAGCAGGGGAGAAAGAGCGTGACGTGGAATTCAGTGAGCCGGGCGTGGCTCGTGGCGGCACTCGTCACGACGGCCGCCGGCCTGCAGTCGGCGATCGGTCAGGAAGCTAGTGGGCCCGGGGACCTGGTCGGCGACTGGGCGCTCAACCGGGCGCTCTCGGACGACCCGGCCGAGCAACTCAGGAATGTCCGGGGAGGAGCGCCACCACCCACCGGAATGTCACAGAGTGGGCGCGCGCCGAGCCGGTCGGGTTTCGACGCGGTGCGCCGCGCCGCTGAGCGCTTCGGGATCGAACAGACCGATTCGACCGTCGTGGTCGCGTACCCTGACCACGAGCGGGTCCTGTTCACGGACGGACGGAAGCAGAAGCTGGAGGTGGGGGAGCGTCGTGAAGTGGAGTTCCGCACCTGGTGGGATGGCGGCAGGCTGTTCATCGAGCGGAAGCTGGACGGCGGTGTCGCCATGACCGAAGAGTACTGGGTCCAGGCCGGGACCGGGCGCCTCCACGTGCTCACACGCCTGGTGGGCGACCGCCTCCCGAGCACGATCGCCTTCATGCGCGTGTACGAGCGAGCTACCGCCGACGCGGAGAGCTGAGCCTTTGCCCGACCCGCTGGATCAACCCGGAGACAGTGCCTCCGCAGGATGGATCCTGCTCACGCGACGGGCCGGGATGTAGGTGGCCAGCAGGCCCACCAGGGCCAACGCCAGGACCACGCCGCCGAAGATGACCGGGTCGCGGGCATCCACCTCGTACAGGATGACCTGCAACTGTCGAGTAGCCAGCGCCGCGAGTCCGATGCCGAGGGTGGTTCCGATCGCCATCTGCCGGATTCCTCGCCGCATGGCGAGCCGGATCAACTGGCCATTGTCTCCCCCGAGGGCCATCCGAATGCCCATTTCTCGTGTCCGCTGACTGACGCTGAACGACATCACGCCGTACAGTCCGACCGCGGCGAGGAACAGCGCCACGAATCCGAAGACCATGAACAGGGCTCCGAACGTGCGATAGAACCACGTCTGATCGTCGATCACCTTCTGCATGGAAAGGGCGTCGTACAGCGGCAGATTGGGGTCCATTGAAGTCAGCGTCTCCCGTATCCTGGAGGCCATGGCCCCGGGATCGCCGGCTACCCGCACTCCGACGCTCACGGTATTGCCCAGGATCTCCGCGAACTGCTCTACGGCAACGTAGTAGCCGGCCGGGCTGGCATCGTTGTTCCCGATCCCCTCCATCTTCATGTCGGGAACCAGGCCGACGACCGTCATCCACTCGTAAACGTCGTCCCCCTGGTGGATCCGAAACCGTTTGCCGAGCGGCTCGTCTCCCTCGAAGAACTCACGCGCGAAGCTCTGGTTCACGAGCGCGACGGGCAGGTTGTCCCTGGTATCCGAGAATTCGAACGCCCTTCCGTCCAGTACGTCCGTCTGGAACGTGGCGAAGTAGCCGGGCGTCACGATGCCTTCACGCGCGCTCGGATAGTCCCGCTCGGTCGGATAGTCTCCGCCCTCGAGCTCGAACACCCGCATGCCGTTGCCTCGCGCCGGCAGGCCGTCGGACATGGTAGCGGCCTCCACTCCCGGCGTGGACTGCAGCCGCTGCAGGAATTCACGGTAGAAGGCGGTCCTTGCCTCCGCGTCCTCGTAGTCGGTCTCCGGGAGGTTGAGGCGAGCGGTGAAGATGCTTTCCACCGCGAACGGGAAGTCAACGGTGCGCAGCTGCGTGACGCTCTTGATCATCAGGCCGGCGGCGATCAGGAGCCCGCAGGAGACAGCGACCTCGGCGATCACGATGATCGAGGTGATGCGGCCCATGCGGAGGCCTGAAGATCCACGGCCCTCATCCTTCAGGGCCTCGTTCATGCCGCGGCCCGTGGCGCGCAGCGCCGGGAAGAGGCCCGCGGCGATGGCTGACAACACCGTAACGATGATCACGAACACCATCACGCGGCCGTCCGGGTCGAACGTCATCCAGAACGGCGGCGGATTGGTGGCCACCGCCCGGTTGAACCAGGCGACCCCGGCCAGCCCGATGAGAACCCCTACGCCGGCCCCGACGGCCGAGAGCACGCCCACCTCGATCAGGAGCTGCCGGACGATCCGGCGCCGGCCGGCCCCCATGGCGGAGCGGACCGCAACTTCCTTCTCGCGCACCGCGGCCCGGGAGAACAAGAGATTGGCCACGTTCGCGCACGCGATCAGCAGGACTCCGATCGCGGCGCCGAGCATCGTCATCAGGAGGCCGAAGATCTCGTCACCTATGACGAATTTCGTGTACGGCTCCACGATGGGTGCGAATCCCTCGTTCGGCTCGGGGTACTGCGACTCGAGACGCAAGCCGATGGTGGCAAACTCGGCCGAGGCCGCGTCCAGCGAGATCCCGTCCTTGAGGCGTCCGAACGCCGGATACTGCGGGCCCTCGCCACGCTCGTGCTCCAGGGGGTCGACCTCGAGCGGAGCCCACATCTCGGCATCGATCGGGAACTGGAAGCCCTCTGGCGCCACCCCTACGATCGTGCGTGGCTCGCCATTGGTGCGCACGGACATGCCGATCACGTCCGGCGACCCATCGTACTTCTCCTGCCACACCTCGTAGCCCAGGATCAGCACCGGATCCGCGCCGGGCTGGTCCTCGCCGGGAAGGAAGCCCCGTCCGAGGGCGGGGGCGACCCGCAGGATCTCGAACATGTTGGCGGTTACCAGGGCGCCATCGTAGCGTTCTGGCTCGTCGTCCGCCCCCACCAGGTTGACGGCCCCTCCACCCCACAGGCCGAACGCCTGCAGCGTCGTCTGCTGGTCCCGGTAGTCGACGTAGTCGTGGAGCGACACGCCGCCGCGCTCTATGTCGCGGTCGGGGTTGCTCCTCCAGATGGACACGATGCGGTCACCATCGGGGAACGGGAGTCCCTTGTACATGGCGCCGTTGACGATGCTGAACACCGTCGTGGTGAGTCCGATTCCGAGGGAGAACGCGACAATGGCGATGAGAGAGAGTACCGGCGACCCGATGAGCATGCGGACGCCGTACTTGACGTCCTTGAAGAACCCGTCCATGGCTGTCCCCTCCAACCCGTGGTCCACACCGCCCCACAACCACGCACGTGGCTCCGGCGGCGGATTCATCTTGCCACCGGTCTCTACGGCCCGAGTCGGCGGAGAGTTTCGGTCAGCCGCTACAGGTGAGCGCCCGGTGTCACCCCAGCATGTTGCACAGATACGCGGTAGCAACGCCCAGGTAGTTGCCCAGCGCGTAGCCGATCAGGGCCAGCATGATCGAGATGGGCACCAGCTCCTCGCGGTGGTAGCCGGCGGCCACCGGCGCGGACGCGGCTCCGCCGACAGAGGCCACGCTGGCGACCGCGGCCATGCTCACGTCGAGCTTCAGCAGCTTGGCCCCGACCAGGACGAAGACAAGGTGGACGGCGATGGTCAGGAAGCCGGCGATGAGGAAGAACTGCCCGCCTCCGAGCTGCCGGAGGTCGGCCGACGCCCCGATCATCGTCATGTAGATATAGACGAAGGCCATAGCCAGGGGCTCGGTTCCGGGCACATTCCGCAGCTTGGTCCCCGACAGGAGGATCCCGAACGTGGTGACGAGAAGGAGGGCCCAGGTCCTCTGCGTGAGCACGGGTGGGAGGGGTGGAATGAAGCTGGCAATCGAGTTGGCGGCCAGCATGGCTACGAAGGCCCAGCCCAGGAGCGTCAGGATGTCGCTGAAATGAACTTCGTGTGTCTTGCGCTCTACCTGCTGCGTGGCTTCTGTGAAATGGTCCAGCTGCGCCTGGGACACTCCCGTCCACCGATTGAAGGGCTTCGCCCAGCGCTTGCATACCAGGATGAGCGGGAAGTAGGCCAGGTACACGAAGTTGTCCACGATCACCACGAGGCCCAGCTGCTCGCTCGGCGTGCCCAGGCTCTCCGCCACGGCGGCCAGGTTTCCGGTGCCGCCGATCCAGCTGCCCGCCAGCGCCCCGAACCCGGACCACGAGTCGGCCGGAAGACCGGATCGGAAGATTACGAACGAGACCACCGCACCGACCACGACGCCCACGGAGCCGATCACCAGGACGATGGCCCCACGCCACGCGACCTTCATCGCTTCCTTGATGTTGATGTCGAGCAGCATCAGCACGATGAACAGCGGTACGGCAAACTGCTTGAACGTGTCGTAGACGGGGCTTTCACGCGGGATCACGCCGAAATTGCTAAGAAACACCGGCGTCAGGAAGATCCATATGATCGCCGGGAGGTAATTGAACACCTTCCAGCCCGTCTTCTTCTCCAGCCAGATGAAGATGACGGGGACCATGAGGATCACGGCCATGATCCCGATGAGGTCTGTGAAGATCGGCTCTGCGTTCATCGGCTCTCCGTTGAGTCGGACACGCGACCGGCGGTCGCAGCGCTTCTCTGCCAGACAAGGGCGACAACCTAGGGCCCGCGCCGGCCCACCGGGAGGGGCGCCTCTTCGTGAGTCGGCGATCTGCTGTAGTAATAGGGAGAGGATCCATGGGTAGGACTACCTGGATCGGAACGCCCCGGGAAGCCGATCGGCTGCTCAGTCTGTTGCCGTGCAGTCCTCCACCTGATCTCCCTCCACGCCACACACCACGCTCTCCAGAAAGTCGAACCGGGTCTGGTAGTAGTTGACCTGGTTCTCGAGGCCTGAGATCCCGTGGCCCTGGCCCTCGAACTCCACGTACGTGATGGGTTTCTCCAGCTGCCGGCCCGCCTCAACGAAGGCACGGCTCTCGGTGACGCCCACACGGTTGTCGTTCGATCCGTGGGTAAGGAGGATCGGCGAGTCGAGAAGGTCCACGTGGCTGATGGGCGAGCGATCGAGGAGCTTCTCACTCTCGGTCGCCGGGTCGCCCGCCTCGAGAACGATCCAGTCGGGGATGTTCGTGGCGTCGTAGAACGACACGATGTTGGAGAACCCGGCGTGGCTCATCCCGAAACCGAAGTCGTAGTCCTCTCCCCGCCCGTTCGTCTCGGGCGGGAACGTCAGGGCCCGCATGGTGGCGTCCCCGCCATGCGAGCCGCCGGCCACCCCGATCTGCCGGGGGTCGAGGCCGAGCTTCTGCTCCAGGAACCGGGCCCCGTAGAACAGGTCGATGATCTCGTCTCCACCGAGGTCCCGGTCGTTGAGCGCCATGAAGTCCTTGCCGAAACCGAAGCTCCCCCGCACGGCCGGAGACAACCAGGAGATCCCCGCGTCGCAGAACACCTGCGTGCCGGTGCTGAAGTAGTTGCCTCCGCCGTAGAACGAGGTAATGACCGCCAGGCGGGCTTCGGGGTCCTTCCTGTCCTGGCGCGGCGTGAACAGGAACGCGTGCAGCATCCGGGGCTCCCCGGTCGCCGGGTCGATGTCGAAGGTCGGGAACTCGACCCGCTCCACATCACACTGCTGGATCGCGGCGAGGTACGATTCCGGAAGGCGGATCTTGGGTCTGAACTCGAACGTCGCCCCTCCGTCCTCGATCGCCACTCGCATCTCGTCTCCCTGGAACGGAGTCGCGGCGGAGGTCTGGCTGACCACGAACCGGTCGTGATCGTCGAAGCCTATGACCCCGAGGCTAACGTCGAGCGTCCGCTCTCCTAGGACGCCGCCGGTTTCCGGATCCAGTACCTGGAGCACGTTCTCATGCGGCCGGGCGAGCACCTGGAGGATCTTCCGTCCCTCGCTCGTCTCGAGGAGCGCGAACCACGCGTTCTCGGCGACCGCTGTCAGCGGGCTCGAGGATCGGGTCTCGAGGTCGTACAGATACAGGTTTGAGAATCCGGTCTCGTCGGAGACGAAGACGAAGCGATCCTCGTCCAGCCACCCCTTTTCGTACGAGCCAACGGACTGACGCTCTATGCCGTCGGGTAGCAGGAGATCCAGGCTCGGACTCTGCAGGTCGACGTAAGCCAGCGTGCCCTGCCGCCGGTGACCGTCCTTGTTGAGCCGGATGACCGCGCCGTCACCGGAGGGCCGGAAGTTGACCGACGTCCACACCATGCGATGCTCGCCGCCCTCTTCGCACAGCACCTCCGTCGACTCACCCGACTCGAGGTCCAGCAGGGTCAGGCAGTTCCGGTAAGGTTCGGTATCGCCGTATCGGGCGATGTAGCCAATCGTCTGTCCGTCCTTCGAGAAGGTCCAACCGTAAATGTAGGGAACGTCCGTCAGCTTCTGGAGCGAGCCATCTCGCAGCGACATCCGGTAGAGGTTCATGACCTCGTCGTTGCGCTCGTCCGACTGCACGATCATGTCGCCGCGGATCGAATCGTACTCCATGCCCCACAAGTTGCGCGTCGAGAGATCGACGTCGATGACTCGCTGGCCGGCTTCGGGAACGACGAGTCCGGTTCCCTCGCCAACCGAGAGGTCCTGCGCCATTAGCCACGTGCCCTCGGGAGTGGTGTGACGGTAGAACAGCTTCCCGGCATCGAAATCGGCGTTCCATCTGCCATACGGATAGTCCTGGAGGTACGGCTCCAGGTCCAGCTCGCGGCCCAGGAATGTGACAGCATAGTCGAGGTCCTCGGAATCAGCGGGCTGCGGCTCGCCGCAGGCCACGATCGCGGTCGCGAGCGCCAGGCCCGCTACGAGGAAGGTCGGACGGAAGGATGGCCGGCTCATGTCATGCCTCACACCCAGCGCTCAGGGGGCGCTGGCGACGGTTCGGGGTCTTCTGCGGTCAAACGAGTGACAGAAGGTAGCCTTTAGACCGGGTGTGTACGAGCGTCGCTGGAGCAGAGGGTGCGGGAACGCGGAAGCGGGTGGGGAAGTCTTCGGGGGCGCGTTCGCGCTCCGGCCTCCGCGCCGGCCCCGCGATATCAGGACCCGGCGCTATCGCTGAGCGCGGCGGCTTCAGCGAGCAGTCGTGAGACCTCGTCGGCCGGGACCCCCAGATTGGATCCCCCGAAGTCGGCCAGGATCGCGAAGGTGACGGCGATCACCTCTCCGTTGAGAGACAGGACCGGACCACCGCTGCCGCCTCGGGTGGTCTCCGCGTCGTAGGCGACGGTGGAAGGCGTCACCTGGCCTACGATCCCGCGTGAGGCCAGCGGGCGAATGAACCCGGCGTCCGAGAGCTGTCGGACGACGGTCCAGAAGTCAGGCCTCCTCTCCATGATCGAGTCCACGAACATGGTGCCGGACCGTGCCAGCAAGGCGTCGATGCCGGCCGGATAGCCGAGTACCAGGATCGCCTGCCCGGCGCCTGGTTGGTCTTCCGACAGCCTCAGGGGCTCGCGGCCCGCCAGCTCCCGTGCACGCACCACCGCCAGGTCGTGTTCGCCACTGGCCGCCACGAATTCCAGCTCGACCGGCTCCGCCTGTTCGGGCAGGTAACCGAGAAGCCTCAGACGCGGCTCGAAACCCCTCTCGAACAGCGGCCCGATCTGTTCGTTCGCGCTCCACGGAATCGCCACGTGACGGTTGGTGACGAGCAGTCCGTCCTCGCTCGCCAGCCACGCGCTACCGGTGAACTGCACCTCGAACAGCGGACCGTCCCCCTCCAGTGTCGTCAGGGGAACGCCACCCGGGCCAATCCTCGGCCTGCCGGACGGTCCGAGAAGGAGCCTGAGAGCGCGGTCCGATCCCTCCTCGATGAACTGATAGCCTCCCTGGACGAAGATCACGGACGAGGAGGCGGCCATCACCACCCGCCGACCCGCGTCACTCATTTCCTCCAGCACTTCGATGCGCCCGGTGAGAGCGTCCTGGAGGTCCACCACCAGGGCGCGGAGTTCCGGGTCTCCCTCGGAGAGGTTCGCCAGGCTGTTCAGCGCAGCCGCGACGCGGGCGCTGCGCTCTTCCTCCGCACCGATGCGCCTCTCCAGCCGGAGTCCGTATGCGGTCACGACTCCGACCGTCACGAACAGGACCGCGAACGCGCCGCCCATCACCACCCGCGTGCGCGGCGAGGTGTGGGTCAGGAGCTCGCGCGGCAGGGACGCGAGGAACGCGGCGGATCGACGGATGGGGCCTCCGCGGCCGTGCCGGGCACAATCCACGCAGTCGCGCCACGCCTCCCTCAACGACTTGTATGGCTGCGGGTCGCGCGCTTCCATGAGGAATCGGATCACCGGGCCACCGGTGCCGATCTCGAGGATGTCTCCGGGAACCAGAGTGTCGCGCCCGTGCAGCCCGGGCACGTCGGCGCTGTTGAGATAGACCTGCCCCTCTTCCTCCACTACCGCCCACCCGTCGTCGCCCCGCACGAGCACCGCGTGTCGCCGGGCCACGACCGGGTCCGCCGCGGAGGGGAAGTGAACCACTGCATCTCCGCTCGTCCCAACGAGGACCTCGTCGTTGCGCAGCCGCTGGCGCGTTCCTCTGTGAGGTCCGGTCAGATGCAGCAGGACGGCGCCACCGCCGGAGCCCGGGGCCTCCGATGACCCGGAATGGCCTTGGTCCTCCGAGTCGCGGAACCGTCCTTCGATGACCGGCGTGCTGTCGGGCGCCACGCGTGGTTCTCCGTTTCGAGCAGTGCGACGTCGGCTCACAACAACGTAGAGATAAACACGCGGGTCGGGAACAGGTTTCCGCGAACCGCGGCCTGGGGCCGGAAACTCACGATGAGAGGCTCGGCCCGGGGCGAGACTTTGGCCGGTCAGGAGTGTATTCTGCAGAATCCACCGGACCCTCGATTGAGAGGCTCGATCATGTGGGAACGAATCCTCGCTGTGGACCTGGAAGCCACCGGCCTCGATCCACGGCGTGATCGCATCGTGGAGCTGGCGATCGTGCGGGCCGAGGACGGCCTGGTGCTCCTGCACGAGCGTTTTCACCCCGGGATGCCGATTCCGCCAGAGTCGACGGCGGTGCACGGAATAGCCGATGTCGACGTGGCCCACTGCGATCACTTCGCGGTGCGTGCGCCCATGGTCCAGAAGATGCTAGAAGATGCCGTCCTGCTGGGCTACAACTCGAGGCGCTACGATACGGTGATGATCGACGCGGAGCTCCGCCGGGTCGGCGAGGCCGGGCTGGACCTGGCGACCTTGCCGGAAATCGACCTCCTGCGCGTGTGGGCCAGGTCCGAGCGCCGTACCCTGGATCTGGCGGTGCAGCGCTTCCTGGGCCACGGACACGCGGGAGCGCACTCCGCGCTGTCCGACGCCGAGGCCCTGGTCCCGCTCGCCCGTGCCATGAAGAGAGCCTGGGCGCTCGAGGACTACGATCTCCTCGATCTCAGCCGGAGCCGTGACGAGGTGGACCGGTCGCGCCGATTGAGGCTGGACCCCGGCGGGGAGGTCGTGTTCAGTTTCGGCAAGCACGTCGGCCAGCCCGTCCGAAATCACGAGGACTACCTGGACTGGATGCTGGAGTCCGACTTTCCACCGGACACGATCGAGGCCATCCGTCGACTCAAGGAGAACGGCTGGCGCTGGCCCTGATCCCGACTCTCTAGCGCTGGGCCAGTGTGATCACCGCGAAGGTCGCTCCCATCGGATCGGAGAGCCAGGCGAAGCGGCCCACCCCGGGGATATCAATAGTGTGCGCGACGGGTGACGCGCCGAGCTCTACGGCCTTTGCCACGGTCGCGTCGCAGTCGTCCACCGCGAAGTAAGTGGCCCAGTGCGGCGGCACTTCACCCCACTCCGGCTGGATCTGCATCATTCCTCCGGTCGGCGCCTCGCCGAGCATGAAGCTCGTGTACTTGCCGGTGGGAGGTGGCATCTCCTGCTCGTGGGCCGTCCACCCGAACAGCCCCTGGTAGAAGGAGGCGGCGGCCCCGGTGTCGAGAGTGAGGAGCTCGTTCCAGCACAGGGCGCCATGCTCGCTCTTGAGTCCGACGCCATGGTGCTCGCCCGCTTGCCACATGTAGAACAGGGCCCCGGCCGGATCCTGCACCACGGCCATCCGCCCCGAGTCGAAAACGTCGAAGGGTCCCGCGAGCACCGTGCCGCCAAGACCGCGTGCTCTTTCCGCCGCCTCGTCGACCGAGTCCACCGCCACGTAGGCTCCCCAGCAGTCGGGCCCGGCATTCGGCTGCTTCGGATCCACCTGGTACAGGGCCGCCGTGTACCTGCCGCCCTTGTGCAACATGGTGTACGTGGAATCCTCGGACATCCGTACTTCCTCCGCCTCCCAGCCGAACAGGGCGGAGTAGAAGGAGCGTGCCGCTCCCTGGTCACTGGATGCGAGCTCGACCCAGCAAAACGTTCCTGCCTCGTGCTTCGTCGTCTCCGCCATCGTGTCCTCCTCGTGATTCAAAGCCGGGTCGGTCCGTCGGCTTCCACGGCTACAACCTCCCACAACCCTCCCGATACCAGAGTAATCGGAAGACCGGCCCGATCAAGGTACGAGCGATTTGGAGGCGCGTTGGAATCAGGGACGGCGACGTGAGCGGGGAAGCGGGCGGACCTGCAGGCCGGGAATTCTGCGGAACCGGCCCGTTCGCGATGTAACGATCGCCAGGCCGTGATACAGCGCGGTCGCGGCGACCTGCAGCTCCTGGCTCGACACGGCCTGGGCGTCTTCGAGCGCCGCCCGCAGCTCGCCAAACGTCCGGGCTACGGCAACGTCGAAGGGCAGCACCGTCACGGCAGGGAGGATCCGCTCCTCGATGTTGCGTACGTGATGCTCGGTCTCGCCGGACTGGTCTGCGCCGCGATATACCTCCGAAACCGAGATGGCACTGGTGAACTGGTCCTCCCGCGGAACGGAGCGGAGCCAGTCCAGGTAGGCCTCGCGGGGCTCGGAACGCAGAACTTCCGCGATGGCATCGGCGTGAAACAGGTAGGCCGTCACAATCGAAGACACCTGCCCCGGTCCGGGATCGTCAAGCCGACGAGACCCGAAGAGCGGGGTAAAAGGAATATCGGCGCGTCAGCCGGACCGTCCGCCTCGACGAACGAGCCGCGCCAGTCTGTCCGAGCCCTTCCATCCCCCTGCGACGCTGGCGAGTCCGCCTTCCGGACCCGCGGCCCGCAGGCGAGCCAGGTGCTCCACGTCGGTCGCCTGGACCAATGCGGCCACCGGCTTGCCATGCCGGCTGATGATGATCGGCTCGCCATCCTCGGCCCATCGGACGCACGCCGCGAACGTGGCTTTGGCCTGCGCAACGGAAAGTGTGCGGGACACCTCGGTCCTCCTCGTGCATGAGTACGAAATATAGTCATTAAGACTATTATGACCATAATATCACGACGCCCCCGCGGCAAGGGCTGGGGTCTCCGGTCGGGAGGGCTGGTGCGCCGCCGGGCCTGCACCAGTCGGAAGGAGCGCATGGAGGGGTCTGCCACCTGTCGGAAGGGCGTGATATGTTGGCCCGATGTCGCTTCGACTGGTTCGTTCGGATTCGAATGCCGCGTTGTGGACGGCCTGCTCGGAGTCTCTTCTCCACGCGGTCGGTGACGGGGCGGGTCCCGGCGGTTACCCGGACTTCCTTCTTCTGGCACATCGAGCCCAGCGTGACGCACTCCTGGAGAGCGCCGCGGCAAGGGGAATCCCTGGGTGGTTGAATCCGCCGGTGGCGTTCTTTTCCGACCTGCGCCGCATGTTCGGGATCGAGGCGCGCCCGGTGGGTATCCTCACCGGACGGATGCTGGTGGCGCGGCTTGCCGGCCAGACGGCCCTTCGCGTGGGTGTGCGCACGGCCGGCAGGGACAGCGGACCGGCCGGGACGCACATGCTGGACCGGGTATTCAGCGAGCTCCTGCCGGAGGGCGTGACTCCGGGCAGGCTGCGCGAAGCCCTGGAGCCGCTGGCAAGCGACGAGTTCACCCGCAAACGCAACGAATGGGTGGCCGACACCTACGAGGCGTTCCTTTCGGATCTGGAGGAGCGTCAGCTCTACGATCCGCGCTCCATCCATTCCATGGTCGCGGAACGAGTCGAAGCGGGCGGGCTGTTGGACGCGATAGGTGGCGCGGGTCGCCTGCATGTGTTCGGAGTAACGTCCTTGCGGGCACGGCAACGTCTTTTCCGGGCCCTGGCCGACCAGGAGGAAGTCGAGGTCCGCGTCTACCTGCCGCTGGAGGACGAGCCGTCGGAGTGGGAGCGGCTGGCTACGGCGGGAACGGAGATCGTCGGAGAAGGGGAGGAGCCGGAGCGAGCGGCCCTCGTGCAGCCGGCTCCGGATTCGGTTCGGGAGGTGGCGTGGGTGGCCCGCCGGGTCAAGCGCTTGCTCGCGGAGGGTCTCGCAGCGCCGCACGAAGTGACCGTCGTAGCCCGGTCCGGGCACCAGGACACCCGGCTTGTTCACACTGCCCTGGAACAGGTGGGAGTCCCTTCGACGGCCCGGCTACGGACCGTGCTGGCCGAGATCCCGGCTCTCAAGGCGCTCCTTCAGTTGCTGCGCGGCGAGGCGGACGGATGGACATTCGAGCGTCTGCGGCAGGTGCTCGGCAGCCCGTATTTCTCGCCAGGAGTGGACCTGAGGCCGGTGGACGTGCTGGCTGCGGCTCGGCGGTACGAGGGCCTGAGCGCGTGGCGCGATGGGCTCGAGCGCCTGGCGGTGGAGATCGAAGCGGAGGATGGGTGGCGGTGGCGTCGCAAGGGAGTCTCGCCCGATCGCCTGCGACACGACCTCCCCTTGTTGCTGGATTTCTTCGGACAGATCGCCGTGCTCGCCGGACCGCGTCCGGAGAGGGAGTGGATCGACCTGACTCTCGAAACCCTGGCTGGCACGCGCTTCGAGCTCAGGTCGCGACTGTGTGTGCCCGTCGGCGATCGCTGGGACATCGTGCGGCTGGACCAGCGTGGGGTCGAGCACCTGGTTCGTCTGCTTCGGGAGTGGCGGGAGCTGGTCCGATCGAACGAGCCCCTCTCCCCGATGGACTGGTATGAGCGCCTGCGCCGCCTGCTGGAGGCCAACGAACTGGCCCTCTCCACGCCGTTCAAGGAGGGAGTGCAGGTCCTCGAGGCACACGAGGCATCTCTCAGCCCGTTCCGGTACACCTTCGTAGTACACGCGAACGACGGTGTATTTCCGAGGGCTCCTACGTCGCTGGGCGTATTTTCTGACGAAGAGAGACAGCGCCTCCGGGAAGCGGGCCTGCCGTTCACGGAGCGCTCCCAGGCCATGCGCCGCGAGCGAACCCTGTGGCGTTCGGTTGCCCGCGGTGAGAACGTGACCCTTACGTATCGGACTACCGACTCCAGCGGCGTTCCGCGCCTGCCGTCGCTCATGGTGCCGGAGCACGACGTGAGCACCGAGCTTCCGCGCACGCTCGACCTCGAGGCTGCCGAGGAGCCGGGGGCGGAGATTGCGGCCGACCTGTTACCGGTCAGTCCGGCGCAGCAGCGGCGTGCGGAAGCGTTGCAGCTCAAGAGGGCTCGGAGGGCGGGCCAGCGCGGGGAGATCGCGACGGCTTTTCCGAACGCCCTCCGGCGTGGCGTGCTGGGGGCTTTCGCCGACGAGTTGCGGTCGGGAGGATTCGACCACTTCGTCCGTCGGGAGGCCGACCTGGGAGGCGTGCGCCAGGAGGAGCCGCCCCTCGATCCGGATGCCCTGTTCGGAGTCGATCGGCCGCTCTCTCTCCGCCCGACCGCCTGGAACGGCAAGCTCAGGGATCCCGCGGTTCTCGAGGAGCTGGAGCGGAAGTACGGTCCGGACTACCAGTGGTCCTCCAGCCAGCTGGAGAAGTACGGGAAACGTCCGTTCGACTTCCTGCTGGACAGGGTGCTGGGCCTCGAGGAGGTTGCGGAGGCCGACGAGGAGACCAGCATGCTGACGTTCGGCAACGTGGCGCACGGCATTCTCGAGGGTTTCTACGCCACCGTCCTGGAAGACCTTCCGACGGAGCTCGACGAGCGGGCCGCTGGCGTGCTGGAGTCAGTCTCGGAGCGGGTTATCGCTGACCTGGAGTCCGACAGGGACGAATGGCTCGGTCTGGAGCCGCTGTGGGAGGTCACGCGGCAGGACGTGCGGGACAAGGTCCGGGCGTACCTGGAATGGGAGATCCCGTACCTGGCGCTCAAAGGGGAGCGGCCGATCGCGGTGGAGCTCCAGTTCGGTTTCGCCGGGCAGCCCCCGGTCGAGTTACGGGGAGTGGACATGGCACGCCAGCCGGCCCGGTTGCTGCTGCGCGGCCGCGTAGACCGGGTGGACCGGCACGGCGGCGAGCAGGGCGGAGTGCTCCGGGTGCTCGACTACAAGAGCGGAC
>CAZRRU010000004.1:0-47603 GCA_964602635.1 uncultured Gemmatimonadota bacterium | reverse complement strand
CCCTCCGAACAGGAGTCTTTCGGTCTCGTGGCCCTCGAGGCGCTGGCGAGCGGAGTTCCGGTCGTCGGAACCGGCGGCAGCGGTCTCGCGGAAGTTGTGGACGACGGAGTGACGGGCTTCCTGCACCCGGTGGGGGCGGTCGAGGAAATGGCGGCCAGCGGGGTGGAGCTCCTCCAGGACCGCGACCGCTGGGAGGCGTTCGGCCAGGCCGCCCGGGCCGCCGCCGTGGACCGGTTCTCAGCCGGCCTCGTGGTGCCCATGTATGAGCGATACTACGAAGAAGTCCTGGAGCGTCCGGAGTGAGCGTCCTCGAAGCCCTGGTCCTGGGGATCGTGCAGGGCCTGACCGAATTCCTGCCTGTGTCCAGCAGCGGCCACCTGGTCCTCGGGCAGGCGCTGCTCGGGATCGCTCTGCCGGGAGTGACGTTCGAGGTGACAGTACATCTGGCGACGCTGTGCGCCGTGCTCTGGGTTTACCGGAGGCGTGTCGGGTCGCTCGCCTCTGGCGCGCTGGAGGGGGATCAGGCCTCCTGGGTTTACATCGGGTTGCTGGTTCTCGCATCCGTGCCCGCCGGACTCGCCGGCCTGCTGGCGCGGGACTGGTTCGAGTCCGCCTTCGGCCGTCCGGTCTTCGCCGCGGTGCTACTGATCGTGACCGGCTTCATCGTGTACTCGGTGCGCCTGACATCCCCGAAGGCGCAGGACCCGGTGCCCTCGGTTCGCCAGGCGACGTGGATCGGGATTGCGCAGGCCGCGGCGATCCTGCCGGGCATCAGCCGGTCCGGTGCCACCGTGGCGATGGGCACGTGGCGCGGCGTCCAGCCGGTGGCCGCGGCAGAGTTCTCGTTTCTCATGTCGGTTCCGGCGATCCTCGGAGCCGGCCTGCTCCAGCTGGCCGATGCGGGTCGCGGGGGACCGGGCACCGTCGCGCTGGGGGCGGGCTTCGCGGCGGCGCTTGTCGCGGGAGTAGCGGCCATCCGGCTGTTCGTCAGGATGCTCGAGGCGGGAGTGTTCCACCGGTTCGCCTGGTACTGCTGGGCCGCCGGCTCAGGGTACCTGGTCGCCGCCGCGTTCGTGCCGGGGCTGCGATGAGCAGGCCGGCCGGCGTTCAGGAGGACGAGTCCATGGAGGAGCTCTTGCCTGTCCGCTCCGAAGTTGAGGCCGCGGAGCCGCTGATTCGGATGGCGCTCCAAGAGGACATCGGAGACGCGGACCGAACCGGGCAGTGGACGGTACCGGCAGAGGAGGGGGGGGAGGCCCGGGTCGTCGCAAAGGAATCCGGGGTGGTGTGCGGGGCGTTCGTCGCGGCTCGAGTATTCGAGGCGGTGGACGGCTCGCTCGAGGTGGCAGTGGATGTGACGGACGGGAGGCGCGTGACGTCCGGCGACACGGTGATGAGGATCTCCGGGCCACTGCATCCGATCTTGGCGGCCGAGAGGACGGCCCTCAACTTTCTCGCTCGCCTCTCGGGCATTGCCACCCTGACCGCCCGATACGTGGCCGCGACCGCGGACACGGCGTGCCGGATCGCGGATACCCGCAAGACGACGCCTGGCTGGCGGACGCTTGAGAAGTACGCGGTTGCCACGGGCGGCGGCATGAACCACCGGACAGGCCTGTACGACATGATCCTCATCAAGGAGAACCACGTACGGGCAGCGGGTGGCATGCGGGCGGCGATCGAAGCGGCGCTGCCACGGGCACGCGCTGAGGGACTCGAGGTCGAGGTCGAGGTCACGGACGAGACCGAGCTGAACGAGGCCCTGCAGCATGGCCCGGACCGCGTGATGCTGGACAACATGAGCGTGGCCGAGCTCGAGGAGGCCGTGGCGATCGTGAGGAGCGGACCGCTCCCTCATCCCCTGGTCGAGGCCTCGGGCGGTGTGACGCTGGACACGGTGCGAGAAGTAGCCCGCACGGGAGTGGACTACATATCGGTAGGCGCCCTGACGCACTCGGCCGGGGCCCTGGACCTCTCTCTTCTGGTGACGAGCGGATGAGCAGGCGAAAGACGACCGAATGGGGCGGCGAATCGCTCGAGGCTTTGCAGACCCGGTGGGACCGCGAATCGGTGCACCTTTACGGAAAGCTCGACTCCACGAACGAGGTGGCGCGTGAGCTGGCCGACGGTGGGGCGCCTTCCGGCACTGTCGTGCTGTGCCGGGAGCAGACGGCCGGCAGGGGTCGGGCGGGTCACGCCTGGTACTCGCCGAGGGACGCCGGGCTGTACCTCAGCTTGATTCTCAGGCCGGCGGATCTGTCGCACCCCGCGATGATCTCCATCCTGGCGGGGCTCGGGGTGGTGGAGAGGCTGGACAGGAGCTTTCGCGCGCTCTCTCCCGGACTCAAGTGGCCCAACGACCTGGTCGCCGGCGGCCTCAAGATGGGCGGCGTCCTCGCGGAAGCGCTGTCGTCGGAGAAGGGGCCGCGCAGCCTGGTACTGGGTGTCGGCATCAATGTGCGACCCCTGGGAGTCGAGGCTCCCGCCGAGCTGTCCGGAAGGACCACTTCCATCGAATCCGTGGTCGGAGGATCGGTCTCACTCCTCGAGGTGGCGGATTGCGCGGTCGCCGGGCTCGAGACCTGGCTCCCGGGGGCGCCCGCGTCGCTCGGCGGAGATCTCCTGGCCCTGGTTGATCGGTACGACTGGCTGCGGGACCGGAGGGCGCGGCTCGCGCAGCCGGGCAGCGAAGACTCTCAAACGGGCACGTGCGTGGGGATCGCGCCGGACGGCGCCCTTCTGTTTCGACCGGATCGGGGAGCTCTCCGGCGGGTCACCGACGGGGTGGTGGACCCGTGGACGTGAGCGGGAATCGCGACGGCGAGGAGAACGAGATGATTCTGGCTGTGGATGTGGGCAACACCGAGACGCTGCTTGGCCTGTATTCGGGCGAGGAGGTACTCAGGAGCTGGCGCATCAGTACACAGCGACACCCCACCGGTGACGAGATGGCGCTGCTGCTCCGGGGGCTGCTGGGGGCCGAGCTCGAGCGTCCGGGGTCGATCGAACGGGCCGTGATCGCCTCGGTCGTTCCGGCCACCGATCGTTCATGGGACGAGGCGTTCGCCGCGCTGCACATTCCGAGCCGCCGCATCGACGCGTCAACTCCGCTGCCGGTCACGCTCGATGTGGACGAGCCGGCGTCCGTGGGCGCCGATCGTATCGTCAACACGCTGGGGACCCGTTGTCTGTACGGTCGCGACACCGTCGTCGTGGACCTCGGTACCGCGACCACATTCGACTGCATCACGGCCGACGGAGTGTTCCTGGGAGGCGTGATCGCCCCCGGGCCGCGGGCCGGGATCGATCGCATGCACCAGTTCACCTCCAAGCTGCCCTTGGTCGAGATCCGGCTCCCGGAGACGGTCATCGGGCGGCGCACCGTGACTTGCCTCGAGTCGGGGGTGTTCTACTCGATCGTCGATGGGATCGACGGCATCGTGCGACGCATCCTCGAGGAGTGGGCCCCGGAGGATCCGCTCGTCATCGCCACCGGCGGTCTGGCCGAGGTGATCGCACCGCACTGTCGGACGGTCCACAAGGTCGATCCCTACCTCACCCTTCACGGGCTCATTTGCGCAGACCGGCACCTCGAGCAGGCGGACGAAACGCCGTGAGGTCTTTGGCAACCCGGGGCCTGGCGGCGGGCGTGACAGGCTCGGTGGCCGCGTCGATGATGTTTGCCGCGCCGCCGGCGCTGGCGCAGGACGCGAGCGCGATCACCGGCTTCTCCCCGGAGGCCGCAGCCGTGCAGGCCGACTTCGAGCGAGCGCTTGTGGCCGAGATTCACCCCGACTCGGTCGGTCGGTGGGCCCGGACGCTCGGGGCGCGGCCCCACGTGGCCGGGACTCCGGGCCAGGTGGCCACGCGTGATTCGGTGATCGCGTGGCACACTGCCGCCGGAATCGATGCCGGGTACGATTCGCTCGTGCTCTACATGCCGCATCCGCTGGACGTTTCGCTCGAGCGCACGTGGCCTGACACGGCGCCGCTCGAGCTCTCGGAGCCTCCGCTCGAGGCGGATTCCGCTACGGGCCGCTTCGTGGTCCCCGTGTTCAATGCGTACTCCGGTTCGGGCGTCGCCGAAAGCGAGATCGTGTTTGCCGGCTACGGCCTGCCGGCAGACTACCGGGCCCTGGATTCGGCGGGCGTCTCCGTCCGTGGGAACATCGTGCTCGCCAGGTACGGGAGGTCGTTCCGGGGGATCAAGGCCCGGGAGGCCGAGGTGAGAGGTGCCCTCGGCCTGCTGCTGTACTCCGATCCGGCGAACGACGGGTTCGTGCGTGGAGACGTGTACCCCGAGGGGCCGATGCGACCGTCGCGAGGGGTGCAGCGCGGCAGCGTTCTGAACTCGACCGGGGACCCCTCCACGCCGCATGGTCCATCCCTGCCGGGAGCCGCGCGCGTGCCGGAAGATCGGATGACAGGTATTTCGCGCATTCCAGTGATCCCCGTCGGATACGGGGTGGCGGAGGAGCTTCTCCAGTCGCTCGGGGGTCTCCCGGCGCCGGAGTCGTGGCAGGGCGGTCTGGACCTCACGTACCGTTTCGGCCCCGGCCCCGCGCGGGTGCGCGTCGCGGTCCGCACCGAGTCGGGAGAGGCGGCATATCACCCGGCGTACAACACGATCGCGGTTATCGAAGGATCCGAGCGGCCGGACGAATGGGTGGTCATCGGCGCACACCGGGACGCGTGGGGTCCGGGAGCGATCGACAACGTGAGCGGCACGGCGAGCGTGATAGAGGTCGCCCGGGCGTTTGGAGCGGCAGCGGCGCACGGGCTGCGGCCGCGGCGAACGGTAGTGTTCGTGACGTGGGACGCCGAGGAGTGGGGCATCGTCGGGTCGATCGAGTGGGTGGAAGCCCACGCGGACAGGCTGCGAGCCTCTGTCGTGGCCTACGTGAACCAGGACGCCCCGGTGTCGGGTTCCGCTTTCAGCGCGGCGGCCTCACCGGAGCTCAAGGCGCTGGCCCGCGCAGCCGCGCAGCGTGTAGCCGACCCGGTTCGGGGCGGCACCGTATACGAGGCGTGGCATACGCGCGTGGTCGAGAGCCTGGACGATGAGGCCGGTTCCGAACCTCTCCCGGTCGGAGACCTGGGTGGCGGGTCGGACCACAAGGGCTTCTACCAGCACCTGGGCATTCCGGCGATCGGCTTCGGATTCGGTGGACGCGGCGGTGTCTATCATTCGATGTACGACACACCCCGGTGGATGCAGGAGTTCGGCGATCCCGGCTATCTGTACCACGCCGCCACCGCGCGCGTAGCGGCCGTCGTGGTCTCGCGCCTGGCGAATGCCGAGATCCTGCCATTCGACTACGGGGAGATGGCCGAAGTGGTCGCCGACCGTGCGACGCATCTCGAAAGCGAGGTGAGGACCGCGCTGGAGGCGGCCACCGCGACGGAGCACGCGGTCGGAGACGCCGCGCTGGAGGCGATGGCGGCTTCTCCCATCGCCCGATCGGTGCGGGTGGCCATGGCTGATCTGCGCACGTCCATCGAGACGATACAGGAGGCGGCGGGTGCCTACGCCGGCGCGCTCGACGTCGCGTTGCGAGGAGGGTCGCTGGCGCCCGAGACGACACGCCGGGTCAACGACCACTTGAGGGCTGCCGGCCACTCGCTCACCAACGAGGCCGGGCTCCCGGGCGACGCCTGGAGCCGTCAGCTGCTATTCGCCTCGGACCCCGACAACGGATACGCCACGCTGCCGATGCCGGCCGTCCGCCTGGCGCTCCGCGCCGGAGATCTGGAGTCCACGGCGGCGAGGATCGACGAGCTGGCCAGGCACCTGGCAGGGGCGGCCGTTCACCTTGCGGCCGCCAGCGCGCTACTTCACGCGCCGCAGCTTTGAGCGGACCTTCTCGGCGTCCTTCGGGCTTACGATCCGCAGGATGAAGTACCCGATCAGCAGAACGAGTCCCACCTTGAGCGCGATCGCCAGCAGAGGTACCAGCAGCCCGAAGAGCAGGCTGAGCACCACCATCCCGACGAAGCCCAGTACCAACAGAGTTACGATCGCCCGTATCATCTTGCTTCCCCCAATTCGCTTTCCGCACCGGTCGGCGTGTCCGGCTGTTCCGGCACGATCAAGCGGTGATTCATCTTCCTCGTCTCACACTACGTCCGGCGGATCGGGGAGGTTTCATGTGCGCCCTTCTGGCAGGCATCCGCCATGCTGACAGAACCGGGGGCAGAGCGCGGTCAGGCCGGCAGCCCATCCAGCCGAAATCGCCACGAAAAGGCCGTTTACGGCTGGCACGGAGTCTGCTTGAGTGCTGAGCGAGACACGACTTGACCGGGGCCTCGCAACGCGTATAATGGGGAGCGCTTCTGGCACTCAATATATCAGAGTGCTAACAGGAACGGCCTCGGATACGAAGAAGTTCAACCGATAGCTGAAGCACCAGGAGGAGCAGACATGGCAAGTTTGAAAATCAAGCCCCTGGCTGACCGGGTGGTCGTCGAGCCTCTCGAGGAGACGGAGGAGATGCGCGGCGGGCTCTATATCCCGGACACGGCCAAAGAGAAGCCGCAGCAGGGGACGGTAGTCGCGGCGGGTCCCGGGCGGCGCAGCGATCAAGGGGAGCTGATCGAGATCGAGATCAAGAAGGGCGACCGCATCCTGTACGGCAAGTACTCGGGCACCGAGGTCACGGTCGATGGGACCGAGTACCTGATCGTCCGCGAGTCAGACGTCCTGGCGGTTCTTGGCTGAATCGGTACGGGAACGACAAACGAAACGATCGGGAAGTCTGATCGATACGCATAACGAGAGGAAGCAAGATGTCCAAGGAACTTGAATTCGATACCGAAGCTCGCACCCGGCTGAAGAAGGGTGTCGACAAACTGGCCCGGGCCGTCAAGGTCACGCTCGGTCCCAAGGGTCGGAACGTCGTCATCGAGAAAAAGTTCGGCAGCCCGACGGTCACCAAGGACGGGGTCACGGTGGCGAAGGAAGTCGAGCTGGATGATCCGGTCGAGGATCTCGGCGCGAAGATGGTCAAGGAAGTGGCCACGAAGACCTCTGACAACGCGGGTGACGGCACCACCACGGCCACGATTCTCGCCCAGTCGATCTACACCGAGGGCCTGAAGAGCGTCACGGCCGGCGTGAACCCGATGGCCCTGAAGCGGGGCATCGAGGGCGCCGTCGAGAACGTCGTCGAGCAACTCGCCGACATGGCGGTGGAGACGAAGGGCAAGAAAGAGATTGCCCAGGTCGCCACGATCTCGGCCAACAGCGACTCGGTGATCGGCGACCTGATCGCCGACGCGATGGAGAAGGTGGGCAAGGACGGAGTCATCACGGTGGAGGAAGCCAAGGGTCTCGAGACGACGCTCGAGACGGTGGACGGAATGCAGTTCGACCGGGGCTACCTGTCACCGTACTTCGTCACGGATCCGGACAAGATGGAGGCCGTGCTCGAGGACCCGCTCATCCTGATCCACGACAAGAAGATCTCTTCGATGAAGGACCTCCTCCCCGTCCTTGAGAAAGTCGCCCAGATGGGCAAGCCGCTCATGATCATTTCCGAGGACGTCGAGGGAGAGGCCCTGGCCACCCTGGTCGTCAACAAGCTGCGCGGCACCCTGAAGGTCGCGGCCGTCAAGGCTCCCGGATTCGGTGACCGTCGCAAGCAGATGCTGCAGGACGTTGCGATCCTGACCGGTGGACAGGTGATCAGCGAGGAGCTCGGGTTCAAGCTGGAGAACGCCGTCGTCAGCGATCTCGGCTCGGCGAAGCGCATCGTGATCGACAAGGACGACACGATCATCGTGGATGGCGCTGGTGACACGGACAAGATCAAGGGTCGGATCAACGAGATCCGCGTCGCGATCGACAAGTCCACCTCCGACTACGACCAGGAAAAGCTGCAGGAGCGGCTGGCCAAGCTGGCCGGCGGCGTGGCCATCATCAACGTTGGCGCTGCGACCGAGACCGAGATGAAGGAGAAGAAGGCTCGGGTCGAGGACGCGCTTCACGCAACTCGGGCGGCGGTCGAGGAAGGCATCGTCCCGGGAGGAGGCGTCGCACTGCTGTGGGCCCAGAAGGCTCTGGATAGCCTGAAGCGGGACGACTCCGACGAGCAGATCGGCGTGCAGATCGTGCGGCGGTCGCTCGAGGAGCCGCTGCGCCAGATTGCGCAGAACGCGGGGGCTGAGGGCGCGATCGTCGTCGAGAAGGTCCGCGAGAAGAAGTCCCTCAACTGGGGCTACAACGCCCAGACTAACGAGTACCAGGACCTGGTGAAGGCCGGCGTCATAGACCCGACCAAGGTCACGCGTACGGCGCTCCAGAACGCCGCGTCCATCGCGGGTCTCCTGCTCACCACGGAGTGTGTCGTGGTGGACAAGCCGGAAAAGGAACCGGCCATGCCGGCGATGCCGGGCGGTGACATGGGCGGCATGTACTAGTCCCTCGGATCGCAGTTCGAACGAGGTCGCAAAACGGGGAACGGCCCGGTCTCAGGATCGGGCCGTTCATGCATCCGGCACCGGCCTCAGCCGTGGCTCAAAGTCGTTCCTCGGCGTCCAGGCGACACAGCCGCATGTGCCATCCGAACACCGTGCCGGCTATCAGGCCGGCACCGACGACGGCCTCCCGCGTCAGGTGCGCCGCGCCGATCCAGTTCAGTCCCATGCTCGACGCCGCGAGCCACAGCAGAATGCCCGTCACGAGTCCCGCGACCGCGCCCGCCCGGGCGCTCCAGTGCACGTGGAGAAGATCGGACGTGGCGGCGGCCATGACTCCGAAGAATCCGAACAGCGCCAGGTGGAGGGCGGTGAAGACGGCCAGACGAGCCCCGAGGGAGAACCCGCCGATCGTCTGGAGCAGGCCCTCGCTCTCAGCGGTGAACCCGGCTTGCAGAAGCAATACCTGACTGAGAAGCAGTGGCGTGAACAGGGGCTCCAGGCGGGTCGCGTCCACCAAGAAGAAGAGGAGCGCGACTGCCATTCCGGCCAGGATGCCGGCCTGCAAACCCCAGCGTCCGCGGGTGCGGAGTCTCACACGTTGCCTCGAGTCGGAGAGACTGCCACGGCGTGTTGGCAGCTGCGATCCAAGGTGGGCGACCGGTTCGTTCGCGTCAATCCGAGGGTGCTCTGCCGCGGCATCCACCGGCCGGCGTGCCCGCCAGGGCCGGGCGCGAGGCCGGCGTTTGCCTCCCGCGGCCCGGGGCCGTATCTAGACGGACCGAGGTGGTCAGGGGCATGATACAAGACGGAGGGCGAACCATGAGCGAGGTGCGATCGAAATGCGTGGCCTGCGGCCGGACCTCGGATGAGGTTCCGATCCTGCACATCGAGTATCAGGGTGAGGCCATTGGCATCTGCCCGCAGCACCTTCCCGTCCTGATCCACGATCCGACCCGCCTCGCGGGGCGCCTGGCCGGAGCCGAGGCCATGGAAGCGGCGGACCACCATGACTGATCAGCGGTGAAGAGCGAGCCCGGGACGGATAGCCGACGTTACCTGCCACGATGGTTCCTGGTGGTCGCCGGCGTCCTGTCAGTCGGACTCGGCACGCTGGGCATCTTCGTTCCGCTGCTCCCGACCACCCCCTTCCTGCTGCTCGCAGCCGCCTGCTTCGTGAGGAGCTCGGACCGATTGCACGCCTGGCTGCTCAGCCACCGGGTGTACGGTCCGATCATTCGAGGCTACCGCGAGCACCGGGCGCTGCCCGCGAGCAGCAAGGCAACCATCCTCGTCTTCACCTGGGTCGCCATACTGTCCAGCATTGTGGTTCTGTCCCATCCGGCTCGGTTCCTCCTGCTCGCGCCGGCGATCGGTGCTACGTGGATGATGATTCGCATGCCGACGCTCAATCCGGCGCTCCTGAGGACGGACCGGGCCGGAGACCGAGACGAGTGACTCCAGGCCGCGTAAGGGCAGCTGCGGAGTAGAAGAGCGCGACGGCCAGAAGCAGGGCCTTGATTCCGAGCAGGAAACTCATCGACTCGAGAACGGCTCCGACGAGGGCACCGAGGAGGTTCGCGCCAAGGGCAAAGTCCTTGCGGCCGGCTACCGCGAAGGCGCGGGCGAATGCGATTCCGCTGAACAGCATGGGCAGGGTCGTGAGTGTAGCTACGAGCGCCGCCTTTAGCGCGAAAGGCAGAAAAGCGAATCTGGCGAGGTCGACGAAGTAAAGTGCCAGGACGATCGCGAGCAGCGCTCCATACACGGGCGCGAGCGGGATGGCAGGCGACCGGACGACGATGGTGTTGGCGATCAGCACCATGGCCAGGACGCCCGTGATGACGATTGCGTTGACGAGCCAGGTGTTTCCGAGTACGACCGACGCCTTGCTTATGTTCTGCACCTCGAGCAGGAGAAAGGCCGCACCGAGTGCGAAGAAGTGCCAGGAGTCGATGTCCCAGGTGCGGGGGTTCATCGTCGCCGGCAGGTCGAGCGTCCGCCCGGCGTACGCCACGATAAGCGCCAGGAGACCCGCGAGAAGCGCGAACAGAATCGGTATGCGTGGGTGATCGAGGTACAGGTAGGGCCAGTCATCCGTGGCCGGGGGGGTGACGAAGGGCAACTCGACCGGGTCCGCTTCGGCCAGTCTGCTCAGTCGCCCCAGCTCGGGAACCGACGCGATCCGTCGGCGCGCTGTCTCCAGATCTCCAGCGATCAACGTGACGCCCGCCATCCCGCTTGCGCCGAACGGAAAACGAAACGCCAGCGGCTCCTCACCGAACACGTCGCGGAGTTCGACTGCAAGTCGGTCGATGATGAAGTCCCGCACTGGAAAGAACGTCATGGTCACGATTCCGCCGTCATTCAGCAGACTACGGACGTGCTCGAAGCTCTCCAGCGTGTAGACGTAGTGATCGAGCCGGGCGTTAGTGAGCGACGTGGTCGTGTGCGAGTCGAGGAATCCGAAGGCGATTACATCATAGCGTTCTTCCGTTCGAGCGAAGAACGATCGCGCGTCTGTCGTGACTAACTTCACTCGATCGGAATCATAAGGCCGTTCCGGGTGGTACTTCTTTCCGAATGACAGGATCACCGGGTCGATGTCGACCGCAGTGACGCGACTGCTACTGCTTCCGTTTCGAAGCACACCGGCGACGTCGTTCCCGGATCCCGCTCCCACCACAAGCACACTTTCCGGGTCGGGGTGAACGAGCGCCGGTACGTCGTACGGGCTGAGTCGGTCGGCTCGATCGGCCGACTGCACTTCACTTCCGTTCACGCGGCCGAACGAACTCAAATCCAGGAGTAACTGGTAGCCGGCATTATTGACCTGCACCAGGTACCTGGCGGTCGGCACCTGAGGCAGGGTATCTGGATTCACCGAATACAGCTCCAACTTCTGGTAGGGAGACCAAACGGTCTCCAGCACGGGTCCTGACCGCTGGGCGGTGGCGACGAGGGGCACGAGGGGAATCAGCATGACCAGCGCCAACCAGTCGACCCGTTTGCGGCGAGCGAGGAACGGAAGCGCGAGAAGAACAAGAACCAGGAACCAGAGCTCGGGCGGTTGACCGAGCCGGCTGAGTCCGACGAAGAGCCAGATTCCCGCCAGGCTTCCCGCGACGTTCACCGAGTAGGCTACGATCGGCTTCGGATGCTCGTCCAGTAATCTGCCCAGGAGACGGCCGATAGGAATGAACGGCTCCAGAACGAGGACCATGATCCCGAAGGTGAGCAGAAGTCCGACCAGCAAGCCCATGGCCGCGACGGGCGTCGTCACGGCCAAGGCCGACTCCCAGATGTTGATCTCACCGAGAACGCTGAGTAGCGAGCTCACGTTCGACAGGACCAACCGGGACTGAGGAATCACCATCAGGGTGGCGAGAACCAGCAGAGCGAACAGGCTGCGGTGGACTGAAATCGGTCGCCGCGAGGTGAACAGGCCGATTCCCAGCCCCAGGAAGCAGACCACGAGCACCGTGTTCTGCAGGTAGGCGAAGATGCGGATTTCCGTTCCGATCCAACGGATGAGCAGCAGCTCGAGGTACAGGCCGAGTACGCTGATCCAGAAGATGGCCGCATTTGCTGAAGGTCGCTTCACCGTGACTCCGCCTTTTGTGGCGCTTTTCGCTCACGGGGCTGCTGCAAGCGAACCTTTGTCAAGAAGGCACACAGGGGGGAAGGTCCGCAAGACCCGGGCGGCGCCGGGCCGATGTTGAGGGCCATTGGCACCGTCCGGGGCCCGTCGCAGATTGCGTTGTGCTCAACCACCTGAGGAACCGGGGACGAATGGGGAAGCGAAGACCTCGCTCAGGTCCCACCGTGTATGATGCGCGCGTGGGAGTCGGACTCTCGACGGCATTGCGTCGCGCCCGCCGCTCCCCCGGCCACCGCGGCTTGCCCACGCCGGCTTTCGACGCGGCTCGCGACCGGCTGATCGTGTTGTCCGACATGCATCGGGGAAAACGCGATCGGGCCGACGACTTCAGGCGCTGTGAATCCTCATATCTTAAGGCCCTCCGACACTACGACTCGGAACGCTACACGCTGGCGATCCTGGGCGACGCCGAGGAGTTGTGGAAGAACAAGATCGCCTCCGTCCTGGGCACCTATCCCAAGGTCTATCGGGCCGAAGCCTCGTTCCACTCGGACGGACGTCTCCTCCGCTTCTGGGGGAACCACGACGAAGAGTGGGCGTCCCCGGCCGCCGTGCGGCACTGGCTCGGACCGGCGAATCCGGGTCCCGAACTGCACGTTCACGAGTCACTGCTGCTCGATGTGGTCCTGGATGGGAGGAGACTCGGATCGCTGTTCCTCGTGCATGGCCACCAGGGGACCGGCATGAGCGACGGCCTGGCCTTCCTGGCACGCTTCACCGTGAGGTTCATCTGGAAGCCCATCCAGCATCTTACGGCCGTGTCCCGAAACACACCCTCCAAGAACCGGAAGGTGCGGGAGAGGCATCACCGGGCGATGCGTCGCTGGGCCGAGGGGCAGGAAAATCTCCTGCTGATTGCCGGGCACACACACCGCCCCGTCTTCGCGTCGGTCGCGATCGTGGACGAACTGGAGCGGCGTCTCGGTCTGGAGATGGAGGAAATTCGGAGTCGGGCGGAAGACCAGGTGTTCTGGGACGAGATCGTGTCGGACTGCACGGACCGGGGCTGGTTGGGAGACGAGGCGCCGTGCGGTCCCCCTCGTGACGGTGAGGCGCCTTCGCCCCACCTTTTCAACTCCGGCTGTTGCTGCTTCGGCGACGGCCGGATCACTGGGATTGAGCTGGCTGAAGGTCAGATCCGACTCGTCCTCTGGGGAGAAGGGATCCCGGAGGGTCGCCGCATACTCGCCCGTGCGGATCTGAAAGACGTGTACGAACAAATGTCCGAGCGCTCCACTGCGCGTGCTCAACCTCCCGGCCGCGCGAGAGGCCCGGTGGATACCTGATGCAATCGGCTCAGCGCTGTCCCTTGGCGTCCTTCAGGATCCGGCGTGCGGCAAGGTAACCGCATGTGCCAGTCACTCCGCCTCCGGGATGAGTCCCCGTTCCGCATAGGTAGAGGCCAGCGATGGGAGTACGGTAGCGCGCCCAGCCCGCAACGGGCCGCGCAAAGAAGAACTGATCCAGGGTCATCTCGCCCTGGAACACGCTGCCCTCTTGCAGACCCCACTTGTCTTCCATGCCGGCCGGCGTGAGGACGTGTCGGGCCTCTACCGCGTCCGGCAGATTAGGCGCAAAGCGACCCAGGGTCTCGACTACGGTATCGCCCAGTGCTTCAGAGGCAGCGGCGTTCCACGAACTCTCGCGCAGATGGTAAGGCGCGTACTGGACCAGCACGGACATGGCGTGCTTCCCCTCCGGCGCCAGGTCCGGTTCCGACACCGTCGGGATTACGGCTTCGAGGTACGGTGCCTCCGAGACACTGCCGTACTTGGCCCCGTCCGAGGCCCGCTCGACGTACTGCAGGCTGGGGCTGATCGAGATCGCGCCGCCCAGATGCGTTTCTGCACTCGGCGCCCCTTCGAATCGGGGCAGTTCACCAAGCGCAAGGTGTACCCTGGCCGTGGCTCCCCTGTATCGAACAGCCTGTAGAGACCGGACGAACTCTGGATCGAGCGACGCCGGATCCGACAGATTCAGCAGGGTAACCCCGGGGCCGACTCCAGAAGCCACCGTGCGCGCGGAGATCTCGGTTCCATCCTCGAGCACCACACCGGCAGCCCGTCCAGCATCCAGCAGGACGTGTCTCACCGTTCGGTCAGTCTGAATCTCGACCCCGGCAGCCCGGGCCGCGGAGGCCAGGGCCTCGCTCAGGCGCCCGACCCCGCCTCGCGGACGGACGATCGCCGTCGGGCTGCCGGATCCCGATTCAGCTGCCCTGCGGAACAGGTTGAATGCCGTTCCCGTGGCCATCGGCCCGTGGGCTCCGCCCTGCACTGATATGCCCGCCAGGGCTCCGCGGAGTGGCTCCGATTCGAACCACTCATCCAGCAGCTCGAGACAGGACATGGGCAGGACGCGCACCACCTCCTCCATCTCGCGCCGGCCCAGTTTCCGCAAACCGAGGCCGAGTCGTCCCAGCGCAACCATGCCGGACCGTGATGGGTCCGGAATCTCGGGAGGCTCGATCGAGAACACGCTCGAGAGGAATCCCGCCACCATCCCGGTGAAGCTTTCGAAATCTGCCCAGCGCTCGGCGTCGCCTGCAGAAAAAGCTCGGATCGAATCGGCGGTTGCGGACGCCGACCCACGGAGCAGGAGATGCCGGCCCTCTGCGTCCGGCACAAACAGCGCCGGGTCGGCTCGGACCATTTCGAGCCCGTGTGAACGGAGGTTCAGGTCTGAGGCGACCGAAGGATGAAGCTTCGCCGCGCGGTGTGTCCCGGTGTCGCAGGTGAAGCCCGGAAACAGCTCTTCGCTGGACGCTCCGCCCCCGACTCTAGAGCGCTGCTCGACCACGAGAACGCTCTGTCCGGCTCGGGCGAGATAGGCGCTCGTCACCAGCCCATTGTGTCCGGCACCGATCACCACGGCGTCGTACGATCGGCTCATCGATCGCCGCCCTTCAGGATCTCGAGGGCGGCCAGACGTCCCGGTCCACCGCAGATCCCTCCGCCAGGGTGGGTCCCCGACCCGCACAGGTAGAAGCCACGCACCGGCGTCCGGTAGTTGGCCCACCGCGGAGCCGGCCTCAGGAAGAACAGCTGCTGTAACGATAGCTCTCCGTGGAAGATGTTGCCGCCTGTGAGGCCGAACTCGTCCTCCATGTCCTGCGGCGTGACTACCTGCCGGTGGATGATCGCGTTGCCCAGGTTCGGCGCGTACTCACTCAACGTATCGATGACCGTGTCGCCGAAGGCCTCCCGCTTCTCGTCGTTCCAGCCACCGTTCAGGGCGAACGGCGCGTACTGCACGAAACAGGACATCACGTGCTTACCGGGGGGAGCCATGCCGGGATCGATGAGCGACGGAATGATGACGTCCATGTACGGACGTCTCGAGAACTCACCGTACTTGGCGTCGTCGTACGCTCGCTCCAGATAGTCCTGACTGGGGCTGATCGAGATCGCGCCCCTGAGGTGGTCCCCATCTCCCGGGAGACTCGTGAAATCCGGCAGTTCGCTGAGGGCCAGGTTGACCTTGCCGGATGAGCCTACGCTGCGGTAACGTCGAATCGAGTTTACGAACTCATGCGGCAGGTCGGTCTCGTCCACCAGGTTGACGAATGTACGTCGTGGATCGAGACCGGATACCACCGTTCGCCCCCGGATTTCCTCGCCATCCTCGAGGGCCACACCGACCGCGCGACCGCCGCGAACGATCACGCGTGCGACGGTGGCGTTCACGCGGATCGTCACTCCCAGCGACCGGGCCGCCGACGCGATGGACTCGGCGACCGCCCCGGTTCCCCCCCGCGCGAATCCCCAGGCACGGAAGGCTCCGTCGATCTCTCCCATGTAGTGGTGGAGCTGCACGTATGCCGTTCCGGGAGAGCGCGGACCGAGGAACGTGCCGATGATGCCGCTCGCGGACATGGTGGCCTTGAGGGCGTCGGTCTCGAACCACTCGTCCAGAAAATCGGCCGAGCTCATGGTCATGAGCTTGTACAGCATGAAGAAGTCGGCCTCGCCCAGGTCGCGGAAGTGCCGTCCGAGCCGCAGCAGTCCGCGCAGGTCTTTCGGACTCAGGGAGGTGGGATCGGGAGGTACCATGGCCAGAATGGGCTTCACGGCCAGTGCCATGCGGTACATCAACTGGCCGAACCGGTCGTACGCGTCGGCGTCCAGAGCGGAGTGCCTGTAGATCTCGCGTCGGGTCTGGTCATGATCCGCCCACCGGGTCAGCTGGTCGCCGTTCGGAAGCGGCGTAAACGTGCTTTCCAGGGGAAGAATCTCGAGTCCGTGCCGGGGCAGATCGAGCTCCCGGATGATCTCCGGACGAAGCAGACTGACCACGTAGGAGAGCACCGAGAACTTGAAGCCGGGGAACATCTCCTCGGTAACGGTCGAGCCACCCACCAGGTGCCGCCGCTCCAGAACCAGCACGCTCCGGCCCGCACGGGCCAAATATGCAGCGGTCGTGAGTCCGTTGTGTCCCCCACCGATAACGATGGCGTCATACGCGGCTTCTCGGCCCACTCTCATCCCCTCTTTCGCGGCGGATCGAAGAACGGCGTCTCAACGACGGTGGCCGTGGCCCGGAGGCGCTGGTGCTCGACGGGCACCTCCATCTCCAGGTTCGTTCCTGGGACGCCGACCGACCCACGGAGGTGAACCAGCGCGATGTACTTCTTCAATAGCGGCGACCAGCACCCGCTCGTGGCATAGCCGACCTGGCTGTCACCTCTGTATACGGGAACGCTCGTCCGCCACGCGGAGGACGGGACCATGGGAGGCAGGCCGACGCTGCCGTACGCCTGCTCAAGAGATACCCAGTCGATCTCGAGCCCTCTGAGCCGCCATTCGGGCCCCGTTTTCGCCTGGCGGACCAGCGCGGCCCGGCCAACGAAGTTCTCCTTGCCTAGATCCACCGTCCACGCCAGTCCCAACTCGAGCGGCGTGGATTTCTGATTCTCCAGGAGGGCCTGGTGGGTCGGCACGTAGTCCACGGTCACGAGGAGAAGGCCGGCCTCGATCCGCGCCATGTCCAGGGCCATGAGTCCGGTAGGAACGATTCCGTACGACCGGCCCGCCTCCACCAGGGCGTCCCACAGGGGGATGGCTCGCTCGGCCTCGACCCAGATTTCGTAACCCAGGTCGCCCGTGTATCCGGTCCGGGACACCGAGGCCGGAATGCCGGCCAGGTCCACGTCCATCACGCCGAAGAACCGCAGCCCGTCCAGGTCGGCTGTCGTGAGCGCCTGCAGAATCTTGCGAGCGCTCGGACCTTGAAGGGCCAGGGCCGCCGTCGACGCCGATACGTCCTCGAACGACACTTCCATTCCGCCGGCATTGTCGTGGAACCACAGCAGGCTGGGGTCGGCAGACGTGAGGCGAAATACGTCGTCGCCCAGTCGAGCCAGGGTGCCGTCGTCGATCACTTTTCCGTCGCCGTCGCACCACGGAGTGTACATGACCCGGCCGACCGCGCACTTCCGGACGTTCCGGGTGACAAGCCGATCGAGGAAACGGACGGCGTCAGGCCCCCGGATCAGGTACTTGTACAGTGGAGACACGTCGATCAGCCCTGCAGCATTGCGGATGGCCCAGTACTCCCTGTCGTGATACAGGTCGTAGGAGCCGGCAGCCAGATAGCCGGCCCAAGGGCGCCAATTGCTGGCTCTGCACAATGCGGAGGTGCGTTCGTGCAAGGGAGTCCCGGGCAGGATGTAGGCAGGAGTAATGGCTCCCCCTTCGCTGGTTTCCGCCGGTCGGCCGGGGACCGGACAATCCCCGATTCTTACTCATACAGGGGCGCGGACGCTGCGGCAATACGCTCACCGCGGAGCCGTCCACGGCGGGTGGCGGGCTGCTTCATCGGGCGTCGCGAGATCGACCCGGTAGAGCTCGTGGGGGCGAAGAGGGATGCCCCTCCGACTTGCTCGCAGGACTGGCGTGGCGGAACATTCGTTGAAAGGGTTCCGTAGACCAGCGCTCACCTGCGGCCCGAAAGAGAGCGGGGCTCATGGACGTGCGAGACGTGCGTCGGACCACCGATGACAGCTTCGCGGGGGCAATCCGCATGGCCCTGGGAGCGTTGTTCTTGATGACCGGAGTGATGAAGCTGGCCGTCCCCACGCTGGCAGAGGCATTCTCGGGACAGCTCATCGCCGCCGGGATCCCGATGATCTGGGTGGTGAAGTGGGTCGTGCCGCTGGTCGAGATCGGGGCCGGCCTCGCCCTGCTGGTGGGCGCGTTCACCCGGGTGGTGGCTCTGGTTATTATCGCGATCATGGCCGTGGCCGCGTACGTGCACCTAGTCGTGGACGATGCGGCCATGTTCCCCCTGCAGCCCAACGAGCCGGTGGTTCCGCTCGCCGTCATGGTGATGGCTGCCTACCTGGTGTGGAGAGGGGGGGGAAGCGGCAGCGTAGACCTGAGAGACGTTCCCCGAACCGGCTGACGCTGGCCGGGTCCGGTGTTAGCTTCCCGACGTCAGGCACGACACGAACATCCACTTCCACGGAGCCGCCTCCCGATGTCAGACAATCCCGGTCGCCCCGCTGCACCCCAGGTTCAGATCAACGCCAGCGACGAGGTGGCGCGCGGTCGATACAGCAACAACATGCTCGTCACGCACACCAGGGAGGAGTTCATCCTGGATTTCCTTTTGAGCGCCCCCAACGGCACGCAACTGGTGTCCCGCGTGATGGTGAGCCCCGGCCACATGAAGCGAGTCGTCGCCGCTCTCATCGACAACATGCAGAAGTACGAGGCCAACTTCGGCGAAGTGGTGGCGCCCGAGGGCGGTCATCCCCAGTTCCACTGAATGCCATGCGGATTCGCGTCTACATCGCGATGAGCCTCGACGGATACATCGCCACTCCGGACGGATCGGTCGAGTGGCTGGAGCCGTTCTTCGACGAGGAATACGGCTACGAGGCCTTCATAAGGGAGATTTCCTGCGCTGTGATGGGCAGGATCACATACGATCAGGTTCTCGACTTCGGCGAGTGGCCATATCCCGACCGCGATGTCTACGTTCTGAGTCGGTCGCCGATCGAGGGCCTGCCCGAGCGGACGTTGGCGTGGTTGGGAGGACCCGGGGATCTCGTTCGCCACCTGCGGGAGGGCGACCGAGCCGGGGATTGCTGGCTCATCGGCGGTGGACTGACCATCCGCGAGTTCGAGCGGCTGGGGGTGATCGACGAGTACCAGGTGTTCGTGATGCCCACGCTTCTGGGAGACGGCATTCCCCTGTTCCCCACACCGTTCCCATGCGGCGCGTTGCAGCTCTCGGGTGTCATGGCGTGGGAGAACGGGGCCGTTCGCCTGCAGTACGGACGGACCGACGAGGGTGGGCACGATCCGCCAATGGAGGAGGAGCAGTGATACCGCGTGGCGCGGCCCTGCTGGTGATCGACGTGCAGAAGGGCTTTGACGCTCCGGACGGGGGCCCCGCAACAACCCCGGGGCCGAAGGCCTCCGCTCTCGCACGTCTCACGGACCATAACAGTTAACATTACAGATTAGAACATGTGCCGTAACATAAGAACATTATACAACTTCGAACCGACCGCGACGGACGAGGAAGTGCGAGCTGCATCCCTCCAGTTTGTGCGCAAGGTGAGCGGGTACGCGAAGCCCTCCCGGGCCAACCAGCCGGCCTTCGACAGGGCGGTGGAGGATGTCGCATCCGTGGTGCGGGACCTTCTCGATTCGCTGGTCACGAGTGCTCCACCGAAGGACCGTGAGGTCGAGGCGGAGAGGGCGCGTGCGCGCGCGAGGAAAAAGCTACGAGCGGCAAGCCGGATGACTACCTCACAACGGGGAGTAGCGTAATGGATCTGGGTGCGTTTTCCGTCAGCCTGACCGTGCAGGACCTGGCTGCTTCAAGGGCGTTCTACGAGAAGCTGGGCTTCGAGGTGACGGGCGGAGACGAGGAACACAACTATCTCATCCTGGTGAACCGGGGAACGGTCATCGGCCTGTTTCAGGGCATGTTCGAGAAGAACATCCTGACGTTCAATCCCGGCCTCGCGGGAGTCGACATGGAGCAGCTCGAGGAGTTCACGGATGTTAGAGAGATCCAGCGCGCGCTGAAGGGAGAGGGAATCGAGCTCGCGGAAGAGACCGACGAGACCACGACCGGCCCCGCGCATATTTCGCTCCTCGATCCGGACGGGAATCCGATCCTGATCGACCAGTTCTTCTAATCCGGCGGGGTACAACGTGGAGCAGCAGGATTCCTATCGTATCGCTGCCGTGCAGGCGAGCTCGGTGTTTCTGGATCTCGCGGCGTCTGTAGAGAAGGCGTGCGGACTGATCCGGGAGGCCGCGGCTGAGGGAGCGCGACTGGTCGTGTTTCCGGAGGCCTTCCTGCCGGGCTATCCGGTGTGGGTGTGGTTCATGCCGGGCGGTCACACGCATCCTTTGCGCGAGCTGTACACGGAGTTGCACGCGAACTCGGTTTCGGTTCCGGGTCCCGCTACCGAGGCGCTCGGGACAGTCGCCGCACAGTGCCGGATTACCGTGGCCATCGGCGTGAACGAGCGAAACTCGGAATCGAGCGACGCCACGCTGTTCAACACGCTCCTGTACGTGGGACCGGATGGCGCGGTCCTCGGGCGCCACCGGAAGCTGGTGCCGACGACGGCCGAGAAGCTCGTTTGGGGGAGGGGCGACGGAAGCGACCTGGAGGTGTACGACCTTCCGTTCGGCCGCTTGAGTGGGCTCATCTGCTGGGAGAACTACATGCCCCTGGCCCGGTATGCCCTGACGGCGTGGGGCGCCCAGTTCCACGCCGCGCCGACCTGGGACCGGGGTGAGCCGTGGACTTCGACCATGCGGCACGTAGCCAAGGAGGGACGAGCGTTCGTTCTCGGGAGCTGCCAGGCCTTCCACATGGACGGTATTCCCGATCGTTTCGGGTTCAAGGAAAAGTACCTGGGGCAGGTGGAAGGCTGGCTAAACCCGGGGGGAACGGTGATCGTCGATCCCGACGGCAAGATCGTGGCGGGTCCCGCGATGGAGGAGGAGACGATCCTGTACGCGGATGTCAGGCCGGATCAGCTCGTCGGACCGCGGTGGCAGATCGACGTGGCCGGCAACTACGCGCGGCCGGACGTGTTCGAGCTCCGGGTGCATCGCCGTCCCACCCCGGTGCTCCAGGTCGTGGACGAGCTGGAGGAAGCGACTGAGAGCGGCGGGCGCACCGGCGAAGAGCCGTGACCCTGAACGGATTCTTTGGGGTCGTGATCGGGCTCCTTCTGCTAGTTCCAGCGCCGTTTGGCGGAGCCGCCCCGCTTGCCCAGGGCGTGCGACCGGGCCTGTCTGAAGCTGGCGCGGGATCGCCTGGCGATTCCGCCGAACTCGATTTCGTCGGCCCGCCACCGCCTCCCCTGTTTCTTGCGGACCGCATGGAAAGACTGCTGGCCGAGGCCGGTGACATGCCGGCGCTCACCAGCTTCATCGCCGCCCGCCGTGGCTCCCTGGTCGTCCAGAACTACTACGGGAACCTGCGGCCCTCGCAGACCGTCAACGTGAAGTCGGTTTCCAAGACGCTGCTCTCGCCGATGGTCGGCATCGCGATTCGAGACGGCCTGCTGAAGGGAGCCGACCAGCCGATTCACGAGCTCCTGCCGGACTACTACGAGGCCCTGGCTGAGAGCGGTGCCCTCGACCCGAGGAAGAACGAGATCGAGGTTCGGCACCTTCTGAGCATGAGAACGGGGATCGAAACGGCCTCGTTCGGGAACTACGGTGCCTGGGTCGCATCTGCCGACTGGGTCTACGACCAGCTCCGCAGGCCGATGGTGTGCGACCCGGGTGAATGTCACGAATACTCCACGGGTAACACCCATCTGTTGTCCGTGATCCTCGCGCGGCGGTCCAACAGGAGTCTCCGCCGGTACATGCTCGACGAGCTATACGGCCCCATGGGCATCTCGCTGGGGGAGTGGGATCGGGATCCGCAGGGCCGGTACCTGGGTGGGAACAACATGTCGCTGACTCCACGTGACATGCTGAAGTTCGGGCAGCTCTACCTGGACGGTGGTCGCTTCGAGGGTCGCCAGCTGGTGCCTGAGGAATGGATCGACGCCTCCTGGAGTTCGACCGGATCCTCGCCGTGGAACGGCCACGGTTACGGATATCTGTGGTGGATTCGCCGCTGGGGCGGTGAACGCGCGTATTTCGCCTGGGGATACGGCGGGCAGTTCATCGTCGTGGTGCCGCGCCTCGACCTGGTGCTCGTCGCGACGTCCTCACTACGCGACCGGGAGCGGGGACATACCCGCCGGATGTGGCGGTTCTTCGACCGTTACGCGATCCCGGCGTTCAGGGTAGGCTGGGGAGCCGAGACCAGGAGTGAGGTTCATCGATGAGGTATTTCAAGCTTCTGTGCTGGATACCGGCCGCGACGTGGCTCTACGCCCGGGCCGTGGTCGAGCGGTACGACGGATGGGGAGCGTGGGCGGCCGCGCCGCTGCTCCTCGTGCCAGTGGCTATAAGCGCTTTTTTCGCCGGGGTCGGTCTGTTGATCGTGGGCCGCGTGAAGACCGGCCGGCCAACCGAGTGGGACTGGATCGCCATCGGCGTAGCCGGCCTGCCCATGCTGTGGATCGCCTTTCGGTTAGTCGTGTCCTGGGTACAACCGTCGTGAAGACGCTCCCCCCGATCCGTACCATCCGGGTACCTCCATGGTGAAGTGGATGATCTGGGCGGCGGTCGCGGTCGTCGCCGCTCTCCTCCTGGATCGGCTGTTCCTCCGGCTCGAGGCCAGGGGACTCATCTTCTACCGGCGAACACGGGGGGTGCGCGGCGGCGCCATGTATCACGCTCAGGAGCTCGAGTCAATCTTCAACCCGGGCATGCAACACGTGCAGGAGGCGCACGTGAAGCAGGAGCAGGAAGAGGACGAGTCGGGGGATCCGCCTGTCGTCGATCTTCCGGAGAACGGGCGATGACGATCGCCCGCCCGCGCATCTACTTCTCCGCATCGATCAGCGGGGGGCGAGAAGACGCCCCGGGCTACGCAGCCCTGATCGGTGCCCTGGCCCGACGTGGCATTGTCCTCACCGAGCATATCGGGAGGCCGGACCTGTCCGATGTGGGAGAGTCCGGCCCGGATGACGCCGAGATCTACGCCCGCGACATTTCATGGCTGCGGGAGGCCGACGTGGTGATCGCCGAGGTGACCACCCCGTCCCTCGGGGTGGGTTACGAGGTCGCCCGCGCCGCTGGCATGGGCAAACGGATCGTCTGCCTGTTCCGGCCGGAGACGGGGCGCCGTCTGTCGGCCATGATCCGAGGCAATCCGGCCGTTCGCGTGCTCGAATACGGTTCCGGCGAGCATCCGGATGATGTGGCCCGGCGAGCCATGGCGGCGGCCACGGCAGATCGACCGCAGCGCGTGTCACGGACCGAGCCCGATACCGACTCAAGCGACTCGCTGGAGGAGACCGCACGTGAAAGCTGACAGTAGCCTTCGAGCTCCGACGCCCTTCCTGCTTCTGTTCGTTCTGCTGGTCGGCGCTTCGCCGGTGGCCGCACAAGGGGAGGCCACGCCGGACCTTCGTTCGCTCGTCGAGATGGAGGACAGCGACCTGGCGCGAGTCGTCAGCCGTTATTCGGCGGATCGGCAGGCCTTGCTGCGCCGCTGGGACGTGGCCTACTCGCCGGTCCGCAGACAGCGGTTGAGCGCTTTCTACGAGGGGTGGCTGCAGCAACTGGCTGGAATGGAGCTGGAAACGCTCGGGCTGGAGGAGCGCATCGACTATGTCCTGCTGCTCTCAGAAGTGCGTTCCGAACTGGAGTTGCTGGAGCGCGAAGGTCTGCTGGCAGCGGAGCTCCAGAGCCTGGTGCCATTCCTACCCACGATCGCAGCGCTGCAAGAGGTGCGTCGCGATTTGGAGTCCATCGATCCGCGCGAGGCCGCCGTCGTCCTTCAGGACCTTGCCGACGAGGTTGGAAGCCGCCGTGCCGAGCTCGAAACATCCCTCGAGGCCACGGGGGACGCCGGGGTACCTTCGCCGATCGTGGCGCTCCGTGCGGCGCGGATCCTCGGCGACCTCCGCGAGGATCTCGGGGACTGGTACGAGCACTACGCGGGCTACGACCCGTTGTTCACCTGGTGGGCAGAGTCTCCCTACTCGGCGGCCGACTCACTGCTGGCTGACTACACCGAGTTCGTCCGCGAGCGCCTGGTGGGCGTCGAGGCCGGGGAAGACGAGCCGATCGTGGGTGATCCTATCGGCGCGGACGGCATGCGGTCGGACCTGGAGCACGAGATGATCGCCTACACGCCCGAGGAGCTGATCGCGATCGGCGAGAGGGAATTCGCCTGGTGCGAGGCCGAGATGGTGCGCGCGTCCCGCGACATGGGCTTTGGCGACGATTGGCAGGCCGCCCTGGAGCATGTGAAGACCCTGCATGTCGATCCCGGGGAGCAGCCGGACCTGGTGCGAGATCTGGCCTGGGAGGCAGTGGCCTTTCTCCAGGAGCGCGATCTCCTGACGATCCCGTCGCTGGCCGAGGAGGTGTGGCGCCTCGAGATGATGTCACCGGAAATGCAGAAGGTGGCGCCCTTCTTCCTGGGTGGAGAGGTGATCCAGGTCTCGTTTCCTACAGAGGGAATGGCGCATGAAGACAAGCTGATGAGCATGCGGGCCAACAACGTCCACTTCTCGCGCGCCACCGTGCACCACGAGCTCATTCCGGGGCATCACCTGCAGGGGTTCATGACCCGGCGCTACAACCCGCACCGCCGGGTGTTCGGCACGCCTTTCTGGGGAGAGGGCTGGGCCCTGTACTGGGAAATGCGGCTGTGGGACATGGGATTCCCGGCCACGGCGGAAGACCGAATGGGCATGCTGTTCTGGAGGAAGCACCGTGCCGCCCGGATTATCTTCTCGCTCAAGTTCCACCTGGGGGAGATGACGCCGGACGAGGCGATCGACTTCCTGGTCGACGGGGTGGGGCATGAACGGGCCAGCGCCACGGCCGAGGTGAGGAGGTCGTTCAACGGGTCATACTCTCCGCTGTACCAGGCCGCATACATGATCGGTGGCATGCAGATACTGGCACTTCATTCTGAGCTGGTCGAATCGGGCCAGATGACGGAGCGCGAATTCCACGACTCGATCCTTCAGGGCGGAACCATGCCCATTGAAATGGTTCGAGCCCGGCTCACGGGCGAGGCCCCGTCCCCGGACTTCGTAGCTTCCTGGAGGTTCGATGAATCCAACTGAAGCCGGGGTCGCAGCCGACCCACCGGTCGCTGGATTGTGCGGACGATGAACGAGCAATTGCCCGGGCCCCGTCGCTACTCCGAGGAGGAAGTAGGCCTCATCCTGCGACGGGCTACCGAGATGCAGCGTGCCGAGCCCACCGCAACCGATCCGGCCGGGCTCACGATGGCCGAGCTCGAGGAAATCGCTGCCGAGGCCGGCATCGATCCCGGCATGTTGCGCCAGGCGGCGAGCGAGCTGAACGCTCAGCGGCCCGCGACCCTGGGAAGCCGGCTTGCCGGCGCGCCGACGGCCGTCGCGATCGAACGCGTGATCGAGGGAGAGATGCCCGTTGAGCGACTCGAGGAGCTCGTGCCCACCATCGTGGCTGCGACGCCCGGCCGCGGGACCGCGAGCGCTGTCGGCCGGTCTCTGACGTGGAGTTCGCAGGAAGGGTCCAACCTGACCGAGCAGCAGGTGCTGGTCTCGTCCCAAAGCGGTCAGACCCTGATCCGGGTTGAGCAGAGCTACTCCGGGCTCGCCGCGGGTTGGTTCGGCGGTATCATGGGTGGAGTTGGCGCTGGCGTCGGATTTGGTCTTGGCGGGGCTCTTTCGGCGACCCTCGGTCTCGTTGCGGGCCTGGTGGCACTGCCGCTCACGGCCACCGTGGGCTCCTACTTCCTGGCGCGTTCCATCTATGCCTCTCAAGTGCGGAGTCGGCAGGGTGCGGCCCGGGCGCTGGTCGAAAAACTGGCGGGGCAGGTCGAGACCGTGATTGCCTCCACCCGTCCGGCTATCGATGCGGCTCGGCCGGGAGTGCTCGAGTCGGGCCGCGCGGACGAGGATGGGCCGGCCGGCTGAACGTCAGCCAGGTCAGCACCTTCGTCCCGCTGGCTGTTGTTGGACCGGTACGTCGCATCCCCCTCGGCCGTCCGCCAAGTCTCGTGCGCCGTCCGCGGAGCGGCGAGAGAGGAGAGATCCGTGCACCGAAACAGGGTAGCAGGGTTGGTCTGTCTCGTTTCCTTGGCGCTGGCATCCCCGGCACTGGCCCAGTCAGTTGCGACCGCCGCGGACCCTCGCTCCGTCGAGCAGGTGGTCCGGGACGTCTATGACCTCGTGTCATGGACGGACGGGGATACCCCCGATTGGGAAGTCGTGCGCGAGGTGTTCATTCCGGAGGCGATCGTTGTGCTTCGATATCCTCCGGATCTCAAGGTCATGAGCGTGGACGGGTTCCTGCTGGACTGGCTTCGATTCGAGAACCGACTGGCCGATCGCGGAGCGCCCGGTTTCCTGGAGAACGTCCTGTCAGTCGGGGTCACGGAGTATGGGGACATCTCACACGTGCACGTCGTGTACGAGTCCAGCATCCCGGAGACGGGCCGTCCCGCGCGTCCGGGTGTGGACCTGTGGTCGCTGATTCGAGTCGATGGCCGATGGAAGGTCGTATCGGTGGTCAACGAGCTTCCTCGCGACGACATGCCGGTGCCCGCCTTCGACGAGTAGAGCGCTGGAGGTGGACGATCTCTTGTGACTCTCCCTCCCGTGGTGCGATCGTGTCTGTCGTTCAGGCGGTCGGTACCCCGTGACAGGAGAGGCGATGCCAGCGTGTGCCATCATCTGGGATTTCGACGGGACGCTGGTAGACTCCCGCCACCGCAACCTGAGCGTAAACCGTTCGATCATCGAGGGCCTCACCGGACGCTCGTGGCGTGCCTTCCAGGCCCTGAACTCGATCGCGGATTACGACGCCGCCGTAACCCGGTGCACGAACTGGCGTGATTTCTACCAGCGGGAGTTCGGACTGAGGGAGAACATGCTCGAGTCGGCGGGGCGACTGTGGACCCGGTACCAGCTGACGGACGAGACGCCGGTGCAGGCGTTCGCCGGGGTGCCGGAGACTCTGGAGGCTCTCGGACACCTGCCGCACGGGATCGTGTCGCAGAACTCTCGCGAGATCATTACCGCGACGCTCGGTCCCCTGGGTCTGGGTGCGCGGTTCGCGCACGTCCTGGGATACGAGGAGGTGGCGCCCGGGCGACAGAAGCCGGCCCCGGACGGACTGCTGGATTGCCTTGACCGGTTGACTTGCAGGGGTCCCGGCGCGGCCTTCTATGTCGGTGACCACCCGACGGACGCCCAGTGCGTGGTGCAGGCCAGACGGGAGATCCAAGCGCGTGGCCAGGCAATGGAGGTTCGAAGCATCGCCGTACTGTACGGCGGTGAATCGCCGGCCGGCTGGCCCGAACCTCCGGACTTCGTGGCACGGAGCCCGGCAGAGATCGTGGCCATAGTGGACAGCCTGGCGCCCTGCCGCCGAAACCAGGAAAAACCGGAGCCAGCCGAGCTCGAGGAGGCCGAATGACGAAGGCAGCTTCGCTGTTGATCGCCGCAGTCCTGGTATTTCCGGGAGCGCTCCAGGCACAGGTCGGAGGGGGCGACCCGAAGGACGTCGAGACGCTCGACGGCATCCTGACGGCGTATTACGAGGTGGTCTCGCGGCCGGCCGGAGTGGCGGCGGACCGGGCCCGCGACGAGTGGATCCATCACCCGGACGCGCTGGTGGGGATCGTAAGGGTCGGGGAGGACGGCACCCGAGTGCTGCAAACGATGACGCTCTCGGAGTATCACGACCGGCTCGGAAGACCCGACGATGAAGCGTTCTACGAGTGGGAGGTCCACCGCGTCGTGCAGCGTTTTGGAGCCGTGTCCCACGTCTGGAGCACCTATGCCTCGAGTCGGGAGCCGGGAGGAGAAGTGTTCGCTCGCGGGATCAACAGCATTCAGCTGTATGACGACGGTACACGCTGGTGGATCTTGAGCTGGGTGTTCGACCGGGAGCGGACCGGGAACGAGATCCCGGCAGAGTTCCTGCCGGCCGACGCGTCCGAACGGTGATTGCCGAGGGGGCGGGTTCCTTCTGGGAGAGCGAAGAGGCCGTTGAGCGGTTCACGGGCAAGGAGCCGGACGTGCGCTTGCGGGAGCTGCTGCGGGGTCACTCCGATCCCGGCCAGGTCCACGTACTCGACGTCGGATGTGCCGCCGGGCGCAACACGGTGATGCTGGTGGAGCGCGGCTTCGACGTGTTCGCCATCGACGGGTCCGAGGCCATGGTGGCGCGCACTCGAGAACGGGTCGCTCGAGTGCTCGGTTCGGACGAGGCAAACCGCCGGGTCGAGCGGGGGAGCATGGAAGACCTCAGCCGATTCGCTGACGCTTCGGTTCACCTGCTCGTCGCGCTGGGTGTGTTACACCAGGCCATGAGCGAGAGCCAGTGGATCGGGGCGATCCGTGAAATGAGCCGGTGTGCGGCTCGGGATGCCATGCTGCTGGTGGCCGTGTGGAGTCCGCGGTCCCGGCCACACGGGGAGTCGATCCGGCGCGTCCCCGGAGAGGAGCACGTATACGAGGGCTTTCACTCCGGTACCCACTACCTGGTCGAAGCGCCGCTTCTGGATTCGGCGCTCGCTTCCGCCGGGTTCACACCAGTGGTACCGACGGATGAAGTCCTCGTCGAAACCGAGAAGGGGTGGAGGGTCACGATCAACGGTCTGTACCGCAGAACTCGATCCTGACGGAGGTCGCACGCTCCCATGAAGCCGATACCAGGTGCCGTGAGTCCCGTCGCCGGTTCCGAGAGGCTCGCGCTCCTCACCCTGGCCCGCCTGTCCGTGGAGCGAGCTCTGGACGGGCTCCCGCCGCCGGAGATCGGTCCGTCCCTGCAGGGAATGACGGAACCGCGAGCCGCCTTCGTTACCATTCGGCGAGTTCGAAGCGGCCTCCTGCGCGGCTGTCGCGGCGAATCCCGGGCCCGCCGCTCCTTGCCGGAATGCGTCTCGCTCGTGGCCGTTTCGGCCGCCCTGGACGATCCCCGCTTTCCTTCGGTGACCCGGGACGAGCTTCCGTTGCTTCGGTTCGAGATCAGCGCCCTGACGGCTCCGCAGCCCATCAGACCCGGAGACGTGGTGGTCGGCAGACACGGACTCCTGGTGTCGGCCGAGGCCGGCGTGGGTCTGCTCTTGCCCCAGGTACCGATCGAGCAGGGGTGGAACAGACAGGCTTTTCTGGAGGGCGTGTGCGTGAAGGCGGGTCTTCCTCCGGATTTGTGGCGGCGTTCCGACCTCGAACTGAGCGGATTCGAGGCTGAAGTGTGGTCGGATGAGTAGAATGACTGGAGGAGGCATGAGCATGAGAAGCACGTCGATCGCGTCGCTGACCGCCGCCGCGGTGCTGACCTTCGCAGGTGCGGCGGTAGCACATCCAGCGGTCAGCGTCGTGATGGACAGTCGGGGGTTCGTGTACTACTCCGATCTCCAGAACGTGTGGCGGATCTCTCCGACGGGCACTCGCACGATCGCCGTGATCGGCGTGCATACTCACCAGCTGTACGTGGACGCCGAGAACAGGGTCTACGGCGAGGACGCCACCAACGACGATGCCACAGGCCGTCCGTATCACCGCGTGTGGAGACTCGATCCGGACGGGACACTGACCGACGTGATCCCGAGACGGGCCGGATACCTGTCGGACTACGGCGACTTCGGCTTCGTGCGTGATCGCATGGGGGTGGCGTACGTGCTGCAGCAGTCCGGCGGTTCGGCGCTCGTCCGAGTCGGTGCCACCGGGCGGGTCACCCGCATCACTCTACCGCGGGATGAGCCCGCCTTCGCCCTTCCGACGCCGGACGACAGGGTGGTGATCACGGCGGGTTGGGACCTGCTGCGTGCCGATCCGCGGCGCCAGCAGGCGACGGTGTGGAAGAGCAACCTGTCTCGCCTGACGCCCCGGGTCGTGGAGGCTGCGGATCGGCACGCACTGCTCGGCCTTTGGCTCGACGGCGAGGGGCGGATCCACGTGGCGTCGTACGCCGGGGCCGCTGTCATCCGCCTGGATCACGGCGGGCAGGCCACGGTGGTCGCCCGCTCGCCAGAAGGTTGGTCTCCGACCGGCGGTATGTTCGGCCCGGATTCGAGCCTGTGGCTCCTCGAGTTCTCCACTTCCGGCCAGGCGCGAGTGCGCCGCATCCTCCCGGATGGAACGGAGCGGGTGTACTGATCCGGCTGAGCCTCGGCGTTGCGGAGGGCGCACTGGTGGTCGTTCCGGCATCGTCCAATGCGGTCGAGTCCCGGATTCTGTCGGTGATCCTGAAGGGCGACCGGAGCCTCCCTGGCGTCCGGTCCTCGGGATTGTGGATCGAGTGGGTGGAGAACGGCTCGTGACGGCTCACGGGCGCGATCGAAAGAACCTGTACGTAACGACCGTTACCACGGCTGCCCCGTCTCCGTTCGATTTCGCGGGGACGGCATATTCACATGGATGGGCGGTCCTGGCCCCAAATTGCTGGGACAACCAGCGCCTCGTCCTGGCCAGGACGGAACGTCTCGGGCCCGACCGCGTCGTCCATCTGGATGTCACGGGGACGAGGTCGGCCAGCGGCCAGCGAGTCCGAGTTGACATCACTCACGAGGGCGAGCTGCGGCCGGGCGAGAGGAACGTGGTCCGGCGATCGATCCGTCGGATGTTCCGACTCGATGAAGACATGGGGCCGTTCTACTCTCTGTGCCGGCAAGCCGGCCGTCGCTGGCACCCTGCGAGCCTCGGCCTGGGCCGGCTCCTGTGTTCGCCGACGGTCTTCGAGGACGCGGTGAAGACCATCTGTACCACCAACGTTCAGTGGGGCGGTACGAAGGCCATGGTCGGCGGGCTCGTTCGGCACCTGGGTGAGCCGGGTCCGCTCACCGCACCGGACCCGGGACGGCCGGGGGACGCGCGGCCGAACTCATTTCCCACGCCGGAGGCGATCGCGGCAGCCGATGGCGCAACTCTCGACGCGGCGCGCCTCGGATACCGGGCGCCGTACATTCGTGATCTGGCGCAGCGAGTGGCGAGTGGCGACTTGGACCTGGAAGGGTATCGCGCGCCGGAGCTGAGCACGGAGGAAATCCGTCAGTCCCTGCTGGACATCCGCGGAGTCGGACCGTATGCGGCGGCCACTCTCCTCATGCTGCTCGGCCGATATGACCACCTCGCGGTAGATACCGTTTACAGGACGTTCGTATCGGGTCGTTACTTCGCGGGGCGTCGTCCGTCGGATCGCGAAGCCGAAGAGGTATACGCCGGGTGGGGCCGATGGAAGTACCTTGGGTACTGGTTCGACCTGTGGCAGGGGCTGGACGAGCGAGTGTGAGCCTGGTAGGCCGGCCCATCGGCCCCGGAATCTGCTCGGGTTTCCGGGATGGTCAGTGGCCGAAATGCAAGAAATGGAGACAAGCGTATGCGAAGGTTTCTCGCCGGAGTTGGACTCATCGGGCTCGCGGTCGGCACGTTGGCCTGTTCTCGCAAAGCGGTCGTCGAGAGCGGCCCGGCGGTCAGCGCGGGACAGGAGACGGCGCGCGGTACCGTGCGTCGTCTGGGGAGCGAGGCGGCCGTACGCACGGTCATCCAGGGAGATGAGGCCGTGGTCGTCGTGGGAGACTACGAGCCGGAGATCGCGCGGGCAGTCGGCGCCGAGGTGTGGGTCTCCGGGACGCCGGACACCTCCGAGTATGGCCCCGCCCTGCGGGTGACCGAATACCGGATTCTCTCCGTGGACGGCGATGTGCCGGTTGTCGGTATCCTCAGGGAGGACGCCTCAGGGTTCTTCATCGAAAAAGACGATGGCTCCACGGTGCGCGTTGATGTGAGCGATCGGCTGGCCGGCGAGCTGGGAGCCAAGATCTGGGCCGTGTTGGGCGCGGACCGGGTCACCGTGAGCCGCTACGGGATCCTGCGCGACTGAGTCGGGGCCGGCAGCCCAGTCGGACTAACGCACCACGAACCGGACGGTATCGGCGACCGGGGGATTCAACGGCACGTGCAGGTGGTCTCCGACCAGGGCTATGACCTGGTGTTGGCCGGCCGAGAGTCCCTCGACGAGGTATTCCGTCTGCCCCTTGCCCAGGTGGATGTAGCGGCCGGCCTCGGACGGTATCGGCCGGTCGAGTTCGGGCAGGGGAGCGTCCACCAGCAGGTGATGGTGGCCCGACGAATCCTGCTCGACTCCGGCCGGCACGATGACCATGCCCTCGACCACCAGTCGCACGGTCACGTCGCCCCGGTCGAGGGTGTCACCCTCCGCAGGTGCCGAGATCTGAACGTGCGGGGTTGCCACGTCGGTGATCGATTCGGCCGGATCACCGGACGACCGCTGGTCTTGCTCCGCCGCTTCACCGCAACCGGCGATCCATATACACACGCTGAGTGCGACCATCCCGTGGGCCGTCCGCATGCCGTTCTCCATGTTAGGCTTGCCGTCTGTCCGCCCGAGCCGGTACTAGTATCGCAGGTTTTCGGTCCAGGGTGAATGGTGAGTCTCTTCGGAAGGGGGAGCACAGGTGCACGTGCGGCGAGCGGCGGATTACCCGATCGAGCCGGTGGATGCCGGGTCCGGAACCGAGCGGCAGGTTCTGATCGGCGGGGACACGGGACCCAACTTCCAGATGCGGCGCTTCATCATGCAGCCGGGAGGCGGGATGCCGCGTCACACCAACACGGTGGAACATGAGCAGTACGTGCTGCGGGGTCAGGCGAGCGTTGGCATAGGTACCGAGGTCTACGAGGTGTCGGAGGGGGATGTCGTGTTCATTCCGGCCGGCGTGCCCCATTGGTATCGGGCCGCGGACACCGGGCCGTTCGAGTTTCTGTGTATGGTGCCGAACCTTCCTGACAGGATCGAGCTGGCACCCGAAGCGGGTTGAGACCTGTTTCGCTGGTCAATCCGTCGGACACATTCTACCTTCTTTCCCTCGTATTACGGTTCGGCCTCCTGAAGGCGTCGCCGGGCCGCCACAGTTACTCGAATCATCGACGGGTAAGCGATGAGCGACTCCATGCTGAGGGTCTCCCTCCCTGACGGATCCGTGAAGGAACTTCCCGCGGGCTCATCGGCCGCCGATCTGGCGACTTCGATCGGCCCCGGATTGGCCCGTGCCGCGGTGGCCGCGAAGGTAGAAGGCGAACTGTGGGATCTGAATCGTCCGCTGCCGGACGGCGCCACCGTCGCGATCGTGACGCGGGGCGACGACGATCCGGACGCTCTATACGCGCTTCGCCACTCGACGGCGCACGTACTGGCCACGGCCGTTCGGGACCTCTATCCCGGCGCGGGAATCGGGTTCGGGCCCCCCATCGAGAACGGGTTTTACTACGACTTTGAAGTTCCTGAACCGTTTACGCCTGAGGACCTCGAAGGGATCGAGGCCCGGATGGCGGAGGTGGTCGAGCAGGGGTACGCGTTCGAGCGACGCGAAGTGGACCGGACCGAGGCGGAAGTCCTTTTCGCCGACGATCACCTGAAGCTGGAACGCCTGGCCGAGATCCCGGAAGACGAAGCGATCTCCACTTACACCGACGGCCCGTTTACCGACCTCTGCCGAGGGCCGCACGTCGCGTCCACGGACGAGATCAAGCACTTCAAGCTGCTCTCGGGTGCGGGGGCGTACTGGAGGGGTGACGAGACGCGGCAGATGCTTCAGCGGATCTACGGCACCGCGTTCTACGACAAGAAGGCGCTGTCCGCTTACCTGACGCAGCTCGAGGAGGCGAAGAAGAGGGACCATCGCAAAATCGGTCAGGACCTCGACCTGTTCAGCTTCCACGAGGAGTTCGGACCGGGTCTCGTGGCGTGGCACCCGAAAGGTGCTCGCATACAGATGAAACTCAGGCGCTGGATCGAGGATCTGCTCGAGAAGCAGGGCTACGAGTTCGTGTATACGCCGCACGTGGCCAGCGAGGCGCTGTTCCGAAGGTCCGGCCACCTTCCGGCCTACGCCGAAAACATGTATCCGGCCATGCAGGAGGACGGAGAGGAAGACGCGTTCCGGGTGAAGCCGATGAACTGCCCGGGGCACACCATGATCTACGCGCCGCGGCAGCGCAGCTACCGGGACCTGCCGCTGCGCCTGTCGGAGATCGCCAACGTCTACCGGTACGAGCGCTCGGGCACCCTGCACGGGCTTCTGCGGGTCCGCATGCTGACGATGGATGACGGCCACCTGTTCTGCACGCCGGATCAGGTGGAGGACGAGATCTTCACCTGCATCGATCTGGTCGACGAGGTGATGGGGACGCTTGGACTGGAGTACAGGCTCGATTTCTCGCCTCGGCCTGAGAAGCGAATCGGTGCCGACGAGGTTTGGGACCGCGCGGAAGCCGACCTGAAGAAGGCGCTCGATCGGGTCGGACGACCGTACGGGATCGATGTCGGTGGCGGTGCCTTTTACGGCCCGAAGATCGACATCAAGTTCAAGGACGCGATTGGCCGCGAGTGGCAGGGAGCGACGATCCAGCTCGACTTCAACCTTCCCGAGCGCTTCGAGCTGGAATACGTCGGTCCGGACAACAAGCCGCACCGCCCGGTGATGATTCACCGAGCCATCTTCGGCACCCTGGAGCGGTTCACCGGGTTCCTGATCGAGCACTTTGCAGGGGCGTTCCCGGTATGGCTCGCTCCAGAACAGGTCAGGGTGCTGCCGATTACCGACGAACAGGCTGAGGGCGCTGCCGAGATCGTGGACAGGCTGCGAGAGGCAGGTCTGGCGGCGGAACTCGACGTGCGATCGGACACGCTCAACTACCGGATTCGGGACGGCGAGCTGAACAAGGTCCCGTACCTGCTGGTGGTCGGAGGGCGCGAGCTGGAGGCGGGAACGGTGGCCGTGCGGGCGCGCGGCGCGGAGAAGAAGCAGGCCGTGATGCCCGTCCAGGAGTTCGTTGATCGCATCCGGGAGGAGGTTCGGCTGCGGGCGCTCGCGCCTTGACGGTTCCGCCGCGCCGCGCGAGGCCTCCCGTTGCAGGGAGGACCTGGACCCGTCGGGACTTTGTGGCAGTGTCGGGTGGAGGTGCGGTGGCCCTGGCCCTGCCTTCGTCCTGGGCCGCGCACGGGAAGAGGGACTGGACCGCCGTCGTCCTCGGCTCCATCCAGGACGGCGGGCTGCCCCAGGCGGGGTGTTATACGGACCGGTGTGAGCGAGCCCGGTCGAATCCGCACTACGTATCCTCCCTGTGCCTCACGGAGCCGGAGTCGGGGAGGGCCTTCCTGGTGGACGCGACGCCGGACCTGATTCGCCAGATGGACCTGATTCCGGGAGAGAAGTTCCGTGAGAGAGCGTCGAGGAGACGGCCGTTCGAGGGGATCCTCCTCACGCACGCGCACATCGGGCACTACCTGGGCCTCGCCCTGCTGGGGCGCGAGGCGCTCGCGATCGACTCGACCCCCTGTTACTGCAGCACCCGCATGGCTGACTTTCTGGCGACGAACGGTCCGTGGAGCCTCATGGTGGAGGAGGGGCGTCTCGACTTGAGGGTGCTCGAGCCCGACCGACCCACTCGCCTGGCCGCGGACCTGGAGGTGACGGCGCTTCCCGTACCGCACAGGGACGAGTACTCGGACACGTTCGGCTTCGTGCTCCGGGGCCGCCGCCGCTCGCTCTTGTACCTCCCGGACATCGACCGGTGGGAAGCCTGGGACCGCGATATCGTATCGGTCGTCGAGTCGGTGGACGTGGCGATGCTGGATTCCACGTTCTACTCGGCCGCCGAGGTGGGCGGGCGCAGCCAGGAGCAGATCCCGCACCCGCTGGTCACGGACACCATGCGCCGCCTGGGCGCTGCCGCGCGATCGGGCCGGTCGGTGGTCCTCACGCACCTCAACAACTCCAACCCCGTGTTGGACGAGGGGAGCCCAGAGAGAGCGGCCGTCCTGGAGGCCGGCTTCATCGTCGCCAGGGCCGGGCAGAGATACCCGCTGTGACGGAACACGTCTCCCCGATCGCCACGGATCTCACACGGGCTGCGGGCATCACGGTGCCCCTGATCGGCGGCGCCATGTACCCGTGCGGCAACCCGGAGCTCGTCGCGGCCGTGTCGGAGGCCGGGGGCATCGGAATCGTCCAGCCGGTTTCTCTCACCTACGTGCACGGGCACGGATTCCGGGAGGGCCTGCGCTACATCCGCAGGCTCACCGATCGCCCCGTCGGATTCAACGCTCTGATCGAGAAGTCCTCCCGTCGGTACGGGAAACGCATGTCGGGTTGGGTGGACGTGGCCCTGGAGGAGGGTGTGCGCTTCTTCGTGACCTCCCTCGGCAACCCCTCGTGGGTAGTCGCGCGGGCACACGCTGCCGGCGGGGTGGTCTATCACGACGTGACGGAGCGGAAGTGGGCCCTCAAGGCAGTCGACGCTGGCGTGGACGGCCTGATCGCCGTCAACGACCGGGCCGGGGGCCACGCGGGACCGAGATCGGCGGAGAACCTGCTGGAAGAGGTTGGCGGCCTGGGCCTGCCCGTAGTCTGCGCCGGCGGGATCGGGACGGAGGGAGAGTTCGTCAGGGCCCTTCGCCTCGGTTACGCGGGGGTGCAGATGGGTACGCGGTTCATCGCCACGAACGAATGCACTGCGAGCCAGGCATATAAGCGCGCGATCCTGGAGGCCGACGAGGACGACGTGGTCCTGAGCGAAAAGGTCACGGGCGTGCCGCTGGCGGTCCTGCGCACACCCTATGTCGAGGCGATGGGGACGAAAACGGGACCGCTGGCACGGCGGCTCCTGCGTGGCCGGCGGACCAAGCACTGGATGCGGTGGTTCTACTCTGTGCGCTCGGGTATCCGCCTTGCGCGCGCCAACCGCGATGAGTCGGGACGGCGGGAGTTCTGGCAGGCCGGGAAGAGCGTCGATGGGGTCTGCTCGATCGAACCCGCGGGCGAGATCGTCAGACGCTTCGCGGCGGCCGCTAGCTCCTGATCCGCTCCTGCGCCGTCTCCTCCAGCGTCGACGCCGTGATCGAGGAATGCGAAGCGTGCCAGACGGGCGTGCCTTCTTCGATCAGGATGGCCTGCGGCGATTGGTGTCGAACGCCGAGCCGAACGGCAGCCTCGTTCGAAAGGCTCCCGTGCCGGACGACATCGATTCCGAATACGGGAATCCCGGTGCCGGATCGCGCGAACCTCTCGACTTCCATCAGCGCCCGCAGACTGGTCCCGCAGCGCGTCGAGTGCTTGTACAGGAAAACCCGCGGCAGTTGGAGTACCTGGTCCAGGGCCGCGTCGCTGTCGAGGAATTGAATATCATCGCCGTCCATTTCACCGCTCCCGCCCGTCGTCACTGGATTCATCCGACCAGTTCACCCCTGAGCACCGTGATAGCCTTGCCTGCGAGCAGCACCCTGTCGCCGCGGACCCCCACTCCGACCGTCCCGCCGCGCTCGGAGAGCTGACGCCCCACCAAGTCCGAGATTCCCAGCCGGTCCGTCCACCAGGGCCCCAGGCAGCAATGAGCGGACCCGGTCACCGGGTCCTCGTTCACCCCGACAGCGGGGGCGAAGAAACGCGAAACGAAGTCGACTCCGCTCGAAACGAGGCTGTCGGCTGCCGCCGTGACCATGATGCCTCGTACCGGCAGGGATCCCAGCCGCTGGAAATCGGGCCGAAGCGAGCCCACGGTGGCCTCGTCGGCAACCTCCACGAGAATGTCGAACCGGTTCCGGGCCACCGCCACCGGTGAGACTCTGCCGAGCGCCTCCAGCAATCCGGGCGGCGGCTCGCACGTCTGGGCACTCTCGGCCGGGAAGTCCATCTCGATCGCATCCCCGCGCCGGGTCGCGGCCAGGCGGCCGCTCAAGGTATCGAACAAAATGGGATCGCCGGGATCGAGGATCCCCTCCTCCCAGAGGGCGTGCGCAGCGGCCAGGGTGGCGTGACCACAAAGATCGACTTCCACGGCGGGAGTGAACCAGCGCAGGCCGAACGCGTTCGGTTTGGGGTGAAGAAACGCCGTCTCCGAGAGGTTCATTTCCCGCGCGACCTCCTGCATCCATCCCGGATCAGCCGGCGCATCGAGGAGGCAGACAGCGGCCGGATTCCCGTGGAATGGCCGGTCCGTGAACGAGTCTATCTGCAGCAGCTTCATGGTCTCGAGTCTCCGGTGGCGGAGTGGCGTCCGGTGTCGGGGGCGCGAGGAGCGAGATCGGGATACAGGGAAGCGAGGCCCTCGTGGCTCGCCGCGCAGATGCCGCGGTCCGTGATCAGACCCGACACGAGGCGAGCGGGAGTGATGTCGAACCCGAAGTTGGCCACAACGCTGCCGGCCGGAGTGACACGAACGGAGGTCCACTCTCCGCCCGGGGATACGCCACGGACCTCCGACACCTCCACTCCGTCTCGCTCTTCGATCGGGATTCCCCCGGCCTGTCCGGAGCCCAACGTCCAGTCGATCGACGATCCCGGAACGGCCACGTAGAAAGGCACGTCGCAGTCGCGAGCAGCGACGGCCTTCAGGTACGTGCCGATCTTGTTGCACACATCACCCGCGGCGGTGGTTCGATCGGTCCCCGTAATCACGATGTCCACCTTCCCGGTCTTCAGCAGGTGACCGGAAGCGTTGTCCACAACGACCGTATGCGGAATTCCTTCCTCGGCCAGTTCCCACGCCGTGAGCCCGGCGCCCTGGTTTCGCGGCCTGGTCTCGCTGACCCATACGTGTACGGGGATTCCCGACCTGTGAGCTCGGTACACGGGCGCCAGTGCGGTGCCCCAGTCCACCGTGGCGAGCCAGCCGGCGTTGCAGTGGGTCAGAACCTGAACCCCCGCAGTCCCCTCACGCTCGGCGGCCAGCTCGCCCAGCAGCACCTCACCGTGTTCGCCGATCGATCGGCACGTCTCGACGTCTGCCTCCGCGAGGGCCGACGCCCGATCGAAGGCGACGGCTTCCCGGTTCGGCTCGGATACCGGCGCCAGCGTCTCGAGCATATCGCGAACGGCCCACCGCAGGTTGACCGCGGTGGGCCGCGTGGCGACGAGCGCCTGGGCTGCCGCGTCCAGTCCCTCGTCCGATGCGTCGGCCCGGGCAGCGAGGGCGATCCCGTATGCCGCCGTAGCACCGATCAGAGGCGCCCCGCGCACCCACATTTCCCGGATGGCTCGCGCGGCGTCGAGAACCGTCTCCAGGGTGGCGAAGTGCAGCTCGTGGGGCAGCCGTGTCTGGTCGATGATCTCCGGGGAGACCGATCCGTCGCGCGCAGCCGCGAGCCGTAGCGACCGCGTCTCACGTCCGTTCACGAGCATGTGCGGCGCCTCACGTACTGCTCACAGGTAAGGGGAGAACAGCCAGGCGGAGCCGTCCCGCAGCTTGACCGGGATACTGCGCCGATCCAGCTCGTCCCGCGACAGGGGACGCGAATCGTTGATCTTGTCGTCCACTATCTCGTCGAGACGGGTGACCAGGTCACGGTCGTAGCATTCCACGTTGAATTCGAAGTTGAGCCGCAGGCTGCGTGGATCCCAATTGCCGGAGCCGAAGAGCGCCCATCCATCGTCTACCAGCATGAGCTTCGTATGATCGAACGGCGGTGGCGAGAGCCACACGCGGGCGCCGTATTCCATGACCCGAGCCAGCTGAGCACGCATCGCCCATCCCACGATTCGGAGGTTGCTGACTTCCGGCAGAACGATGTCCAGACGCGTGTCTCCGAGCGTGACCACGTTCAAAGAGGTGATCAGGGCCTGGTCGGGCAGAAAGTAAGGCGTCACGATCCGCACGTGTCTCTTCGCCGCCCGCAGCCCGGCAAGAATCGTCCAGTGCAGCTTCTCGAAATCGTCGTCGGGCCCATCACTTACGCCGCGGGCCGAGGAGTGACCGACGGGCGCAGTGGGTGGGCACCACAGCTCGCTGTCGAGCTGCTCGCCTGTCGTGTGCGTCCAATCCTGGGCGAAGGCGTCCACCAGGTGAGCCACGACCGGTCCCTCGAGCATGAATTGCAGGTCTCTCATCGGGGCCGCCGTGTCCAGGTGCAGGTACCCTCCCTCACGGATGTTCATCCCTCCGGTGAAGCCGACGGATCCGTCCACCACCAGAATCTTGCGGTGATTGCGCAAGTTCATGTACGGCATTCGCCAGGGAACCATCCCGCCGCCGAACTGGGCGACCTGGATACCTCGGCGACTGAGAATCGCCGGAGCCCGCGGCTTGCTGTATGCCGCCCCCACGCCATCGATGAGCACCCGCACCTGGGCCCCCCGCTGGACAGCCGCGGCGAGCTCCTCGACGAAAGCGCGGCCGGCCCGGTCCATGTCGAAGATGTACGTGGCGAGCGCGACCGAGGTCTTCGCGCCCCGGATGGCCTCGAGCATGGCGGGGTAGGCGGCGTCTCCATTCTGGAGCGGCTCGATCCGGTTCCCGGCCACCAGCTCGTTCCGGGTGATCCGATCGACCGAGCGCGCGAGCGGCTTGAAGATCTCGTCGATCGGAGGCGTCGGTAGCTCCGGTGCCAGCGCCGCCGGAAGCCGGAGCCGCACGCCGGCCATGGACATGCTCTGGTGGATTTCCGAGCCGCGACGCTTGATCCGGTTGATTCCCAGCACCAGATAAAAGAAAGATCCGATCACCGGCGCGAGCCACACGAGCCCGATCCAGCCGATCGCCGCCCTGACCTCCCGCTTGTGGAGGAGAATGTGGGACGAGACGATCAGCGAAAGCAGGAAGGTCAGGGCGGCGGCGATGTACGGCCAGGAGGAAAGAAGCGATGTCACGCCCGGCGGCTCCTGACTTTCGAATTCCCGTTGACGACAGCACCGTGTAACACGTTACCTTATGCAATCACTGGCGGGTGCAACAGTTCGGCGCCGGCCTCCAACGCTGCCGGGAACACGGATGACCAACGGACCAGGATTCACCAAAGCTGCCCGCTTCCTCCTGTATGGGGCGGCGTTCGTGGTCCTCGTGGCCGGTGTCCGCACGGCGGAACCCATCCTGGTTCCTTTCCTCCTGGCCGTGATGCTGGCGGTCATCTGTGCGACGCCCCTTCGCTGGATGCAGAGAAAGGGGATTCCGACCTGGCTATCCGTTCTCGTGATCATCCTGGTGCTGCTAGGAATTGGCACCATGGCCGGCACGCTGATCGGCTCGTCGCTGATCGACTTCACGCGATCGGTGCCCGGATACCAGGTCCGGCTCGAACGTGAGATGATCGAGCTGGTAGCGTGGTTGTCGGCGCATGGTCTCGAGGTATCAGGCCAGCTGCTCGCCGATTCGTTCGATCCCGGCGAGATCCTGCGGATCGTGGGCCGAATCTTCACCGGCGTGGGCGACGTTCTCGGCAAGATCGCCCTGATCCTGATCATTACGGTGTTCATTCTGCTCGAGATCTCGGGCTTTTCTGCGAAGATCCGGGCCGCGTTTCCGAATGCGGACCACCACTTCCTGCCCGTGGCGGAGATCAACGACAACGTGCGGCGCTACCTGGCGCTGAAGACGCTGATCAGCCTGGCGACAGGGGTGCTGGTCGCGGCATGGCTCCGGATCATGGGGGTGGACTACGCCCTGTTGTGGGGTCTGCTGGCCTTTCTCCTCAACTACATTCCGAGCATCGGATCGTTCATCGCGGCCATTCCCGCCGTGATGCTGGCCTTCCTCCAGTTCGGCCCGGGCGACGGGATCGTCACCGCACTCGGCTATCTCGTGATAAATACGGCCATCGGCAACTTCATCGAACCGAGGGTGATGGGCGAGGGGATGGGTCTGTCGACGCTGGTCGTCTTCCTGTCCCTCATATTCTGGGGCTGGGTGCTCGGTCCGGTCGGCATGCTTCTCTCCGTGCCCCTGACCATGATCCTCAAGATCGTTCTCGATGCCAACGAAGAGACGCGCTGGATGGCCGTTCTCCTGGGATCGAAGCCGACCGAGGTCGTGGTGGGAGGAGTCCGGGACGACCCGGCCGAGTGGGTGGGTACGTGATCGGTTTCGGACCGGAGGACGGCCGCGAGCTCATCGATCTCATCCGGTCGTCGGTGATCGGAGAGAATGAGGCGGTGCCCGGCCCGTTCGGGCCCCGCCGGGTCACCTACGCGGACTACACGGCATCCGGGCGATCCCTCTCCATCATAGAGGACCTGATCAGGGAAGCCGTACTGCCCCTGTACGCCAACACCCACACCGAGAGTTCTGGCACCGCCCTCCAGACAACCCGGTTTCGAGAGGATGCGCGGAAGATCATCGCGCGATGCGTGGAGGCGACGGACGAACACGCCGTGATCTTCTGCGGCACGGGATCTACCGGTGCGATCGATCGGTTGATCGGAGTGCTCAACCTGCGTCTGCCGGCCGAGCTCGACGACAGGTACGGACTCATCGATCTTATTCCCGCCGAAGATCGTCCCGTCGTGTTCATCGGTCCGTACGAGCATCACTCCAATGAACTGCCCTGGAGGGAGTCGATAGCGGATGTCGTGACGATACACGAGGACCTGCGGGGAGGGATCGATCTCGGCGAACTCGAGGCCAGGCTCGAGGAGTATGCGGACCGCCCCCTCAAGATCGGGTCCTTCTCCGCGGCGTCGAACGTGACCGGGATCACGACACCGGTGCGCGAAGTGTCAGTGGTTCTGCATCGCCATGGCGCGCTGGCGTTCTGGGACTTCGCCGCTGCCGCGCCCTATGTAGGCATCCGGATGGGCCCGAGCGGCGAATCGGCGGACGACCTTCTCGACTACAAGGACGCGGTGTTCATCTCGCCCCACAAGATGATCGGTGGCCCGGATACTCCCGGCGTCCTGGTGGCGCGCCGCGAGCTGTTCACGAACCGCGTGCCCGACGTCCCCGGCGGGGGTACGGTCTGGTACGTGAACCCGGACGAACACCGGTATTTCGAGGATCCAGAGCGACGAGAGGAAGGCGGCACGCCACAGATCATCGGGTCGGTGAGGGCGGGGCTCGTGTTCGCTCTCAAGGAGGCGGTGGGCACGGACGTGATCCGGGAGCTGGAGGAGTCGTTCATCCGTCGCGCGATCGAGTCGTGGGCCGGCGACCCCAACATCGAGATCCTCGGCGACCGGACCCACGAGCGCCTGTCGATCGTCTCGTTCGTCGTCCGCAATGGGGGACGATACCTGCACCACAACCTGGTCGTGGCGCTCCTGAACGACCTGTTCGGGATCCAATCGCGCGGCGGGTGTTCGTGCGCCGGTCCCTACGGACATCGACTCCTCGGCATCGACGTCGAGAAGTCGCGCGAGTTCGAACGGGAAATCGGCCGGGGCTGCGAGGGCATCAAGCCCGGCTGGGTGCGGGTCAACTTCAACTATTTCATCTCCGAGACGGTCTTCCAGTTCATACTGGACGCCGTGCATTTCGTCGCCGAGCACGGCTGGCGGTTGTTGGACCAGTACGACTTCGACCCGCACACCGGCCTGTGGCAGCACGTCCGGGGACGGAGCGAAGCGCCGATGAGCCTGTGGGACGTTCATTTCACGCCGAACGGAATAGAATGCCCACACCGCCGATACTCGGCGGGCGAATCGGACCTGGCTTCCTACCTCGAAGCGGCGAGGCGAATCGTCTCGGAGAGCCGTGCCGGGACGCCGAGCGAAGGACGTTGCACGGACGATCTGACCAGGGACTTCGAGCATCTGCGCTGGTTCCCGCTGCCCAGCGAACGCGCCGGGGGCTGATCCGCTCGCTCGCCGGCCAGGACCTTGCCGCGCGGGGCCTCAGCCCGCCTTCGGGTCGTCGGCCTCGAATCCAATCTGCCGATGGGTCCCGTCGCAGAACGGCTTGTTGTTCGAATAGCCGCATCGGCACAGCGCGCAGGCGGCGCCGTCTGCCTCACCACGGTCCGACCCCTCGATCCGGAACCGGCCCTCGAGTACGAGCGGCCCGTCCGCGCGCAGCCTGATCGACAGCGTCGATGGATCCTCATCGCCGGCGGGAGGCATGCTTGTCACGCCGAGTATTCCGGGGTCCGCAAACCCGGCCTCTGCGTGGGTACCATCGCAGAACGGCTTGTTGTTCGAAGCGCCGCAGCGGCACAGCGCTGCCCTCGCATCGCGCTCGATCTCGGCGTGCTCTGCATCCAGAATTGCCAGGTCGCCGGACGCGAAGATGGGTCCGTCCGCCGTCACTCGCAGCTCGTTCGTGGGCGCCGGCTCTTCCTGCGAGGCGCCGTCGAGGCGCTCGTACCTCAGGGCTCCGGTGGGGCACCGGCGGATGACGGCCGCCACCTCCTCCGCCGGAGCGGCCGCGGGGTCGATCCACGGTCGTCGATCCGGGTCGAACACTGCCCCTAGACCGTGCACGCACTCGGCCGCGTGAATGCAGCGCCCGGCATCGTACATGACTCGGATCCCCTCGCCTTCGTACTGTCTGGTCTTCCCCATGCTGCCTCCAGTGTCTGCGGCCACACCCGACTACCCGATCTGTTCGACGCGCGACTCCGACCGAGAGACAACTAAGCTAGCGCCGCCCCGTTCGCCGCAGCCAGTTCCGGTACTTGCGCGGCTTTGACTGGGGTCCGACGGAGTCCTTGAGCCCTCGGTCAGCGTTCCTCCCGGGCTGTTGCGCCGGACCTCGTCGAACATAGCTTCTCCCTCCACCATGCAGGAACGTTTGATCGCACTGTATAAGGACCGCTTCGGGGAAGCCCCTTCGGCCGTGCTCGCGCTGGCCGGAGACGGGTCCAGTCGCGCCTATCGCCGGCTCATCGGCTCGGGAGATCTCTCGGTCGTCGGAGTGATGGGGCCGGACCACGAGGAGAATCGGGCGTTTCTGTCGTTTACGCGAGCCTTTCGCGGCATCGATCTGCCCGTCCCGGAGGTGTACGCGGCCGACGAAGAGGGTGGCGTGTACCTCCTCGAAGATCTCGGGGACACGACGCTCTTCGATGCCCTGGACGAGGCCCGAACGGCGGCCGGCGGTGAGTTCCCCGATTCCATCGTGCCGGTGTACCGCGAAGTGGCTCGCTGGTTGCCAGCGTTTCAGATTCGGGGCGGACGGGTCGTCGACTTTTCGGCAGCCTATCCGCGGGACGCCTTCGACCGTCAATCGATCCTGTGGGATCTGAACTACTTCAAGTACCACTTCCTCAAGCTGGCCCACGTACCGTTCAACGAGGCCCGACTGGAGCAGGACTTCGAGACGCTCATCGAGTTCCTGCTCGGGGCGGAGCGCGACCACTTCCTGTACAGGGATTTTCAGTCCCGGAATGTGATGCTCAAGGAAGGGCAACCGCGATTCATAGACTACCAGGGCGGACGCCGCGGGGCCCTCGCCTACGACATCGCTTCACTGCTGTACGATGCGAAGGCGGATCTGCCCGCCGACCTGCGTGCGGACCTGCTCTCCACATACCTCGATGCGCTGGCGGAGGAGACGTCGGTGGACCGCGAGAGCTTCCACGTTCTGTACCGCGGATACGTGCTCGTCCGGATCATGCAGGCGCTCGGTGCCTACGGGTATCGCGGTTTCTACGAGCGGAAGCCGCGCTTCCTGCGCAGCGTTCCGTTCGCCGCCCGGAATCTGCGGGGTCTGCTGGACACGGGACTGCCCGTGCGGATGCCAGAGCTGGAACGAGTGTTGGGGCACATCGCGGCCGCCTGGTCCGCGCCTGACACGGCCCCCAGCCATCCGGGACTGACCCTGCACCTGTTCAGCTTCAGCTACCGTCGGGGGTACCCGGAGCCGGTGGACGGTCACGGTGGGGGATTCGTGTTCGACTGCCGGTCCGTACCGAATCCGGGTCGAGAGCCGGAGTACAGGACGCTGACGGGCCTCGAGCCCGCGGTGGTGGACTTCATCGAGAGGGACCCGGCTACCGAGGCGTTCTGGGCCAGCGTGCGCGATCTGTCCGAGGCTCACGTCTCGGAGTACGTGCGGCGTGGCTTCGAGAGCCTCACGGTCTCGTTCGGGTGCACCGGTGGCCAGCATCGCTCGGTGTATTTCGCTGAGCGGCTGGCCGCGCACGTGGCGGGAGTATTCCCGGACGTCCAGGTACGCGTCCACCATCGGGAGGAGCCATACTGGCCGACCCGAGAGACCCCGGACGGTTGAGCACCAATTGGACGGAATGATCTTCGCGGCGGGCCTCGGCACGCGCCTACTCCCGCTCACGAGTCGCATGCCCAAGGCCCTAATCGAGGTCGGTGGCGTGACCCTGTTGGAGCGGACGGTCGAGCGTCTTGCCGACGCGGGCTGCGACCGGATCGTGGTGAACCTTCATCACCATGCCGAGCGGATAGCCGCGTTCGTGGAGGCCGAGTGCGCGTCGGGTGGCGAGGTGATAGGCGAAGCCGAGGCTCTGTACAGGTGGCACGGGGCGGAGATCGTCCTGTCGCTCGAAGAGGGGGCTCCTCTGGAGACGGGTGGAGGTCTCAAGAAGGCGAGGAGACTCTTCCGCGGCGATCGGACGATCCTCCTGCACAACGTGGACGTGCTGTCATGCATAGACCTCGCCGGTCTCGCCCGAAGCCACGACGAAACCGACGCCCTGGCCACGCTGGCCGTCAACCGACGGACCGCCAGTCGTTATCTGGTCTTCGACGATTCGGGACTGTGCGGACGGGTGGACACGCGCGATGGTTCAGAAGAGTGGGCGCGGGTGCCCTCGCAGTCCCGGTGGCGCGCCGGTTTCACCGGCATCCAGGCCGTGTCACCGGATATCCTGGGCCGGCTCGCCGAAGAGGGCGCAGTCTCAATCACGCGCACATACCTGCGTCTGGCCGCGGCGGGCTTCCGCGTGCTGCCTCACGATGTGACCGGAGCGCTGTGGATGGACGTCGGCACGCCCGAGCGACTGGACTCGGCCCGGCAGGAGTGGCGCGAGCGGGCCTGAGCTAGGGCTTCGTTCGGCGCCCTGCCGGCCGTTCGATCCGGCCGCGCACGAGGAACGGCACCTCCAGCTCGTCTTCCATCACAGCGTACATGTAGCCGTCCCGGATGATGGGCGCCGGAAAGAACTCGACGGGGAAGGGAAGCAAAACCTCGCCCAGGTACCGCCCTTCGGGATCGAACACGTCGAACAGTCGTCCTTCCTCATCGGCCTCGGCCACCAGTTGCACCCACAGGTTTCCGGCATCGTCGAGCACGAATTCCTCGAAGGCGGGCTTCGACGACGGGACGCGAGACCAGTCGGGCTTGCCTCCGGCCTCGACGAACCACTCCATCCTTTCCTTCGCTTCTGCCATGTCGGACGCGGAGACCGGGAGCGGATCGTAGTCGCGGCGGATGGAGCGCAGCGTGTCGCCGGTCCAGCTCAGCTGGAAGATACGATACTCTCCGGTCAGGCCCGCCCAGTAGGTCCCGTCTCTTCCGAGCCGCCATTCGAGAGACGGGGTGAACGGGACGCCCGTCTGCATCCAGCTGCTCTCGTTCCGAATCTCGAAGTACTCCCGCTCACCCGGGAATTCGGGTGGGGCAACGGAGTCGATGGGCGGAAAATCCGGGGCATACCGGACCATGACCAGCGCGAAGTCGTCCTCGACCCGCGTGTCCACCCCGTACGTGTAGAACTGTCCGGCGTCGTCGAATCCGCCGGGCCACGGTTGCACGACGATTCCTCCG
>CAZRRU010000003.1:0-3598 GCA_964602635.1 uncultured Gemmatimonadota bacterium | reverse complement strand
CTCGCCGGCTACCTGGCCTCGCTGAAGGGACTTCCGACCGGCTACAGCAAGGACCTGCAGGAAGACAAGCGGACGCTGTTCTCCGCCGAGGAGGCAGTGGCCGAGACTCTGGCGGTTCTGGCGGGGACGATTGCCACCATGTCTTTCGACGAAGAGCGAGCAGCGGCGGCGATTACTCCAGAAATGCTGGCGGCCGACGTCGCGGAGATGCTCGCGGCTGGAGGCGTACCGTTTCGCACGGCCCACGAGGCCGTCGGCCTGCTGGTGCGCCAGGCGGAAGCGGAGCGACGGTCGCTCTCGGACTTCGTGGGAGCGAAGGCCGCCACGGTGGACCCTGCCCTGGCGTCGATCGAAGACGAATGGTGGGACGTGACTATGGCGCTGCAGCGTCGTTCCGCGGCAGGGGGAAGCTCTCCCGAGGCCGTCCGCGCTCAACTCGATGAGGCGCGGGCCCGGCTGGACGGCTAGGCAAGAAGGCCCGGTTCAGGCCGACCCTTCAATCATCGTCGCGTCGATCATCGCCGAATCCACGCCGTCCATTCGCAGGATGTTCTCCGCGGTCTCGCCGATGAGGCTGTCGGGAGTCGATGCGCCGGCCGTGAGCCCGATCTCGATCGGCCCGTCGGGAAGCCAACCGTCCGCCTGAAGGACCTTCTGGGTACCGGCCGGCTTGTACGTGATCACTCCGGTCTCCACGTCGATTCCAAGCGCCGACTCGATGTGGAAGGTCCGGGTGGATTCGGCGCACAGGGCCGCCAGGTGGTTGGTGTTGCTCGAGTTGAAGCCGCCGACCACGATCATGGCGTCGGGCGGGTCCGCCATCATCTCCGTGACCGCATCCTGTCGGTCCTGGGTCGCCGAGCAGATCGTGTCGAAGCTCCGGAACCGTTCGGGAAGCTCTTCGGCTCCGTAGCGGTCCCCCACGGCTTCCCTGAGACGAGCGGCGATCGCCAGCGACTCGGAGGCCAGCATCGTCGTCTGGTTGGCGACCCCGATCTTCGCCAGGTCCTGCTGGGGGTCGAAGCCCCCCGAGGCCCGGTTCGCGAACTTCTCCCGGAGGACGGCCGCGTCTACTTCGCCACGGATGAACGCGCACACAAGGTCGGTTTCTTCCATGTCCCGCACGACCAGGTAGCGGCCCCCCGGGTACCGCAGAACCTGGGAACTCGTCGCTCGAGTCTCCTCGTGGAAGTGCTTGCCGTGGATCACCGCCGTGAAGCCGTCGCGGGCGTAGCTCTCCACCCGCTTCCACACGTGCAGCACGGATCCGCAGGTCGTATCCACCAGGACGCACCCTATCTGGCCGAGCTTCTCCATGTCGTCCAGCTTCACGCCGAAGGCCGGAATGATGACCACGTCGCTTGCCTGCACCGGCGAGAAATCGAAGCGTCCCCCTTCATCGGGGAACAGGAAGCGCACCCCGCGATCGCGAAGCTGCTGGTTCACGTGCGGGTTGTGGATGATCTCGCCAACGAGGAAGATCCGGCGCTCTCCGAACTTGGCGCACGTCTCGTACGCATATTCGACAGCCCGGTCGACCCCGTAGCAGAATCCCAGGCTACGAGCCATGCGGAACGTGAAGCGACCCACGGTCAGCCGGTAATCGGCCGCCTTGATGGCCTTCACGATCTCGCTGCCGTAGGCCTCGGCCAGGAGCGGCTTCACCTCGGCCTTGAGACCGAGTCCACGCCGGAAGTAATTGTCCCCGTTTGTTTTCATCTAGTAGACCGGTCTGGAGTCAAGCAATGCTAACCCGATGCGGGCCAGGTGTTCAACTTCCCGTCGCTGCCTCCACCAGGAACGCGGCCCTGTCGTCGGCGAGGGCCACGGCCGACGGTTCCGATTCCGATGGTACGGATCCCTTCCAGGCGCCCGGTCGGTGACCGAACGAGCGAGCCAGCAGTCGCGCCTTCTCCGTCTTCGCCGTCCAGGCACGTGTCGTCACGCTGTCGCAGTCCGCATCCCGCACCTTCTGCCCGATCTGGGCGTACACCAGCGCCGCCGCCCGGATGGCGGGTCGACACCTCGCCGGCAGGCCCTCGATCCCGGGCCACGCTGCGGCGTACAACTCGTCAGCGTCGTCGAGCAGTGCGCGCACGGCGCCGCGTATGCCATCGACCGGCGCGGGGGACTCCAACCACTCTGCGGCAGTGAGCCCAGCGGCGCGGAGCGCCTCCTGCGGCAGGTACAGCCGACCGGCCCTCGCATCCTCGCCGACATCGCGGGCGATGTTGGTGAGCTGCATGGCGACCCCGAGTCGGCACGCCGCCGCAAGCGTTTCGGGTTCCCGCCGGTCCATGACGATCGTCATCATCGCCCCTACGGTAGAGCCGACCCGCACGCAGTAGTCGACCACCTGGCTGCGGCTCTCGTAGGACCGGCCGGTCGCGTCCCACTCGAAGCCCTCGAGCATGGCCTCGGGGACATCGCGCGAAATCCGGTTCCGGAAGACCGTGTCGGCGAACGCACGCTCCACCGGCCCCTGCGGCCGGCCGACGTACACGCGCTCGAGACCTGCCCTGACGGACTCGAGGGCCTCGGCCGGGCGGTCCGTTTGATCCACCGCGTGATCGGCCACCCGGCACCAGGCGTACACGGCCCCTGCATCGCCACGTACCCGGCGCGGCAGCAGGAGTGACGCGGCATGGAAGCTCTTCGAGCCCTCGCGGAGCAGCCGGCGGCACGCCCGCCGGTCGTCGGCCAGTGGCGGCTCCCGCTGCGCTCCGTCCTGTCCGGTCACGATCGGCGAGGCTCCGGATCGGGCACGATGGAATCCAGGACCCGCGCGGACGACAGCACTCCTGGCACACCAGCGCCCGGATGGGTGCCCGCCCCCACCAGGTAGAGCCCTTCCACGTCTTCGCTCCGGTTATGCGGCCGGAACCAGGCGCTCTGAGTGAGCACGGGCTCGAAGCTGAACGCGGCGCCACGGAACGACAGCAGCTCATCCTGGAAATCGACGGGCGTCATGACCCGGGAAGTGACGAGGGCCTCCGACAGCCCCGGCATCACCGTGTCGGCAAGGTGTTTCTCGATGGCCTCCCGGTACGACTCGCCCTTCGACTCCCAGTCCACGTCCGCCTCGAGATTGGGGACGGGCGAGAGCACGTAGAACGCGTCCATCCCCTCGGGAGCGAGATTCGGATCGGTGGCCGTCGGGCGATGCAGGTACAGGCTGAAGTCCGTGGCCAGGCGCGCTCCGAATACGTCGTCGAGCAGGCCTCTGTAGCGCGGGCCCAGCAGGATGGAGTGATGCGCCACGTCCGGGTATTGGCGCCCGGTCCCGAAGTACCACACGAACAGGCCCATCGAAAAGCGCGACTTCTCGATCCTGCGGTCGGTCCACCGGCGGCGGGCGGATCCCGGAACGAGGTGTCGGTACGTCCACGCGGAATCCGCGTTAGAGACCACCACGTCGGCCTCGATCGTGTCTCCGTCTGCCAGGCATACCCCGCGGGCCTTCCCGTTCTCCACCACGATCTCGGCCACCTCGGCGCTCAGACGAAGCTCTCCGTCGAGACAGTCGATCAGGTCGAGGAGTCCCCGCACCAGGGCCCCGGTGCCGCCGATCGGGAAATGGACGCCCCATTCGCGCTCC
>CAZRRU010000002.1:0-9264 GCA_964602635.1 uncultured Gemmatimonadota bacterium | reverse complement strand
AGAACCGGCCCGAAGATCTCCTCGCACATGGTCTTGAACTTCGGATCCGAGGCCAGGATGATCGTGGGCTCGATGAAATAGCCCTTCTCGTCCGAGAACCCGCCGCCGAACAGGATCTCGGCGTCCGGCGAGGACTTGGCGTGCTCGATATAGCCCGTGATATCCCTGTACGCGGACCCGTCGATCACCGCACACACGAAATTCTCGAAATCTCGCGGGTCTCCCATCTTGACCTCGGCGAGCTGCGTTCCGAGCGTCTCATTCACCCGCGACCACAGCGAGTCCGGTATGTACGCCCGGGACGCCGCGCTGCACTTCTGGCCCTGGTACTCGAAGGCACCGCGGACCATGGCCGTGGCGACCGCGTCCGCCTCAGCCGAGGGGTGCGCGACGATGAAGTCCTTGCCGCCGGTCTCGCCCACGATACGCGGGTAGGAGCGATAGCTTTCCAGGTTCTCGGCCACCTTCTTCCACAGGAGCTGGAAGATCTCGGTCGATCCCGTGAAGTGGATCCCCGCGAGGTGCGGGCTGGCCACGAGCTTGTCCGTGATCTGACTGGAGTTGCCGGGCAGGAAGTTGATCACGCCCGGCGGGAGGCCAGCTTCCTGGAGCAGCCGCATCAGGTAGTACGAGCTGAACAGAGAGGTCCGGGCCGGCTTCCAGATCGCCACGTTCCCCATCAGGGCCGGCGCCGTCGGAAGGTTCCCACCGATCGATGTGAAGTTGAATGGGGAGATGGCGTACACGAAGCCCTCGAGCGGCCGATAATCCGTCATGTTCCAGACACCCGGCGACGAGATCGGCTGGTTCGAATACAGGTCGCGCGCGTATTCAACGTTGAAGCGCCAGAAATCGATGATCTCGCACGCGGCGTCGATCTCGGCCTGGTAGCAGGTCTTGCTCTGACCGAGCATGGTCGAAGCGTTCAGCACCTGGCGCCAATCGCCGGCCAGCAGGTCGGCAGCCTTGAGAAGAACGGCGGCGCGGTCCTGCCACGGCCAGTTCGACCATTCCTGCCAAGCCTCCATGCACGAATCGATCGCCATCTGGATGTGTTCGTCGGTCGCCTTGTGATACCGGGCCAGCACGTGAGAGTGGTGGTGCGGCATCACTACGTCGGCGGTATCACCCGTAGTGTAGTCTTTCCCTCCGATGATGATGGGTATCTCGACCACCTCGGAGGCCATCCGGTCGAGCTTCTTCTTCAGGTCGGCCCGCTCGGGGGAGCCGGGCTCATATCCCCACACGGGCTCGTTGATCGGCATCGGAGGCCGCAGGTCACCCTCGATGGTCATTCCGGGTCGCATATCCAGGCTCATCGGTTCATTCTCCGTCGGTTCAGATAGGATCGATTCGGCCAGCGGGAACGCAACAGGCGCTCACAGGGTTCATCCAGACCGCGAGACCGTTATAATTCGTGCGATTACGGGCCGCCGCGCGGCCCCATATCCTACTGGCTTTCTCGCCTCGAAGCTACCGCGAGAGGATGACGATATGACGACGACCAACGAGACCCCGACGAAGGTTCCCGGGAGCCTCGAATCCTGGTGGGATTCAGGCCTCACGTGGGACCGATACCTGGCCGAAGAGATCGTGGAACACCCTGATCTGTGGACGGGAGTCTACAGGAAAAGCGTAACCCCGGGCTGGGTTCTCGACGAACTGGAGGCCATGGACCGCGACTGGAAGTTGCTCGCCATCGCGGAGGACTGGTGTGGCGACGCATCCAACCTGGTGCCGATCTTCGCGCGACTCGCCGAAGCCTCGCCTCTCGTCGACCTCCGGATCTTAAAGCGCGACGAGCATCCCGAGCTCATGGACATGTACCTCACCAACGGCAGCCGGTCGATCCCGATCGTGGTCATCCTGGACGAGCCCCACCAGCCGATCGGCCGGTGGGGCCCCAGGCCGGCCGAGCTGCAGGAGTTCGTGATCCGGGAGAAGAGGGCCGGCGAACGGCCCGCGTCGGACATCTACAAGGACACCAGGCGCTGGTACGCCAGGGACCGGGGGGAGACGACGCTCAGGGAAGTGCTGGCGGTCATGGCGGAGGCCGGCTGACAGACAGATCGGAGAGGCCCACATGACGGATTCCGTCGTCCTGTGCGCGGCCGTCGTCGCGTCCGCTCTCCTCGTTCCGGCCTCACTGGGGGCCCAGAGCGTCGAAACCCGCATCGCGCGGACGGCGGAGCGAATCGAGGAAGCCCGTGCGGACAATCTGGATATCATGGCGCCCCGCCTGTTCGAGCGCGCGGAAGACCGGTTGGCTGACGCCCGCAAGCGGTACGACGAGGGCGCACGGATGGCCGATATCGACCGGCGCATCGACGAAGCCCTCGAAGCGCTCGAGCAGGCCGAGGAGCTGGCTCCGGTCGGACGCACCGTCTTGGGCGATGCCCTGGCTGCCAGGGCCGATGCCCTCGAGGTGAGTGCCCCGGAATTCGCCGAGGAGGACTGGGAGAGAGCCGAACGAACCGCCCGTGACGCCGGACGGCGGATCGAGGATGACGACCGGGCCCGGGCCGGCGAGAAGGCGGAGCGGGCGGAGAGCGAGTACCGCGATGCCGAGCTGAATGCCATCCGGGCCGACGTGCTGGGGAGGACGCGGGCGGAGCGGGTCGCGGCTCTGGAATTGAAGGCGGACAAGCGATCCCCGATCCTGTTCGCGGGTGCGGATTCACTGATCGACGCGGCCGAGGCGGTGCTGTCTGGCGACCGATACCAGGCGTCCGGGGCCGGGGCACTGGCGGAAGAGGCCGGCGAGGCCTATCGCCACGCGGCGCTCCTGGCAGCGCTGACCGACAGCATCTCCCGCAAGCGCCTGACCGTCGAGAGCGTGGCCCTTCGCGAGGAGGAGCAGATCCGGCGCATCGCCGAGGCACTGCAATTTGAAGCCCGGTTCACCGAGGGCACCGCTCCGGTGGTGGACGACGCCCTGGTGGCGATCGAGAGCCTGTACGACGAGCGGGCGGCCCTGCGTGAGGACGTGGCGCAGCGGGCGGCGGAAATCTCCCGGCTCGACCGTAGCGTCGACTCGCTGGACGCGCGGCTGGCCGAGCTCGAGCTCCGCGAGGCCGCGGCCAGCGCCGAGCTGCGGGAGCGGAGGCGCCGCGAGCAGCAGTTCCGCGAGGTCGAGGCCATCTTCACTCCGTCCGAGGGCGAAGTCCTTCGCTCGGAGGACCGCCTGATACTCCGCCTGGCCGGCCTCACGTTCCCGTCCGGCTCTTCGGAAATCCGGCCGGACAACTTCGCCCTCCTGACCAAAGTCCAGCGGGTGGTCCGCGAGTTTCCGGAGGCCCGGGTGGTGGTCGAGGGGCACACGGACTCGCAGGGCAACGAGTCCATGAACCAGAATCTCAGCCGACGCAGGGCCATCGCGGTTCGAGAGTACTTGCTGTCGAACATCGCGATGAGCGCCGATCGGATCACGGCGGTCGGATACGGTGAATCCCGGCCGGTGGCGCCGAACAACACCGAAGCGGGTCGCTCCCGGAACCGCCGTATCGAGATCACGCTCGCGTTCGACGGGACCTGAGCGGCTGCGGCTGGAGGAAGCTCGATGAGCTCGATCCGAACGCGGCCGGCCCTTCTCGCACTCGTGCTGGCATCCGCCTGCTCCTCACCCGACGTCCAGGAGGCCCCGCCCGTTCCGCTGACCGACGTCCGACTCGAGCCGCAGGAGAGTGGCACCGAAGTTCTCCTGCAAGCCGTGAGCGCCGTGAACGAGAACGTCGCCTGGGTGAGCGGCCACGGGGGCACCTGGGCCCGCACCGTGGACGGTGGCGATACCTGGACTGCGCGCGTCATGCCTGGCGCCGACACCCTCCAGTTCCGGGACGTTCACGCGCTGGACGCGCAGCGGGCGTGGCTCCTGAGCGCCGGCCCGGGGGAGCTTTCGCGCATCTACCGGACGCGGGACGGCGGTGAGACGTGGGATCTGCAGTTCCTCAACCCCGAGCCGGAGGGCTTCTACGACTGCATCGAGTTCCGCGGTCCGGAGTACGGAATCGCGTACGGAGATGCGGTGGATGGCGAGCTGCGGATTCTGCGCACCCGCGACGGTGGTGAGACCTGGGAGTACAGCCGCTCGGCCGATGTCCCCCCGGCATTGGCGGGGGAAGGCGGTTTCGCCGCGAGCGGCACGTGCGTCGCGCTCGGACCGGACGGGCGGGCCTGGATCGGCACCGGTGCGGCCGACACGGCGCGCGTTCTGGCGACCCGCGACGACGGACGAACCTGGACCGCCATCCCGACACCCCTTCCAGCCGGAGAGTCGGCCGGCATCTTCACCATCGCCTTCCGCGACTCCCTGCGCGGCGTGATCCTGGGTGGTGACCTGGCGCGGCCCGATGACCGCACGGACAACGTGGCCGCAACGTCGGACGGAGGCGTGACCTGGACGACGTCCGGCAGGCCCGTATTTCGGGGGGTCGTGTACGGGGCAGCTTACGTCCCCGGCGCTCCCACTCCCACCCTGGTGGCGGTCGGACCGAACGGCGCGGACTGGTCGTCCGACGAGGGACGGAGCTGGTCGTCAGCCGATACGGTCAGCTTCTGGGGCCTGGGGATGGCCTCCACCTCCGCCGGCTGGCTCGTCGGACCCGACGGCAGGATCGTGCGCATCTCGTTCGAATAGGCGAGATCTCCAGCCCTCCAGGCGGAATCGACCGAAACCGCCGGCAGTCGAATTACGTAGAGACGGCCAACGATCGGACCACTCGCGATGTCCAAACGAATAGAAGGCGATGCACGACCGTCGCCGCGCCCGCGAGGGACCGATGCGGAGGGGGGGAGAGATGATCGGGCGAGTCGAAATATCAGAGATTCTGGGAATGGCCGGGACCTGCGCGGTCCTGCTGTTCGCGGGCTTCGGCGTGGAGACCCTGGACGGCAACGTGGAACCGTCCTGGGCCGTCACCGTCGAGGTCCGGGCGCCCGACGTGCCCGAGGCCGTCTCGTTGCCCGCTGAGATCCGGCTGGAGCTGCCCGCCCTGGAGAAGCCGGTTCACCCGGTGCCGCCGCACGTGTCTCTCGAGGACCTCCAGGAGCCTGCTCTGCAGCCGTACGCGTGCGGCTGCCGCCGGGCGAGTTCCTGACGCTCCGCGCACCGGATGCGCGGAGCTTCTAGGCTCGCCGACTTCCACTCGGTTCGCCGCGCGGCGGCGTTCGCGTGAGTGTGCCGTACAGGTCGGGGCGTCGATCCGCCACGTAGTCGTACTCGTACTCACCGCCCACCTCGACCACGCGGTTCACGTCCGCCGCTTCCATGTCGAACTCTACGTGAAGAAGGCCGGGGCCATCCCCGAGCTCGACCAGCATCTCGCCGCTCATGTCGGCAGCCATGCTGCAGCCGTGAAACTCCACGTCCTGTTCGACACCGACACGATTCACGGCCAGGTAGTTCACGTGATTCTCATACGCCCTCATCCGGACCTGCTCGCGTTTCAGTCGGAGATTCGGCCAGTTGGTGGGCAGCACGATCAGCTGGGCACCTCCGAGCTTGAGCGCCCTCGCCATCTCCGGAAACGTCCCGTCGTAGCAGATGTTGAGACCGATCCGGCCAAGCGGCGTGTCGAACACGGGCGGGGGCTCCGTCCCCGGCGTGGTGAACCGGTCCACGCCGAGACATAGCGTGTGTAGCTTGCGGTAGCGACCGGCCACTCCGTCCGGACCGACGAGGAAGAGCGAGTTGTGGAGCAGGTCTCCTACCCTCTCGATCGCACCAACGATGGCCCACGCGTCCGCGGCCCTGCACCCGTCGGCTACCTGGATCAGTTCCGGGCCGCCCTCGTCCAGGGCCGCCTGCCTGGCCGACTCTTTGTCGTGGAAGACGTAGCCGGTGAGCGAGGCCTCCGGGAAGACGATCAGCCGGGCGCCCTCGGCGGCCGCCGTTTCGATCGCGGATCGGGCCATTCGGACGTTGGCTTCGGGCTCAGCTCGGCGGGGCGCCAGTTGCACGCCGCATGCCGCGAGCATCAGTCCTCGGAGAGATTCACGATGATCGCCAGGCCGATGCCTATGACCAGGGCGCCGACCGCGAGACCGAGGCCGGCCCAGCGGCCAAGTTCCGCTTCGGGAGTTCGCGGACCCGTGTGCCACGGGCGCGCGACCTCGTCTCTCAGCGCGAGCGCCCGGTTTCGAACGGCCCAGGTGGCCAAACGGGCCAGGCCTTCCTCTTCTTCTCTCTTACGAAACATGTCCTCACCCTGAGGATGGCATGGATCCCACGAAGTCCTCCCCGCCGTCGACGCGGATGACGTTGCCCGTCATCCAGGCCGTTCCCTCGGCCGCCAGGGCGACCAGGCAGCGGCCCACGTCTTCCGGCGTGGTGAGCCTGCCGTACGGGTTCTGCTGCGTGGCCTCTTCGATCATGTGCTCCGCACCCGGGATCTTTCGGAGAGCGGGCGTGTCCGTCACGCCGGCACGGATCGCGTTCGCCGTAATTTCGTAGGGCGCAAGCTCGAGAGCGAGCTGACGGCAGTGGGATTCCAGCGAAGCCTTGGCGGCCGACACGGCTCCGTACGAAGGGATGACCCGGTCTCCGCCGGAGCTCGTCATGGCGTATATACGCCCGCCCGGTCCCATGAGGGAGCGGCGCACGAGGCCCTGGGCCCAGTACACGAGAGAGTGCGCCATGACGGTGAGCGTCATGTCCATCTGCTCCATGGTCATCGAGGCGGCCTGGTCCGCGGCCACGAAGGGTCGCAGCGTGCCGAAGGCGAGCGAATGAAGGAGCACGCGGACGGAGCCCGGCTCGACTCCGGCGGCCATCTCGTCCAGGACCTGGTCGCGTTTGTCCGGGCTGGCAGCATTGATGTTGAAGAAAGTCGCCCCGACGCCTTCGGCCTCGATGGCGCCGCGAATCTCCTCGACCCGCGCAAGTCCGGCCCGCCGGTCCAGGTGGACGCCGAAAATGTCGTATCCCGCCTTCGCGAACTCCAGCGCCGCGGCCTCGCCGAACCCGCTCGACGCGCCCAGGATCAGAGCTGATTTCGCTCCGCTGTCACTCAAAGAACCCTCCCCGAGAAGACTCCGGGCGCTGATCTCCGGTCTCGCCCGCCCCGAACGTAGTTTCCGGGAGGGGAGTTGTCACGATCGAACGTGGCCACTCTCCCCTGTGGCACGCCCCGTTTCTACACGATAAACGCAGCCAGGACGGTGTACAGCGCAGCGGCGCCGGCCGCGGCCATCATCGCCAGTGGAAGCTGGGTGGTCACGTGGTCCATCAGATCGCACCCCGTGGCTACCGACGACAGGATCGTCGTGTCCGAGATCGGGGAGCATTGGTCGCCGAACACGCTCCCGCCGGTGACGGCGGCGAAGCACAGCGTGAGGAATGCCGGATCCGGGTGTACGGACCACGCGAGCGGCATGGCCACCGGGAAGAGAACCGCATACGTGCCCCAGGAGGTCCCGGTCGAAAACGCCACGAACATGGTCACCAGGAGCAGCACGGCGGGGAGGGCTACCGGGCTCACCCAGGGCCCGATCGTCTGGACCACGTAGTCCGCCGTCCCCAGCGCATCGGCCACCGACTTGAGCGTCACCGCGAGAGCCAGGACCAGGGCCCCGATCGTGACGCCCTTGCACCCGTCCACGAACCCGTCCATCACGTGGCGCAGCTTCATCCCGCGCGCCAGCGCGATCCCCATCCCTGCCAGGACCGCCAGCACGAAGGCTTCGGCGATCGGGAGCGACGGCGACTCCCGGTTCCCCTGGATGTAGAAGGTCACCACGAACGGGATGACGGCCACGGCCAGCAGCGTTCCGATGGGCCCGAAGAAATCGACCAGGCTCGGCTGGTAGCCCTCGGGAAGCCGAAGCACCGTGAGCTCCTCCGCCGCCATCGGCTCGGCGCCGTCCCGGTCGAGCTCGCCCGTCTCGCGGGCGCGCCGCATCGCTTCCCGCATGCGCCGCGGCACCCAGGGCCACTTCTCCCACGCGAGAAGCAACGTCAGTAGAACGGCGAAGATCGCGTAGAAATTGAACGGCACGGCTTTGAAGAAGAACCCGATCGCCTCCTCCTGCGTGGCGATCACCGGTACCGTCCCGGCCACCAGTCCGCCCACGTAGATCGGCCACACGTTGAACGGAATGATGGTGGCGGCGGGTGAGGCCGTGGAATCGACGATGTAGGACAGCTCTTCGTGCGACACGCGGTGCCGGTCGCCCACGGGCCGCACCGTGGCCCCGGTGAGAACCGTGCTGATCGTCCCGCCCTGGTGAAACACGAGGCCCATGACCCACGCGAAGAACTTCGCCGACCGTGGGCCGCGCGCCACTTTGGCCCCCGCCCAGTCCGCGAACCTCAGCGCCCCGCCTGTCCGGGTCCACAGGCCGATCAGCCCGCCCAGCGCCCACAGGTAGACCAGCAGGATGAGAGCGAAGCCGGGTGACCCGATGGAGGGAATGAGGAATTCCTGCACGATGTTGAGCTTGCCGCTGATCACACCGCCGAGCGCGATTCCGATGAACAGAGCAGCGATCACGTCCCGGAGCGCGAACGCCAGGACCAGCGCCACGACGGGGGGCAGGAGGGACCAGAACCCGAAGTTCGTCCCGTTCGTCGGAAAGCGCCCGGCCACGGCCACGCCGGCGGCGACCAGGAGCATCGCCACCATGACACCGATCCACCTCCGGCTTCGTCGGTCCGCCATCCACCCTCCGGTACGGGGAACGACCTGCGGGCGTAAGCAGGATAGGCCCGTACGGCGCGGACCGGCAATCATGGGCCGCAGGCCACTTGAGCGCCGGGTGTCTTCACACGCATCTTACCGGGTCCCTTTTTCAGATCTTCCCGCGGACGCCCAGGAGGGTTTCATGAATCCGCGTCTCTCGCCGTATGCACGTCTCGTCCGCCTGGCCGTCTGCGCCGGCGCTTTCCTACTCTTCGCGCCGGGCTCGGCGGCTGCGCAGGACGAGGGCCCGGGGTGGAAGGTCCGCTCGCCCTTCCGGCCCCTGAACCTCGCGACGCCGAACACGATCCGGACGGGCGCCGGCCGGCCGGGACCCGACTACTGGCAGCAGAAGGTGGACTACCGGATCGAGGCGGCGCTCGACCCTTCCACGAACGTACTGCGGGGCTCGGAGACCATCGGGTATCGCAACAACTCGCCGCATGCCCTGTCGGTGGTGTGGCTCAAGCTGGACATCAACCTGTGTGACCCGGACAGCAAGTCGCACGTGCTGGCCGTGCCGCCGCTGTTGTTTGGCGAGTCGGTTTTCGACTTCACCTGCGACGGGTACGGCATGACCCTGGATCGC
>CAZRRU010000001.1:0-8140 GCA_964602635.1 uncultured Gemmatimonadota bacterium | reverse complement strand
CGAGAGGCGTACCACGTGCCGCCCGAGACACCGCGCGACGACATGTGGGCCGTGATCCAGGCGGCGCGCGCCGCCGATGTGGTGCCGATCCGGCGCTTCCGGCCCCAGCCCTGGTGGGCCGCGGTCGCTGCGGCGCTGGTGATCGGCGTGGTCCTCGGGCGCGGCTCGCTCGTGGGACCGGACGTGGACACGACGGTGGCGGACGGCGGTTCCGATGTGCCGGCGGTCGTAGACGGAGCGAACGCCGAGGGAACGCCCGACGGGGCCGCCAACGTGGTGCCACGCTCGTACCGGGTGGCCGCGGCCCGGCACCTCAACCGCACCGAGACTTTCCTGACGATGTTCCGGGTGGACGCACGCTCGGATCAGTTGGACGACGTGGACATCGGGACATGGTCCAAGCGGCTCCTGACGGATACGCGCCTGTTGCTGGACTCACCGGCCGGGGACGATCCCGAGCTCCGGATGCTGCTCAGCGACCTGGAGCTGGTGCTGGCTCAGATCGTCCAGCTCAGAACGGGCGATCCGAATGAAGTAGAAATCATCGACGAGGGTCTGGAATCCAGTCAGCTGCTGTTCCGGCTCAAGGCCGCCCAGGCGACCGCGCCGGCTACGGTGGGACTGTAAGACGCACGAGGAAGAGGAGAGAAAGATGTCGAAGAAGATGATGAAGGGATCGGGGGCTCTGCTCTGCCTGGCAGTCCTGCTGTTGCCGGGACGCGCGATAGGGCAGGACGAGGCTCAGGCGGCCGAGCACATGTACGCACAGGCCATCGCGCTGTCGGCGCAGGCGAGCGCGATGTCCGCTCAGGCCATGAGCGCCGCCACCCGCTACGAGGTGGCACGCGTGACGGAGCTGGCCTACCAGGCGACGGCGATGGCCGACACCATCTACCGGGCGGCCCGTCGGGCGCTGAACGAGTCGCAGTACCGCAAGGCGATCGAGCTGTTCGAGGTGTCGCTCGAGGAGGAGCCCGAGTACTCGGCCGAGGCGCTGTACTACCAGGCGCTGGCGTACTACCGCATGGGCGGTCGGAGCAACTACGACAGGGCGTATAGCAAGCTGAACGAACAGTTGTCGCGCTACCCGGACGCGGCCTCGAGCGGTGACGCCGAGGAGCTGATGGTCCGGATCGAGGGCGAGCTGGCGCGGCGCGGCGACGCCCAGGCTGCCGAACGCCTGGCGCAGGAAGCCCACAGGATCGAGGCGAGCGAGGTGCGACGGGAGGCGGAGCGGCACTCCGAGCGGGAACGCCGCGAGGTCCAGGAGCACGAATACCAGGAAGAAGCCGATATCAAGGCCATGGCACTGCACGCGCTGATCCAGGCCGACCCGGAAAAGGCGATCCCGTATCTCTCGAAGGTGCTGGAGAATCGGACCCCGGAGACAGCCGAGCTTCGCGAGCAGGCCGTGTTCATCCTCGGCCAGCACGAGTCCGACCAGACGCTGGACGTGATGCTGGACGTCGTGCGAAACGACCCCGATCCCGACGTGAAAGGTCAGGCGGCCTTCTGGCTGAGCCAGGTGGACGATCCGAGGGCCATCGACGCCACCATTTCGATCCTGGAAGACCCGAACCTGGACGAGGATCTCAAGGGCCAGGCCGTCTTCGCCCTCGGGCAGACGGATGACCCCCGGGCCGGCCAGATCCTCCGGGACTACGCCTCCCGGTCCGACGTCGATCCGGACGTGCGCGCGATGGCGGTGCACGGGCTCGCCCAGCACCCGTCGCCGGAGAACGCGGCGCTCCTGAAGCAGATGTTCGACGACGTGGATGATCCGGATGTGCGCGAGCAGATCCTGTTCGCCCTGACACAGATGGACGGGGCCGTGGACGGAGACTGGCTGCTCTCAATCTTCTCGAACGAGAACGAGGAAGACGAGGTCCGCGAGATGGCCCTGTTCATGGCGGGCCAGTCCGGTAACTTGGACGCCCGGGTGCTGGGCCAGATGTACGACTCGGCCGGCGACAACACGGATATGAAGGAACACATCCTGTTCACGCTGACGCAGGTCGACAGCGATGCGGCGTTCGACAAGATGCTCGAGATCGCCCGCAGCGAGGAAGACCCGGAGCTACGTGAGCACGCGATCTTCTGGATCGGCCAATCCGGCGATCCGCGGGCGCAGGACGTGCTGCTGGAGATCCTGAACGAGTAGAGCCATCGCCCTGTTCGAGGAGGTCCTGGCCCGCTGATCCGGATCTAGGGCAGCAGCACCCGTGCCGGCCGCGAGGAGCAGTCGATCATCGGACTGCTCTCGGCCGGCGCGTAGGTGCCCGGCTGGATGTCGGGCGACAGGCACCGCCCCCGGCCGGTGGGGTCGTTGAAGCGCGTAGTCCCCGTGCCGAGCTGCCCGAATTCGTTCGACCCCCAGCACAGGACCTGTCCGTCGGCCGTGCGCGCGCACGTGTGATTGGAACCGGCACTGATCTCCACGATGTGTCGTGCTTCCTGGGACTCGAGTGGGGACCACGCGGCGAGGACCACCACGGCCGCCGTGACGAGCCCTGCCAGCCCGAGGCGCCGATCGCGCGCCCGTGTCCGTTCCAGCTCGGCGATCCTCCGCTCGAGTCGTTCCGTTTCCCGTTTCGTCATTCGTCTCCTCCGTACTCGAGTTTCCACGCGTGCCGCTACAGTTCCACGGTCAGATTGGCCCCGATCCACCGTTCGTCCACCGTGCGGAACTGTCCCATCGGGGAAGGACCGTCGTGGTACTCGGCGTTGAGCAGCAAACGGACCGTCTTGATCCGGAAGGCAGCGCCGACCACGACATGCGAGGCTATGCGTTCGGTGAATTCCGTGATCTCGAAGTCCGCCGCCGCAAACGGCGCGATTCGCTTGCCGCCCCACTGTGTGGGGTCCCATTCGGCCCCGAATCGAAACGCCCACTTCTCCACGGTCGTGAAGATCACGAACGGGTCGCCGGGCAAGCCGGTGCCCGTGAAATCCTCGCTGCGTCCCAGGTTGAGATCGCCGCCCACGTAGATCCGGCCGCAGAATCCGGGGCGCAGGCCCAGCAATAGCTCGAATCCCTCGCGCGAGCTCTGGAACACGTCCTGCGGATTGTCGTCCACGTAGTCGTCGCCGAAGTGCGAGCTGACGTGCAGGAGGGTGAGCCCGAAATCGAACATGCCGTACCGGATGCCCAACGGCACGCCGACCCTGTAGTCCGTGGCGATCTGCTCCTTCTCGATCGATTCCATGAAGAAGCGGGAGAACACTCCGACCTCGAACCCGAGGTCGATCGCCGGTCGTCCCGGACTCTCCTCCTGGAAACGAACCACCGGGATTCGGACGCCCACCGCGACCTGTGCCTCCAGGTTCGACCCATCGATGCTGTCGTCGATATCACGCTCTGTGGAAAACAAGCCGCCCCCCAGGTGCACTACCAGCGGTGCCGCACGCAGGGGGGCTACCACGAACCGACCCGGAAACCAGTCGGTTCCGGAGCTGCTCGACGAATCCCCGGGGGCCGGCGTCTCCTGGGCCCCGAGGGGCAGGGGAGACGCTGCCAGGAGGACCGTCAGGGCGATCGCGGCAGCGGCGTTCCTCATAACAGATCCGTCTTTTCGTCCGAATGACCGGTGTTGACTTGTGTGAAGCGCGGAATCTGAAGAGAATCAGGATGAGGCACAACGTGTGTCCGATTACCGACGGAGAAGAACCTGTGACATACCGAGATCTGGACATCCGGCTCATCCGGGCGCTGCAGGCCGACGCACGCCGGTCCAACCGCCAGCTGGCCGAGGAGCTGGACGTGGCCGCAAGCACCGTGGGCCATCGTCTGAAGGACCTCGAGGAACGCGGCGTGATCCAGGGGTACCGCCCCGTGATCGACTACCGCGCGCTCGGATTGGGTCTGGTCGCCGTGACCCGGATCAAGGCTCGAGGCGAGGCCCTCGGCAATGTCATCAGGTCGTTGATCGAGCACCCCCACCTGACGCACGTCTACGAGATCACGGGCGAGTTCGACGTGATGGTCATCGGTCGATTCGAGGACGAATCGCAGATGAACCGGGAGATCAAGAGCATGCTCGGACTGCCGGGGATCGAGGGGACGAATACGTCGGTCGTGCTGGACGCGCCGAAGGAGCAGCTCGACGTGGAGCTGCCGATCGCGTGACCCGCTCGCCCGGTTCCCGGGAGCTGCAGCGCCTCAACGACAAGGTGACAGCTTGTCGGCGCTGCGCGCGCCTGGTCGAGTGGCGCGAGGAAGTGGCCCGTACGAAGAGGGCATCGTACGCCGACGACGAATACTGGGGACGGCCCGTTCCTTCGTTTGGCGACCCGGCGGCCCGAATCCTCATCGTCGGCCTGGCCCCGGGGGCGCACGGCGCCAACCGCACCGGCCGCATGTTCACGGGCGACCGCTCCGGGGAATGGCTGTTCGGCGCGCTCCACCGGGCGGGCCTCGCCAACCGGCCCGAGTCCGTGTGGCGGGACGACGGGCTGGCGCTGACGAACGCCTGGCTGACGGCGGCCGTGCGCTGCGTACCGCCGGCGAACAAGCCGACATCCGCCGAACGCCTGGCCTGCCGGCCGTTTCTCGAGCGAGAGGTCCGGGCCCTGGGTGACCTTAAGGCGGTCGTGGCGCTGGGCGGATTCGCGTGGAACGCTATCCTTGGGGTGCTGAGCGTCCTCGGTTACGCCGTTCCCTCTCCGAAGCCGAAGTTCGGCCACGGCGCCGAAGTCGAGATCGGTGACCTCACCCTGATCGGCTCGTATCATCCCAGCCAGCAGAACACGTTCACCGGACGCCTGACACGGGAGATGTTCGACGAGGTGTGGGGAAGGGCGGTGGCCGTCGCGGGCTGAGGCCGGATCAGCGCCAGCGGAACCGATCGCTGAGGGCCGCCTCGGCGATGGCGACCAGCCTGCGTATCAGTCCTTTCGTCCGATCTCCAGCATCCGCTCGACCGAACGAAGGGCCTTCGCACGCACGTCCTCCTCGACGAAGACCTCGTGCTTCATCTCCTGCAGCGAAGCGAGCGTGTTCTCGAGCGTGATCTTCTTCATATGGGGACAGATCGTGCACGGGCGGATGAACTCGAGCTCCGGGTGCGCCTCCGCGACGTTGTCCGACATCGAACACTCGGTGACCATGATCACCCGGCCGCTCTTCGCCTCGTCGAGATAGTCGATCATCGCGGTGGTCGAGCCCACGAAGTCGCACTCGGCGCACACCTCGGGCGAGCACTCCGGGTGGGCGATCACCTCGATGTCCGGGTACTGGGCCCGGTAGGCGTGGATTTCGTCCACCGTGAACTGCTCGTGCACGATGCAGCGCCCGGCCCACGTGATGACGCTCACGTCGGTCTGATTGGCGACGTTGCGGCCCAGGTACTCGTCCGGCAGGAAGATCACCCGGTCCACGCCGAGAGACTCCACGACGGCGACCGCGTTGGCCGACGTGCAGCAGATGTCCGACTCCGCCTTGATCGAGGCGGGCGTGTTCACGTACGTGACGACGGGCACGCCCGGGTAGCGCTCCTTGAGCAGCCGAACGTCGGCGGGAGTTATGCTCTCGGACAGCGAGCAGCCGGCGTCGGGGTCGGGGATCAGCACCGTGCGGGACGGGTTGAGGATCTTCGCGGTCTCGGCCATGAAGTGGACGCCGCAGAACACGATGACGTCGGCCTCGGATTCGCGGGCGATGATGGACAGGCCCAACGAGTCGCCCACGAAATCGCTGACCCCGTGGAAGATCTCCGGCACCATGTAGTTGTGGCCAAGGATCACCGCGTTCTTCTCCTTCTTGATGCGGTTGATCTCGGCGATCAACGGGGCGTGCATCTCCCATTCGAAGCGGGGGATGCTACCTTTGACCTTCTCATATACGTGGTCGGTCGCCGCGGCGACCTGTTCCGTGAACTCGAGCGGTGTTGTCACGTTTGCCTCCGGTTACGTCAGCCGGCGAAAAGAGTTCGCACATAATACCCGGGCAGGGTGGGATCGGCACGCTGGCCGAGCCCTGAACCGAAACGACCAGGCGCCCATGAATCGACAGTCGGCCGCGGCCCGCATCGAAGAGCTGCGCGAGCAGATCCGCCGCCACGATCATCTGTACTACGTGCTGGATTCCCCGGAGCTGTCGGACGCGGAATACGATGTCCTGTTCCGCGAGTTGCATTCTCTGGAAGATATCTTCCCGGATCTGCGTACGCCGGATTCGCCTACCCAGCGCGTTGGGGGCGAACCGCTCGGCTCGTTCCCTTCGGTGCAGCACGAAGCGCCGATGCTGAGCCTCGATTCCGATCAGACCGAGGAGGCCCTGCGAAGGTTCACCGACCGGGTGGAGCGCGGTCTTGACGATCCGTCGCGCGCGGTGTGGGTGGTGGAACCGAAGCTCGACGGCCTGTCGATCGAGCTCGTTTACGAGAACGGTCTCCTGGTTCGAGCTTCCACGCGTGGCGACGGGATCCGCGGGGAAGGGATCACCGAGAACGCCCGCACCATTCGCTCCATACCGCTCAGGTTGCGCGAGGATGTCCGTCCAGTCCCGGCGATGCTGGCCGTGCGCGGCGAGGTGATCATCCGGGTGGACGCGTTCTACGACCTGAACGAACGACTCATATCCGAGGAACGGCCGCCGTTCGCCAACCCGCGTAACGCGGCGGCAGGGTCACTGCGCCAGCTCGATCCGCGGATCACCGCGTCCCGTCCCCTGGAGGCCTACGCGTACGACGTCCTCGCCAGCTCCGGGCTGGACGCCCAAACGCAGTGGGAGACGCTGGCGGCGCTGCGCGACTGGGGATTCCTGGTCAACGAGTACTCCGAACGTGCTGCCAGCCCCGAGGAAATCCTGGCGTACCACGCGCGCCTCGACGCCGGGCGCAACGAGCTCCCGTTCGAGATTGATGGCGTGGTGATCAAACTGGACGACCTCGCGGCCCGGGAGGAGCTTGGCTTCACGTCTCGCCATCCGCGCTGGGCCTTCGCGTTCAAGTTTCCTCCCCGGGTCGAGCAGACCCGGATCGAGCGGATACTGGCCAGCGTGGGCCGCACGGGCGTGGTTACACCGGTCGCCATCATGGAGCCGGTGAACATCGGAGGCGTGACGGTCAGCCGGGCCTCCCTGCACAATCGCGAGGAACTGGCGCGCAAGGACGTGCGGCCGGGCGACCTGGTCCGGGTGCAGCGCGCAGGCGACGTGATCCCGCAGGTGATCGGGCGAATCGAGGAAGCGGGCCGAGAGCGTGGACCCGCCTTCCGGATGCCGGAGACCTGCCCTTCGTGCGAAACGGAGCTGGTGGAGCGCGGGCCCTTCACCGTGTGCCCGAACAGTTTCGGCTGCCGGGCACAGCTCAAGGGCCGAATCCAGTACTTCGGGTCTCGCGGGGCGCTCGACATCGAGGGCCTCGGAGAGGAGACGGCCCGCCTGCTGGTCGAACAGGGACTGGTGGAGCGTCTGCCCGACCTTCTGGACCTGGCGGCCGATCGGCTCGTCGAGCTCGAGGGTTTCGCCGAGTTGTCGGCCGGCAACCTGGTCGCGGCGATCGAGGCGGCTTCGAAGCCCGAGCTGCACCGGTTCCTGGCGGCCCTCGGGATCCCCGAAGTCGGCGGCGCGGTGTCCCGCTCCCTGGCCCGGCATTTCGGTACGCTGGACGCCATCATGGCCGCGGACGAGGACGCGCTCACGGACGTGGACGGGGTCGGCCCCATCATGGCCGCCAGGATCGTCGCCTTCTTCGCCGAGCCGCACAACGCGGAGAACATCGCTCGCCTCACGGAGCGCATGCAGGTGCAGGTCGCCGAGACCGCGCCCGTCGGAGGCGCACTCGAAGGAAGGACGTTCGTGTTCACCGGCGGAATGGAGAGCATGAGCCGCGGGGACGCTAAGAAGAGGGCCGAGGCCCTGGGGGCGAAGGTCACGGGCTCGGTGAGCAAGAAGACCGACTACGTGGTGGCCGGTGCGGATCCGGGGTCGAAGCTGGACAAGGCCAATGACCTCGGGGTCACGGTGCTGGACGAGGCCGGGTTCCTGGAGCTTCTGGAAGGGGCGGGCGAAGAGTAGCCATGGAGAACATCGAGATCGCCGCGATCCTCTCGGAGATGGCCACGCTGCTGGAGATCCAGGGCGAGACCAACCCCTTCCGCATCCGGGCCTACCGCAACGCGGTCTACACGATCCATGAGA